>JACDCC010000307.1 GCA_013694595.1 Chthoniobacterales bacterium
CTGCTGAGCCATCTGGTGCTCTTTGGCTTCATTTATCCATCTGAGCGAAACCGGATTCCGGGTTCGCTGATGAGCGATCTCCTGCAGCGCGCCCACGAAGAAATCAGCTCGAACTGCCCGGACCACGTCTGCCGCGGGACGCTCCTGTCGCGCGCGCAATACCTCACGGACGTGCGGGAGGGTGGGTATCGCGACGGCCGTTTGAACTCGCGGTCCGGGATGAACGCTGAAGACATCGCGCATTGGACGGCGGCGATCGATCCGCACGATCGGCCGGAATAGTTGAGGCGGCTGCCGGCGCGGTGCACAGTAGCGCCGCAACATGAGTGATATTGTCGGCATCGATCTTGGCACCACCAATTCCCTGATCGGGATCATGGAGGCCGGGTTTCCGATCCTGCTTGCCGATGCCAACGGAGAGCGGCTGACGCCTTCGGTTGTTCATGTTCCGCCGACCGGGGAGCCGCTTGTCGGCCGCCCCGCGACGCGGATGCGCCCGTTGAATCCTGCAGCCACCATCTATTCGGCAAAGCGCTTCATCGGCGTGCGTGGCGATGAGCTGCAGAGCGAGGATGCGGATGTCAGCTATAAACTCGTCCGCGGGAGAGGTGAGCCGGTCCGGCTATGCGCCGGCGGCGTCGATTACCTGCCGGCGGAGGTCGCCGCATTCGTGCTGCGGAAGCTGAAGGGCGACGCGGAAGCTGCGCTCGGGCGCACCGTCTCGCGGGCGGTAATCACGGTCCCGGCTTACTTTAATGATGCGCAACGCAGCGCGACAAAGCGGGCGGGGGAACTCGCCGGCTTCACGGTCGAGCGAATCGTAAACGAACCGACCGCAGCGGCCCTCGCATATGGACTCCATCAGCTGACGAGCCGCGCCAAGATCGCGGTGTACGACTTCGGTGGCGGAACCTTCGACGTCTCCATTCTCGAGCTGAACAAGGGAGTTTTCGAAGTGCTCGCGACGAACGGAAACACACGACTCGGCGGAGATGATATCGACTCGCTGCTGATCGCGGAATGCGGCGCTCGGATCCTGGACGGCGCGCTCTCCCCGGAACAGCGCGCAGCTTTGCGGGACGCAGTGGTGGACGCGAAGCATCGGCTCTCGAGCGACGATGAGATCGCAGTGAACCTGCCGTTTTTTGCCGGGCCAGAAAGCGTGTCGTTCACCATGACACGAAGCGAGCTGGATGAACTAAGCCGCCCAGTCATCGAAAGAACGCGTGCGCATTGCCGGCGTGCGCTGGCGGACGCAAAACTTGCGCCTGCTGATCTCGACGACGTCATCCTCGTGGGTGGCGTCACACGGATGCCGCTGGTGCGAAATATCGTCGCTGACATCTTCGGACGGATACCCAACGTCTCGCAGAACCCCGACGAAGCGGTGGCGCTCGGCGCGACGATCCAGGCGGGGATTCTGTCCGGTGCCGTGCGCGACGTGCTGCTGCTGGATGTGACGCCGCTGTCGTTAGGCATTGAGACGTTCGGCGGTTTGATGAATGTCATCATCCCGCGGAATTCGACGATTCCGCTAAAGGCCGGCGAGATGTTCACGACCGCCGTAAACAATCAGCGCGTGATGCGCATCAAGGTGCTGCAAGGAGAACGCGAGATGGCGCGTGATAACTGGCCGCTCGGCGAGTTCGAGCTCGAGTTCGAGCCGGCGCCGAAAGGCGTTGCGCGCGTCGGGGTGCAGTTTGAACTCGACGCGAACGGGCTCCTGCACGTCCTGGCGCGCGACACGAAGACCGGATATGAGAAGATCGTCGAGATCAACAGCGCGGTCGATGTCTCCGACGAGGCGGTGGAAGCGATGATCGCCGAGTCGCTTGAGCATGCATTTGACGACATGAGCGAGCGGGCCTGGACAGAAGCGAAGCTCAAGGCGGATGAGATGGCCGGCGCTGTGGAGACTGCGCTGGGCGTGCTGGTTCACCAGATCTCCGCTGAGGAGGCGACGAGGATCGAGGGCTTGCTGACGGAGCTTCGCGCGGCGCTTGCCTCTGGCGAATTGCAGCGGTTGAAACAGGCGAACGCCGCGCTCGACAAAGCCACCGAACCGCTCGCGGCGATGCTGCTCCAACGAGCGATCGCGGACGCAGAAGCATCGCTTGCTCCTCAGCGCATTGGCCCCGGAGTCGCTGCAGCCGGTGCCGGAGAGGGCTGAGGCGCGGCGGGAGGGATCGGCTGCGGCTCGGGCTGCGCTTTTGAGAGCGCTTCGTCGAGAAGCTTTTTCTCCTCCGGGTAAAGCGGTCCGCGCTGCGCGGTCTCAACGTACTCACGCGCGGCGTCCGGCTGATTCTCATCGAGGAACAACACGGCTGCGTAGGCCGCTCGGTGAGGGTCTTCGAGTTCCTCGCGCGGCACTTGTTTCAGCACGTCCAGGCCTTCTGCGGTGCGGCCCAGATTGTAGAGCGCAAACGCGTAGGTTACCGCCGCGTTCGCGTCTTTCGGCGCTGCGTCGTACGCTTCCTTCGCTTTCCGGCGCGCCTCTTCGGTGTTCGGCGCCAGCAGCAGCGCCAGCCGAGCGTAGTTCGATGTCAGTGAAGTCTCGCGCGGCGAGCTTTCGTGGAGCTGCCTGCTGACTTGGAGAAGGTCCTGAAGTTCGTTGTTCGTGCGGTGAATCCGGAAGAGCGCGTCGAGCGCTTCGCGGCGGAACGGCGGATGTTTCGCCACTCGCCTCCACAGCTGCTTGGCCTCGGCGGCTAAACCCCACTTCGCAGCGAGCCGCGCGAGATTCGCTTCGCGTTCGGGCTGCTCGCTTGCGGCTCGCTCAGCGGAACTCCAGAGCGAACCAGCCTCGGTCTCAGCGGCACTTTCACGCGACTGCCGCGCGGCATACGTCTGGTAAGCCCACCGAAGATATTCCGAATCGCCCCATGCGCCGCTTCGGGTCCAGCGTCGGAGGCGTGACCAGTTCTTCACCTCCGCGAATGCCTCCGCCACCGAAACGGCAGGCGGTGGGACCGTGGTGATTTCGGGCGGAAGTTTATCCGTCCACTTCAACACCTCGGCGGCGAGGCCGTTCCTGTTCATCCAATCCATCAAGGCCGCCACGTCGCGCGGCGCGCGCGCGGCGACCGGCTTCACTTTCTCGAGGAGCGCCTCGAATTTTTCCTCGTCGAGCTTTCGGTAGAGATCGAGGCAGAGGAGGTAATCAGCGAAAGTAACCTGCTGGCTCATCTGGAGGTCTTGCGCGAGCGCATCGGCTTTCGCCAGATCGTCACGCTGCACGGCATCCGCGAGGAGCGCCCGGAGAGACCCGGCACGGAACGCCGGCACCTTCTTCAAGCGATCGAGGGTTTCGCGAGCGGCGGAGGACTTTTCCTGGTCAAGGGAGCGAACGCGCAGCACCGCGAGGTTAAACTGATAGAGATCATTCTCCGGCTCCTGCTTGACCGCGGCCGCGAAATGATTTTCGACGCCGGCATCGTTGCCTTCGGCACGCGCGAGCCAGCCCGCTACGACATGGTAGGCGGCCTTCTCCCGATCCTCTGGGCGGATGCTTTCTAACGCGCGGCGCGCGGCGTCCAGTTGCCCGAAACGAAGAGCGGCGGACGCGAGATTCAGGTGCGCATCCAGATCGTGCGGTAACGCCCGTGCGATATGCGCCCGCCATGCGACGGTCTCCGGCCAATTCTGCTTCTCGGTGGCATCCGCCAGGATGCGGAAGGCCGCGATGGAGTCTGGCCGAATCTGCAACATCTGTTGCGCGGCGCGAGTGGCTTGCTCGAGGTCTTCCTGTGCCATCAGCGCAGTGGCGCGTTTCAGCAGGCGAGACTCGCGCCAGCCGCTGTACGCGCGCGGCGCGTAGGTGAGGCAAAGGACGCCAACCGCGAAACCCGCCAGCACAGCTGCGGCATAGATGGCGAGCCGGCCGACGCGAAAACCGGCGCTGCGGGAGCGGCCGGATTGTACCCGTCGCTTTCGTCGGACGCGCTTTACCTCGTTCGCCATGCGGTCCTCATATCCCTGCGACGCGGTGAGATTGCAACTCACACGCGCGGTGCGGCGGCGATCCGGGGTGCGACGGAGTCGCTAGACGGCGACGTGTGCTTTCGCTTCCTGCACGACGGGGATGTCTTCGATCTGCTCCTCGACGCGCTCGCGCAGGCGGCGGCCCCAGACGTAGCGCGCGAGCAGCACCTTCGCCGTTGCTGTGAGCGGCACCGCCAGAATGGGCCCGAGCAGCCCACCGATCAGCAGGCCCCAGACGAAGATCGACACGATGACGGTCATCGGGTGGAGACCGACAGAATTGCCAACAATGCGCGGCGCGATGAAAATGGCCTCGAGGTTCTGGATCCCGAAGAAGATCGCCGTAACGACGAAGAAGTGCGTCCAGTCGCCCCATTGACCGGCAGCGATGAGGACCGCCGGGATCCAGCAAAGCACGATCCCGAGATATGGGATCATCGTAAGGAACACCACCAGGACGCCGACGAGAGGCGCGAAGTTCAGGCCGAGGATCGTGAGGGCAGTGCCGATCAGGAGGCCGTTGATGAGGCAAACGAGCAACTGCCCGCGGAAGTACGCGATGATATAGTTGTTGATCTGCATCAAGACGGCCGCGACTTCGTCTTTGAGCGGCGAATTCCGGAGCGGCAGATACTCTTTCCAACGACGTTCGATCGCGGGGCGTTCCTTGAGCAGGAAGAAGAGGTAAATCGGCACCATGACGAGGCTGAGCAGAAAACCGGTGACGCCGAGAAAGCCGCCGATGCTGGTCTTCAGAATTCCCCAAAACTTGTCGGCCAGATTCGGCAGTTGCGCTTGCAGGTTCGGCGCCTGGCGTTCGACCCACTCCTGGATGCGCTGACGTTCTGCGGAGGTGAGTTTCGGTGGTGCGGGCGCAACAATCGGCGCAGGGTTAGCACCGGACGGCGGCGGCTCTGCCGCGGTCGGCTCGAGCGTTGGCGTGGCGACCGGCGCCGGCGCCGGTGTCACGCGCGGCACAGGGGTAGGGGAGGCGAGGAGCCAATTGACCAAGCCCGACACAGGCGAGTTCGACTTTGGTTTTCCCGCGGCAGGAGCGCCGAAACCCTGATTGTAGCGGTAGATCAGATCGACCGCTTTATCGCGAGCGCGGTTAGTGTAGCCCGGCAGATCTCTGGCAAGATTGGCGCTCTGGAGCGAGATCACCGGCACGAGCCAGGTGAGCAGGGCCGCGATTGCGAGAAACGCGATCCCGAAGAGAGCTGCGATCGCCTTGCTCCGGCTCCAGCCGCGCTCGTTCAGGCGGGTAACCACCGGATCGAGGAGGTAGGCGAGGATGATCGCGATTGCGACCGGGATGAGGATCGGCTGGAGAAAGGCGATCAACTTCGCCGCCATCCAGACCACCGAGCCGACAATGCCGCCGAGCAGCACCAGGAAGACAGCGGTGAGGGCCGCCCACATTGTCTTGCGCTGCCAGGCGGTCGGATACTTTTTCGCGTGAACGCTGGCCATGGCTGGAAGACTAGCGCGCCACCGGAGCAGCGGTGCGGTTCACTGGAACGGCTGGCCCTTCACCGGCTCGCCCTTGCTCAGTTTCGTCGTGGTGCTTTCGATCTTCTCCGCGAGAAGTTTGTTCTGAGGGCTGAGCGCGATCGCCTTCTGCCAGAACTCGAGCGCCTGTGGCACACGATTTAGTTTCGCGTAGGTGTCACCGATGTGCTCGAACACCACCGGATCGTCGCGGGTGAGGGTTTGCGCGGCGCGCAGCAAATCGCGGAGCGCATCCTCGTAGCGGCCCTTCCGGAAATTCACCCACCCGAGGCTGTCGAGATAAGCGCCGTTATCGGGATCCATCTCGAGCGCTTTTTTGATCGCCTCTTCCGCCTCGTCGAGCCGCATATTGTGCTCCGCGAACATGTAACCCATGTAGTTGTAAACCTCGGCCGCGTTCGCCGGATCGAGCGCAATGGACTGGTGAAATAGATCCGCCGCCTTGTCGTACAAACCGGCCTGTTCCGCGGCGGCGCCGTAGTCGAAGTAGAAGCGCGCGTTTAGGAAGCTGCTGGCGTTCGCTTCCGCTTCATTCAGCGCTTCCTCAAACGTGATGACTGCGAGCTGCGGGCGTTTGGCTTCGCGCTGCGCGATGGCGAGCAGATACGTGAACTCGGCGGCGCCACGGAAGCGCTCGCGACCTTCACCGAGGATCCGCTCAGCGCGTTCGCTTTGACGAAGCGGTCCGATCAGCAGCTCGGCGAGGCGGAGATAGGTCTGCGCGTGGCTTGGACGGATGAGCAGAGCCTGTTCGTAGGCGGCCGCTGCCTTCGCGAACTGAGCCTTCGCCTCCTCCGGCTGGTTAGCGCGCTGGAGCGCGCGACCGTCGTCATCGAGAATCTGCGCAAGCAGATCGTAGGGCTGATATTTCTCGGGATGCTGTGCGATGATTTCCTGCAGCACCTCCACGGCTTTTGCGCGCTGATTCGTGAGCACAAAACCGGTGGCGAGTTTCTCACGCGCCTTCGAGTCTTCCGGCTCTAGCTCGAGCACCTTCAGGTAAAGCGGGATTGCCTCGTGGATCTGTTGCGAGGCGGCGAAGTAATCGGCGACGTCCTGCAGGATTGAGGCATCGTCGCCCCCGGTCTGGGCGGCCCGGGTGAAGACCTCGCTGACCCGACGCACATCTTCCGGCTTAGGCTCTTCGTCCGGCTTGACGAGGATGGAAGCGTAGAGCTTGCCGAGACGGGTCCAGAAGGCGCCGTTCCGGCTGTTCACCTTCATCGCGCGATCGAGCGCGAGAAGCGCCTTCTTCGGATCCCCGTTCGTCAGCTCGATCTCGTAGATGCGCTGGTAGGCGTCGATGTTCTCGGGATCGAGCGCGATCGCCTGGTTGGCGTACTTCAACGCCTGCTCGGGTTTGCGCAGGTGTTTCGCGTAGATGTACGCCAGCTGCAGATACGGGCCCGTATCCTTGGGGTTGGCTTTGAGCGCGTCCTTCAGGATATCCACCGCGCGGGGATAATCTTCCTGCCGCGTCAGCAGCGAAGCGACGCGCGAAGCGAGCTCGATTTCTCCCGGATCAACCGTGAGCACCTTCTGGTAGATGATGAGTGCGGCGTCGAGTTCGCCAGTCTCCTCGAGCCGGGCGCCCTCCACGAAACTCGCCAACGCGTCAGCTTTCCGCAGCGCCTGCGTCTCCAGCTCCAGGTCTGGCGCGGGGGTTAGCCTGAGGGAATCATCCAGCGCATGGCCTTTCGCGGCGGGCATCCGCTTGGCCGAACCGGTAACCGGGACGGCTTTCGGCGCGGCGGGCGGCGCCGCGATCGTGGCGAGCGGCAGAACGCCGATCGCAACAAACAGGAACCGCGACGCGAGCGCCAGCCGTTGCCTGCGAAGGATCATGTTCTTAGAACCTACCGGCGGGTGTGCCGCCGCGCAAACCTCTCCAGCCGGCAGGGATGCGGCTGCTGACGGTGCCGGGACGGGAAACGCGGAGCGGCTTACGACTTGTAGCGCAGACGCTTCTTGTGGCGATTCTCCTTCATGCGCTTGCGGCGCTTATGCTTGGAGATTTTCGCCTTCCGGCGTTTCTTCAGTGATCCCATAGAGGTGCTTCAGATTCCCGCGTTTTGCGGAGCGCAATGCAAGCACCGCTTCGGGAGGACTGCAACTCCCTTCTTCGCCGCGGAACTATTCGGCCAGCGCGTTCTTCAGCAGGTCCACATGCTCCTCCGGTTTCACTTTCCGGAAGATCGCTGCAATTCGGCAGTCGCCGCCGATCACGAACGTGCTGCGTTCCGCACCCATGTATTTCTTGCCGTACATGCTTTTCTCGACCCAGACGCCGTACGCTTCGACGATCTTACGCTCGGTATCTGCGAGAAGCGGGAACGGTAGCTGGTATTTGCTGATGAACTTTCCGTGACTCTCCGGCGAGTCGACACTGACGCCGAAGATCTCGCCGCGCGCTTCGAAGTCGCTCCACGCGTCGCGTAAACTGCAAGCCTGGACGGTACAGCCGGGGGTATCGTCTTTCGGGTAAAAATAGAGGACGAGCGACTGCCCTGCGAAGTCCGCGAGCGATACTTCACACCCGCTCCCGTATTTCCCGCCCACTGCCATCGCGCGGAAGTGCGGCGCCGCGTCTCCGACTTTGAGTTCGTCAGCCATCGCAGACGTTCAGTGCTCGAACAGGATAATCAACAGACCAACCATACCGAGCAGTGCACCGATGAGGCCGCTCTCGTATTTCTCGAGCAGCCCGAGCTTGATCTTCTGAGCGCCCGTGAGCGTCAGCCACGTAAACAGCACCATTCCGGCGACCGTCCCCACCGACAAGATGGCGGTCAGCAACGCGAATCCCGCCCAGCCATACTGCACCCCTGAGGCGTAGATCGGGAGAAAAGCCTCGCACGGCGAGAAGGTCAGCAGCGTGAGCAGGCTCGTGATTGCGATTCGGTCCGAGGGAGCCGCTGCGCGCGCGGCAATCGGCACCGGCGAATCATCAACATCATGCTGATGTTCCAGCTCGCCAGTGTGCACGTGCTTGTGGCCGCAGAACAAATGGTGGTGCGCGTGGCCTTTCCCGGTGAACTGCCGATAGAGATAGAAAGCGCCGAGCAGCAGCAGTGCCGCCCCTGCGATCCGCGGGAACCACGCGCCGATCCGCTCGTTCAACGCGATCCCGAACCAGGCGATCAAAAAGCCGAGCGCCGCGGTGACGAGCACGTGGCCGCTGCCGGCGAGCGCCGTGATTCCCAGCGTCTTCTCATGGCTCCAATGCTGTGCCCGCGAGGCGAGCACGAACGGGAGCCAGTGCGTGGGAATGGCAGCATGGAAAAACGCGACGCCGAAACCGGTGATCGCGATAGTGGTGAGGACGGTGTCGTTCATCTACTCAGGCTCGGAACTGAATCGTGATCGTAGTCGAGAAGGAGCACGAGCACGATCGGGAGCATGAGCACGAGACGGAGGAGTCGGGCTGCAGGGATTTGAACCCTGGACCTCCTGCACCCGAGACAGGCGCTCTACCAAGCTGAGCCACAGCCCGAACTGAGCCGATGTTTCATTAAACGCTCGGCGAGAATGCTATTGTGCGTATTTCGGTGGCAGCTGCAAGCCTCGAACCCACAGGTCTCTGTAAAATGCTAAAGGCACGTTCTCGCGCGGCACTGTTTCGGCGATCTGCGTCCGGTGGCAATGCGGCCGCTGGTGATATGTTTGACGCTGAGCGGCAGGTTCGTGGCCGCGAGCCGCCGACCTCCTGCAGCCGGGCGACGTTTTACAGGCGGCCCGGAGGGCCGTCAGTCGGATCTCTCCGCTGCGGCACGCTCGGAGAGTATACGCCAACGGCTGATGCTTCGTGGCCGGTCGGCTCGGTAAGACTGTCACCGCTGCAGCCCGAGAGAAGCAGCACGGGCACGAACGCGAGGAGGGAGTGGAGGCGGAGTTTCAAAGTTGGGGAATATGGCACTTTCAGCGCGTTACATCGACCCCAATGACTGTGCTTTCGTCCAGCGCGAACCGGCTAACAAATCGTTTGACAGCTACTTGCACCGCCCGCAAAGTCCCGATTCTGCTTTTCGCTGCCGATGCTCGCTTCCACGTTAATCCCACCAGTCGTTCCAGAGAGCAGCGCGACGATTCTTCAGTTCCCTACGGAAACGGGCCCGACCATCCGTTCTTTGCGAAATATGACCACCCAACTCCTGCAGGATGCAGCACTCGTCATCCCGAATCAGCAGCTGCTGATCAACGTCGTTTCGCGCCGGGTAAGGCAGCTGGGATTGGGACACCGGCCGCTGGTGGAGGCTACACCGCGGTCGTCGCTCACCGATATTGCGCTGAAGGAGATCATCGCCGGCAAGTTGACCTACGAGCTGGCTCCAGAACCGCCTCGGGCTGACGACAGATCGTCGTAGCAACGGCGCGGCCTGCCGCGCATCTACCGGTTATCTCACAAACCCGTTCCGGCCTGTGTCATCCCGAGCGAAGTCGAGGGATCCCGCGGCAAGGTTCTCTGGGATGCGACGGGATTCTTCGACTCCGCTCCGCTGCGCTCAGAATGACACGCGAATTTGAGACCGCTTGGAAGACTCTATTCGGTCCGGCCACAGGCGAACAGGACTGACGGACATGGCCGCTGAGACGATCCTTAATCGCAAGGCGCTCCGCGATTTTCACATCCTCGCCCGCTACGAAGCCGGGATCGAGCTCAAGGGGAGCGAGGTGAAGTCAATCCGCGCCGGGAAAGCAAACATCAGCGATGCCTTCGCCCGCGTGGAGAAAGGGGAGGCGTTTCTGCACAACGCCGACATCCAGCCGTATGAACGCGCGAGCCACGAAATCCCGCTGGCGAAACGCGTGCGTCGTTTGCTGCTGCATCGCCAGGAGATCGAGAAGCTTTACGTCGAAACTGCTGTCGCTGGGCGAACGCTCGTTATCCTCAGCATCTATTGGAAGAAAGGGCGGTTGAAAGCCGAGATCGGCGTCGCCCAGGGCAAGGTCGCGCACGACAAACGCGCAGACCTGAAGAAGCGCGCCACCGACCGCGAGACCGAGCGCGAAGTCGCCCGGTTCAATCGCAAACACGCATAGCGCCGCTTAGTTCCACCGTTCCCAACAGCTCGTCATCCCGAGCCGCGAAGACGGCGAGGGACCTCTCGCCCTCGCGTAAAGATGCCGCTGACGGGCGAGCTGATGACAACGCCATCGCTTCGCCATTTCTCCCTCGATCGCGGAACGTCTTCACTCCGGGCGCGAGATCCTTCAGCGCGCTGCGCCGCCTCAGGATGACACGGCACGCGTGCGCGCGCATGACAGCTGATTGCAGTTTCCTTCGCGTAATTCACCTTAGCTGCTCTCAATGTCCCGCGCGCGCTCACCGTTGCTCGTCCTCTTCCTGACTGTCTTCATCGACATGGTCGGCTTCGGCATCGTGATCCCGGTGCTCCCGCTTTACGCGGAACGCTTCCACGCGAGCCCATGGGAGATCGGCTGGCTGACCGGCATCTACTCCGGCATGCAAATAATCTTTACTCCGCTGCTCGGGAAGCTCTCCGATCGTTTCGGTCGTCGGCCGGTGCTGATGATCAGCCTGGCGGGCACGGCGGTCGGCTTTGCGCTCATGGGCCTCGCGCAAACGCTCACGCTTCTCTTTGTCGCCCGCATTTTCTCCGGCATCACCGGCGGAAACATCTCGATCCCGCAAGCCTACATCGCCGATGTCACGACGCCCGAAACACGTTCGAAGTGGATGGGAATGATCGGAGCCGCCTTCGGCCTGGGGTTCACCTTCGGGCCGATGATTGGCGGAATCATGAGCCGCATTTCCTATAGCGCGCCCTTCTACTTCGCCGCCGCGCTCGCCGCCGGGAATGTGGTGCTGCTCTACTTCATCCTGCCTGAAAGTCTTCCAAAGGAGCAGCGCGCGAGACCGCATGAAGACGCGCCGATCGCTGAAGTCTTCCGCCACGGAAACGGGTGGATGTTCGGCGGTGTGGTCGCCACGTATTTTTTTCTCGTGGCTGGTTTCACCATCATGACAGCGTTTTTCGCGCTCTTCACGGAACGCCGCTTCGGTTACGACGCGCACGCGAACGGCTACCTCTTCGGCTTCATCGGAATTGTGACAGTGATCGTGCAAGGCGGCCTGATCGGGCGACTGGTAAAGGCGTTCGGCGAAACAATGCTCGCCCGCGCAGGTCTGCTCTTGACCACCGCGTCGCTCTTGATGCTGCCGTTTTGCTCGAGCCTTCCGCTGCTGCTGATCGTCTGTGTTGGGCTCTCCTGCGGGACTGGTTTAGCAAGCCCACCGCTGAACGGTCTCGCCTCGCAACTGATCGACCGCAGCTGGCAGGGGCGCGCGCTGGGCGTTTTGCAATCCGCCGGGAGCGCAGCGAGGCTGATCGGTCCGTTGCTCGGCGGCTGGCTGCTGATGTTCGACCTCGGGAAACCAGTCTCACGCTACGGCGAGACAGCCTTCATCGCGGCGGCTGGTCTCTGTTTCATCGGGGTCGTGATCGCGTTTTGTTTAAAAAAGCCTGCCGCAGATCGCGTTCCGGAAACCATCCCGGTTGGATCGAGCGTATAAGCATCACCCATGACCAAAGCACGTTCTCTCGCACTCACCGTCGGCGGCATCGCACTCGGCACCTGGGCAGCGCGGCGCGCGATGACGCAGCGCTTCTCGTTCGCCGGCAAGGTGTGCCTCATCACCGGCGGCTCACGCGGGCTGGGTCTCGTGCTCGCGCGGCAGATCTGCGCGGAAGGCGGCCGCGTTGCGTTGCTCGCGCGTGACCTCGATGAACTCCAGCGCGCGCACGACGAGCTGGTGCGGACCGGTGCGGAGGTGGCGATGGTGCCGTGCGATCTGCTTGACCGCGCGCAAACCGAGGCCGCAGTGCGGAACGTGATCGCTCATTTCGGCGGCATTGATGTCTTGATCAACAACGCGGGCATCATCGAAGTGGGGCCGCTGGAGCACATGGAGCGCGCGGATTTCGAGCGTGCCATGCAACTGCACCTTTGGGCGCCGTTCACCCTGATGGAAGCAGTGATCCCGCACATGCGGCAACGCGGCGGCGGACGCATCGTCAACATCGCGTCCATCGGTGGGAAGATCGCAGTGCCGCATCTGGCGGCTTACTGCGCGAGCAAATTTGCGCTCGTCGGGCTTTCGGATTCGATGCGCGCGGAGCTCTCGCGCGATGGCATCTACGTTACCACCGTCGCGCCGGGAATGATGCGCACCGGTTCGCATGTGAATGCGAAATTCAAAGGCAACCACGCGGCCGAGTTCGCCTGGTTTGCGACTTCGAATTCCATGCCTCTGATTTCGATCAAGGCGGAACGCGCGGCCGCCCAGATCCTGGAGGCCTGCCGTCGCGGCCGGCCCGAACTCACCCTCACACTGGCAGCGCGGGCTGCGATCATTGGCAATGCTCTTTTCCCCAGCATCACCGGGCACGCGATGAAGCTGGCAAATCGATTGCTGCCGAGCGCGACCGATTCCACGGGCAACAGGATGCAGTCAGGGGGCGAAAGCCGCTCCACGAAACTGACGCCAAAATGGCTGACCGGCCTGTCCGATAGCGCCATCGCGCGCAATAATGAAACCCGTAGCAGCAACGGCTCGCACTAATCATCGGCTCGGCGCATGCGCGCGAAACGGCTCTTCGTTGCCATCGACTTACCGGAACCGGTAACGAGTCGCCTCGTCGAACTCGATCCGGGTCTGCGGGGCGTGCGCTGGATGCGCCAGGACCAGATGCATTTGACCGTTAGTTTTTTCGGGGATGTTGAGCCGATCACGGAGGAGGCGCTGCGCGAGAAGTTGAGTGGCATTCGTTTCAGCAAATTTTTCATACCGTTGAATGGGATCGGTACTTTCCCGCAGAAAGGGAAACCGAACGTCATCTGGGTCGGAGTGGGACGCGGGCATCCACAGCTCTTCCACGTCTATAAACGGGTGCAGGAAGCGGCGCTGGGGGCCGGTTTGGAGCCCGATCTTCGCTCATGGCATCCGCACATCACCATCGCGCGCTGTCGTGAAGTCTCGGCAGAATCCGTTCGGCCATTGCTGAAAGCGCAGAGGGATCTCGATCTCGGACTGGTGCGGGTGGAAAGGTTCTCGCTCTACGCGAGCATTCCCGGGCCTCTCGGGTCCGTCTACACGCGGGAGCTGGAGGTGCACTGTAGCGGCGGTCTATGACCGCCGGACGTGGATTTGGCGTGAAGCGTTCGGCGGTCGTAGACCGCCGCTACAAGAGGCATCATTCCAGCGGCGGCTCGAGATTTTCTTCGTCGCGTGGCACGAGCTTGTTTCGGACGATGATCCGCGCGCAGGTATTCCACCGCAGCACGGCGTCATCGTTTCCGGGCGGTCGGATCGCCTCCGCCTTTTCGTAGCAATCCATCGCTTCCCGAAAAAGGCCGTACGCCCATTGGGTCGCGTGAGAGCCCTGGGTAAGTTTCATCTTTGCGCGGCGCTCGGCCAGGATGCCGCTGTAATAGGCGCGCTCGTATTCGCCCGTTAATCGGCCGACCAGCTCCCGTGCCTGCGTGTCGCTCACCCCATAACCCTTCGAAACGCGATCGCTCTGCGCGAGTAAGAGGGTTACGATCGCCTCCTGATGCTCCGGCGAGACCTTGAGCACATCGAGGCAGATACTTTCCGCCTCCGCCGGCTCGTTCAACAAACGGTAGCGTTCCGCTTTTTCCAACGCCCCCGGAATGGCCTCCGCCGAAAGGGTTTTTAGCTCGAACGATGACGCGTCGGAGTTCATGCGCAGACTGACAACTAACTCGGCCTTTCTGCTTTGGGCGTCGAACGAAATCGTCGCACCAGCTTCGCGATGGGATCGTAATACTGATCCACCACTCGTTCCTTCAACGGGATGATCGCGTTGTCCGTGATCTTGATGTTCTCCGGACAGACATTGGTGCAGCACTTCGTGATATTGCAGTAGCCGACGCCGTGCGCCTCTTTTAACTCCGGAATGCGGTTCTCGGTATCGAGCGGGTGCATCTCGAGCGCCGCGACGTAAATCAGAAAACGGGGGCCGATAAATTCGTCATGCTTCCGATGATCGCGCAGGACGTGGCAAACATCCTGGCAAAGATAACACTCGATGCATTTCCGAAATTCCTGGACGCGGTCGATGTCTTCCTGGGCCATCCGCCAGGTTCCATCGGGAGCGTCGGGCGAGCGCGGCTTGAACTTCTTGATCTTCTTCTTCACGCGAAAATTCCAGGAGACGTCGGTAACGAGATCCTTCAGCGTCGGAAAAGCCTTTAATGGTTCCACCGTCACTGGCTGGTCGAGCGAGAGGTCGCTCATGCGCGTCATGCACATCAGCTTCGGGATGCCGTTGATCTCCGCGGAACACGAGCCGCACTTCCCTGCTTTGCAGTTCCAACGGCAGGCAAGGTCATGCGCCTGCGTGCCCTGGATGTCGTGGACGGCGTCGAGGACAACCATGCCTTCCGAAATCTCGGTCGTGTAGTCGCGAAAGGCTCCGCCGTTGGCGTCACCCCGCCAGATCCTGAAGGTGGCGCTGCTCACTTCATCTCCTCGATCACTCGCTTCAGGTCATCCGGCATTTGGGGAATGGATTCCTGCCGAATCTGCATCGCGCCATCGTCCCCCCGCCAGATGACGGTGTTGACGGTCGCAAAGGCGGGATCTTTGTCCGGATAATCCTCCCGGAAGTGAGCACCACGGCTCTCTTTTCGTTCGAGGCCCGCCAGGGCGATGGCTTCCGAGACCGTGAGCAGATTCTTCAGATCGAGCGCGGTATGCCAGCCAGGATTGAATTCGCGGTTGCCCATTACGCCTAATTTGCCGGCGCGCTCGCGCATCTGCTGGATTCCTTGGAGCGCGCGTTGCATTTCTTCTTCCTGACGGACGATGCCGACAAGTCCCTGCATCATCTCCTGCAAGTCGTGTTGCACCCGGTAGACACCTTCGCCTTGAGCATTGGCACCGCGGTCGAATGGCTCCAGTGCTTCTCGCGCTGCGGCCGCGGTCTGCTGATCGTCGATCGCGCCGAGGACGTTCTCCTTCGCAAACTTCGCGGCGAACTCCCCCGAGCGTTTCCCAAAGACCAGCAGATCCGATAAAGAATTTCCGCCGAGCCGATTCGCGCCATTGATGCCGGCCGCGCACTCACCCGCCGCAAAGAGTCCCGGCAACCGCGACATCTGTGTGTCGGAATCGACCCGGATGCCGCCCATCACGTAGTGCGTGGTCGGCCCGACCTCCATCGGACCTTTGGTGATGTCGATATCAGCGAGCTGTTTGAATTGGTGATACATGCTCGGCAGTTTCCGTTTTATGTGGTCCTCGCCGTTCGCGACGCGCGCCTTGATCCACGAAATATCGAGAAACACGCCTCCATGCGGACTGCCGCGCCCCGCCTTGATTTCGCGGACAATGGACCGGGCCACGTGGTCGCGCGTCAGGAGCTCCGGTGGGCGACGGGCGTTCTTGTCACCCTGACAATAGCGCCAGCCTTCTTCCTCATCGGCGGCCGTCTGCGTTTTGTAGTTCTCGGGAATATCTTCAAACATGAAGCGGCGGCCTTCCTGGTTCGTTAGAATACCTCCTTCACCGCGCACCCCCTCGGTCACCAGGATGCCCCGGACACTCGGCGGCCAAACCATCCCCGTCGGGTGGAACTGAACGAACTCCATGTCGATCAATTCCGCGCCGGCATGATAGGCAAGGGCGTGACCGTCGCCGGTGTACTCCCAGCTGTTGCTCGTAATCTTATAGGCGCGCCCGATTCCTCCCGTCGCGAGCACGATCGCTTTCGCGCGGTAGACTTTGAAACGCCCACGCTCGCGGTCGTAACCGAAGGCGCCGACGACGCGCTCGCCATCTTTGAGCAGCGTGAGAACGGTCTGCTCCATGTGCACATCGATGCCTTGATGAACGCCGTGATCTTGCAGCGTACGGATCATCTCTAGGCCGGTCCGATCCCCTACATGCGCGAGTCGAGGATAACGATGCCCGCCGAAGTTCCGCTGCAGGATGCGGCCGTCCTTTGTCCGGTCGAAAACTGCGCCCCACGCTTCCAACTCGCGCACGCGTTGGGGCGCCTCTTTGGCGTGTAGCTCGGCCATGCGCCAATTGTTCAAGTATTGGCCACCGCGCATGGTATCGGCGAAGTGCACCCGCCAATTGTCGCGATCATCGACGTTCGCGAGCGCGGCGGCGATTCCGCCTTCCGCCATGACGGTGTGGGCTTTCCCGAGCAGCGACTTGCAGACGATGCCGACAGAAACTCCGGCCGCAGAAGCCTCGATGGCCGCGCGCAAACCCGCACCGCCGGCGCCGATGATAAGAACTTCGTGCTGGACTGTCTCGTATTCAGCCATCTGGCACGCTTAGATCAAACGGAAGTCGTGCCAGATACCCATCGCGCACATCCTCACGTAGAGATCGGAAAACCCGACCCAGAACAAACTCAGCCACGCCCAGCGCATATGGCGCTGATTCAAACAGGTGACGCAGGCGTAGGCGCGGTAACCGGTGGGCGACTTGGAAAGCTGATCGCGAAACCCGCCGATGAGGTGACGGAGCGCATGACAACCGAAGGTAAACGCGCCGAGCAGGATCGTATTGATCGCGAGCACAATCGTTCCGACGCCGATGCCGAAACCGTCCGGGAACCACATCGCTTTCCAGACATCAATCGAGAGAAAGACGATAAAAAGAATCGCGAGATAGAGAAAATAACGGTGCGCATTTTGCATGATGAGAGGAAAGGATTTCTCTCCGAGATAGGTCTTCCTCGGTTCGCCGACCGTGCAGGCCGGCGGATCAGCCCACATCGACTTGTAGTAAGCGCCCCGGTAGTAGTAACAGGTCAGCCGTAATCCGCCCGGCGCCCAGAGGATCAAGAGAGCAGGCGAGAAGAAAAGCCATCCCGGCCACCAACCTGGTTTTGGTCCAAACCAGCTGTGCGATGAATCGCCGAATAGCTCCGGCGAATAGAACGGCGAGAGATACGGGCCGAAGTGATAGTGCGTTCCCTGGAAAGCTGCCCAAGTGGAATAGATAATGAAGGCCGCGAATCCACAAAAGATCAAAAGCGGCTGCGCCCACCAGGCATCCTTGCGCATGGTTTCGCCAAAGGAGCGGCGCGGCAAAGTGGCTTCTGCGGAAGTCATAGGGATGGGCAGTTGGCCTGCATTCAATAACGACCTTCCCTGCGCTTATCAACACAATCTCCCCGTAAAACAGCGCTGTTTCGCTACGCTTCCCGACTCGAAAGCGGCATCGCCACGCTCTCGAGGGACTTGCGCTCAGCCGCTACCCCGATCCAAGCCTCGATGCCCGCGGCGAAAATCATCAAGCCCGCACCCACTAGATAGGCGATCGAGAGCGCTCCGCGCGACCCGCTGCCGATAATCGCACCGAACAGAATCGGCGCACCGACTCCGCCAGCCAGGGTGCCGATGGCGTAGAAAATTGCGATCGCCATGGCGCGAATCTCCAGCGGGAAGATTTCGCTGACCGTCAAATACGCCGAGCTCGCCGCGGCCGAGGCCACAAAGAAGATCAAGGTCCAGGCGAGCGTCTGCGTTTGCGCGGTGAGCAGTCCGGCATGGAACAGCCAGGCGGTCAGCGCGAGCAAAATGCCTGACACGGCGTACGTCGCGCTGATCATTTTCTTCCGGCCGATGGTGTCGAAGAAATGGCCGATCGCGAAGGGACCCAGCACATTGCCGAGCGCGAAAGGCAATAGATAACCGCCCACGCGTTCCGCCGGCACGCCATAGAAACGCATCAAGACCAGGCCATAGGTGAAAAAGATCGCGTTGTAGAAGAAGGCCTGCGCCAGCATCAGCACAAATCCGAGCAGCGACCGGCGTCGATGATCGTGCACGATTGTGTTCCAAATCTCGCGCCACGGTGTATGCGTGCGCGTGCGGATGCGCATGGGCGGCGCATCGTTGCAGCGGCGGTCTATGACCGCCGAATCCCCGCTTGATGCTACGATCGAGCGCTCGACTTCGTCGACGATCCGTTCGGCTTCATCGTTGCGTCCGTGAATCATGAGCCAGCGCGGACTTTCCGGAATCCACGTCCGGAAAAAGATCACGACGAATCCCAGCAGGGCGCCGATCCCAAAAGCGAGCCGCCATCCGAGATCGACGGGGAACCAACGTGGATCGAGCAGAACAACAGTCGCGCCCGATCCGAGCGCTGCGCCAATCCAATAGGAGCCGTTGATCATCAACGCGACGCGTCCGCGGAACCGCGCCGGGATCAGTTCATCGATCGCGGAGTTGATGGCGGCATATTCTCCGCCGATCCCGGCGCCCGTAAGCGCGCGGAAAAACGCGTAGCTCGCGAAATTCCACGATAAAGCGCTCAGGCCGGTAGCGGCCAGATAGACCGCTACGGTGATGAAAAATAGTTTCTTTCGCCCGAGCCGGTCAGTTCCGTACCCGAATAGCAGTGCGCCAACCACCGCGCCGGCGAGGTAGAAGGTCGCGCTCGCGCCCACCTGCGCGTCCGTGAGGCCAAGCGTCTCCCGAAGTGTCAGAATCCCGCCGAGCGAACCAGCGAGCGTGACTTCGAGCCCATCGAGAATCCACGTTGCTCCCAGTGCGAGAACAATGAGCCAATGCCATCGGTTCCATGGCAGCCGGTCAAGCCGGGCAGGCACATGGGACTGGATCCATTCGCCGGTTGCCATGACCTTTCCGATCGCGCTTCTACGTTTTCGGCAGCACTCGCGTGGGCGCGAGGATGGCGTCCCGCATCCCATGCAGGAGTTTCTTGTCCGCGGGCACGATCGTGGCGAGCGCGCCGCGCAAAGCGACTCGTTCCTGCTCCACAAAGTAATACGGACAAAGTCGGACGCGGCCGCGCATTACCTTCAGCTCTGAGGACTCGGCCTCCCAATATGGGTGCTCGACCAGCCGTGCTTTGTGGAAGCGTTGCATGATCTTCGGACCTGAATCGAAGGTCGCCAGCGCCTCTTCGATAAGGCGCTGCCATTCCGCGCCGGCGAGATCCTGACCAACGGAAACGCCGCGGCTGCCCCAGCTCAAGGGCGAAAATCCGCTGACCTTCAACAACAGCTCGCGATCCTTCTGGCTTAGCTTTCCCGCTTCGCGCCAGTCATGAATCTCCAGCCGCGGTATGACGGCATGCTGCGGCAGGGGCGTCGGATCCAGCAGCCAGGTGTAGGGGATGACTTGCTGCAGCCTGGTGAAATATTTGTCACCAAGCTCCCGTCGCCAGAATTCCCGGAGCGGCTGTAGCCAGAAGAGCGCGAACCACATCTTCTCTTCCAGGAATGGCTTGAACGGCGGCGTCACCCTGACCGTTCCCTCCGCAGCCGCGCGCATCAGTTCGCTGGCACGAGGGAGATTCGGTAGATCAAACAATTCGAAGAAGCGATAGACGCTCCGGCCGGAGGGCTCGTACTGCTCTGCATCCAGCACGCGCCATTCGAGCTTCGGGTGCTTCTGGTGCAGCTGCGCGGCGATCCACATCATCTCGGGCCGGTAGGTCGCGGATTCCTCCGAGATGACGATGTCGCCGCCGTCGGGCATGAGCGACTTGAAGCCGTCCAGCATGCCGTCGATGCCGCCGATCACATCGGAGCCGAGGCTGGCGTAGGTTTGATTCAGCCAGCCGGTCAATCCAATCCCGCCGGGAACGGAGTCGATCTCGGCGATGATGTAGCCGGTATCGGTCAGGACCAGGTCCGGCCGAATCACGAGCGGCAGGTCTTCGCGGAACTGCTTCTGGCGCGAGAACTCGATCAGCTCGGGCGGTTTACCTGCGTCGAGGTAGCGCGTCACCCAGGCGGGTTGCTTCCCCTTTACGCTCTGCTGGTAGAGCTGATTACAGGCGCGTTGGAAGACGGAGAGCTGATGACCGAGGCGCTCGATCTGCTTCGCCAGTGCGGGATCGATCGCGAACGGCTGGGGCGAGAGGAAAAATTCCTTTTCTGCAAAGAGCCCTTCTGTTGGGAAGGCCGCGCGGAGCGTGTCGAGGGTGATCGCGGACATGCAAGGAGAGGGCAAACGTCCAACGTCCAACGCTCAACGTCCAACGTTCAACTGCAGAGACACCGCAGGAGCTCGCATTGGAGCGTTCCGCATTCCACCGCGAAGGCTGCGGCGGGCCTCCTCACCTTCCCGCTGCCATCCGCTTCAGCGCGAGCTTCACCAAATCCTCCGCGGATTTGATGTCGGGCTGCTTCTCCTGCAGATCGCGGACAGTTTTGTGCGCCTCCACCTGCTTGTAACCGAGCGCTATCAACGCAAGGACCGCTTCGTTCGCCTGCGTCTCTTCTGGGCTCGGAGCGTGCGTCGCACTGGCTACTTCCCAGGCCGCCGCGACTCCGAGTTTATCTTTCAACTCGAGCACGATCCGCTCCGCGGTTTTCTTGCCCAGACCGCTGATCTTCGCGAGCGACGCGACGTCGCCGTTCACGACCGCGCTTTTGAAGTTCCCAACGCTCATTCCGCTGAGCACGGCAAGCGCGAGCTTCGGGCCGATGCCGCTGACGTTGTTCACCAGGAGTCGGAAAAGATCGCGCTCGGCGGCGCTCATGAATCCATACAAAATGTGCGCGTCTTCGCGGACGTGGAGATGCGTCAGGATGTGCAGAGGCTGCCCGACGGCTGGAAGTCGGTCGTAGCTGGAGAGCGGAATGAGCAGCTCGTATCCGACTCCGTTCACGTCCACGATCGCCTGCGTCGGCAAGGCGGCGGCCAGCTTGCCGGTGAGGAACGTGATCATTGCACCAACGGGTATCAGAGCAGTCGCAATCCGCAACCGCTCCGCCGCTCATTCGCGCTTCAAGAGCAACGTGAGGTCCACCCACCTGCCCTTCGCCGCGTTCAAGCCTTGGGCGCGGTAGCTTTTCCACTCGGGCGGAACGGCTGGAAACACCTCCGGCA
>JACDCC010000309.1 GCA_013694595.1 Chthoniobacterales bacterium
CGCGCCGATTCCCCGGAACGAACGAACCGACGTGCGATTCGCCTTGTCGTAGGAGGCCTTAAAGATGAACGCCACACCCTCGGCCGCACAGACGTCCGCGATTTTCTGCGCCATCCGCCGCACAAACTCCTCCGATTCCATGACGCAGGGACCGAGGATGAACGCCGGCTGAGGTCCGCCGATCGCGACATTGCAGATTCGGAGCGGTTTCGGACTCATACGACGTGCAAAACGGGGGTCATCCTGACGCAGGCGGAGCGCGCCGAAGGATCTCTCCATAGGCCGATGATCACCCGAGTTCAAGACAAGGGATCTCCGAAGCCGGGCGTTCAGGACCCGTTTTTGTTCTCACAAGCGAACCGCGAGTGCGTGAGGTCCTTCGCCGTCTTCGCGGCTCAGGATGACGCGGCGGGAACATGCCGTGGGCGCGCAAGTAGATCACGGATCGCAAACGGCAGATAGAGCAAGGCAAAGAAGAGCAGCGCCAGCCCGTGCATCTGCAGCAGATAGAGCGGCCGGTAGTCGGACAGGAAACTCAACAGGGAGAACGCCTCCGGTTTGTGCAGGAGAAATCCGTAATTCACGTCAGTGAAGTGATCCACGATCATCGCCACCACGAAGTAAAGCTCCGACCAGGCAAACGCCCGCACGACCGACATCGGGTAAGGCCGCAGGCGCTGCGTCAGCATCAGGAACACCACGCCGACGATGATGCCGGAATGCGCAAGGAAGAAGTTGATGAACCGCGGGTCTGGAAATCCAACGCGCAGGTTCGGCGTGAGCACCGCCTGCACCGTGCCGCCGATGCCCCAGAAATAAGCCACCTCAAACCAGCGACGGTTCGCGCTCCAGAGCGTCACCATCACCACGACCATCGCCCAATCGCACATCTGCATCGGAAGCATCTGCGCCCAGGTGAGCTGTCCGAAGCTGCGCGTGTGGACGAGGTAGAAGACGTAGTTCAGGATTAGGATCGCGGAAAACGCGACGATGATCGTCCGGTTCACCGCCGCTGATTTCGTGCGCCAGACAATTGCCGCCAGCACGAACGGCAACACCGCCGTGATGAGGATGACGGTGAGATGTTCCGCGCCGAAATGCTGAAAGGTCGCTTGTCCCTCGAGCGGCGGCATCAGCTCAGCGGATAATCCAGAGATTGCAGGGAATCACGTCGGTGATCCACGAAATATGCGCCGGCAGTTCCGTTGACGAGGTGCTCGGGTCCACCGGCACCACGAGAAGGTTCGCCTCAACCGCCTGCACGAAATCCGACGCCGCGAAGCCGGTATTGCCCCGGATGCAGCGTCCTTCGATCGCGATCTCCGGCGGCGCGGCGGCTCGCTCGATGAACTGATCAAGCGCTTCCTCCTCTTCCTCGAGCGTGCGCGCCTCTGGCTGGGGGTCGCCCGTAGCCTCCTCCTGGTTTGCGCGCAGCGTCGCGCGCGCCGCGTCGAAACTCGTGTAGACGCGGATCACGTGAAGACTTTCCGCCCCCTCCTGCACCGCCAGTTGCAACGTCATCTGCAGCGCCCGGCGAGTGTGGTCGGAATACTCCGGCACGAAAAACACAATCCGCTGCAGCGGCTTCGGCTCGCGGTCCGGCTTCGTGAACAGCATGACCGAGCAACGCGCTTCCCGCACGAGGCGGCGCGCCACGTTTCCGAGGAACGGACGGAGCACGACCTCCTTCTCCAACGCGCCGGCGACGATCAACTCGACGTCGTTCGCGCTGACGACCTGCAGGATCGCCTCCGCTGGGCTCCCTTCCTGGTAGTAGATGGTTGAATCACCCGGCAGCTCGAGCTCATCCAAGGCACTCTTGAAGCGCGCTCGTGTCTCGTCGTTCTGTTCGCCGACGTAGATCAGATTCAACTCGGAGCCGAGGCGTTCCCGCACCCGCTTCGCCTCCGCGAGGACCTGCTCGAATCGCGGCGAAAACGCGCTGGCGACGGCAATGCGTTTGTACGGAGGCTGGATCATCAACGGGAGAGAACGTCCAACGTTCAACGCTCAACGTCCAACATCCAATGAAGAAGAACTTCGCGGGCTGCTTCGTATTTCACCGTTGGACGTTAGACCTGGGACGTTGAACGTTCTTTCCCTTATGCGGCGTGCGATCTACCCGGGCAGCTTCGATCCGGTCACGAACGGTCACCTGGACGTGGTCGACCGCGCGCGAAAACTGTTCGATGAAGTGATCGTCGCCGTCGCCCACAACGACCAGAAGCAGCCGCTCTTCACGTTGGACGAGCGGTTGGAACTCTTGCAGGCGACCATCGGAGGACTGGAACGAGTCCGGATTGCGCCGCTCGAGGGGTTGCTGGTGAAGTTCGCGCTCGAGCAGCAGGCGATTGCTGTCGTCCGCGGCCTGCGTGCGGTCTCGGATTTCGAATTCGAATTTCAAATGGCGCTGATGAACAGAAAACTGGAAGGCGCCGTGGAAACGATCTTCTTGATGCCAAAGGAAGAATACACCTACCTGAGCTCGCGGATCGTGAAGGAGATCGCGCGGCTCGGCGGCGACATCGCGAAATTCGTCCCGCCGAGCGTAGTGGAGGCGTTTAACCGGAAGCGGACGTCATGAAGGTTCATCTGCGACAAATTCCGGCCGAAGGGCTGCACCTCGAGGGGGAGGAGGATTGCCCGATTGGCGACGTTGCGGGGCAGGAGGTGATGTGCGCCGGGCCGCTGCGCTATTCGCTCGATGTCGGCATCTCGGAAGATGCGCTCTGGGCGAACGGCACCCTCACCCAGCCGGTGGAGCTGCAGTGTGTTTCATGTCTCGAAGCTTTCGTGCACGACATCGAGGTGCCCGGCTTCGCGTTGCACATGGAACTCGCCGGGCCCGAGGTCGTCGATTTTGCGCCGCTCATCCGGGAGGACATTCTGCTGAATTTGCCGGCGTATCCGCATTGCGACCGGCACGGCGGGCGAGTCTGCCCGACACCCGATCTGCAGCAGCTCGGCGGCGGCGCGACGGAAGAGGTTCGGAAGCCCGACTGGAGCGCGCTCGACAAGCTGGACCTCTAAAGCCGGTCGATTAGCCGACGTTTGCCTTTCTGCAATTTCCTGCTTTCCTACTCCGCTCGTATGGGAGTTCCAAAACGCAAAGTATCGAAGATGCGGCTGCGCACGCGCAAAGCATCGCACCGCTGGCATGCGCCGCATCTGAACAAGTGCACGCAGTGCGGTAGCACGGTCGCGTCCCACACCGCCTGCGGCTCCTGCGGTTACTACAAAGGTCGTCAGGTCCTCACCGTCGACGCTGGTTAATTGTAGAGGCGGTTGTGTCAACCGCCTGGCGCGTAGCCGGATTTGCGCCGCCGCGGGTGCCACAGCTCAGGCGCTTGGCACAAGCGCCTCTACATCCACTTTGGTTTTGCATTCAGCCTGCGGAATTCGCAAACTCCCGCTCCTGTGAAAATCGCACTCGATGCCATGGGCGGCGATTTCGGCCCGCCCAATCTCGTCGCCGGTGCGGTGATGGCGCTGCGGGAGATTCCGCGCATCGAAAAGCTGTACCTGGTCGGCGATTCCGGCCGGATCGAGACGGAGCTGAAGAAGCAAGCGTGCAACGACGCGCGCGTCGAGATTGTCCACTCCACGCAAGTCGTGGAGATGTCGGACAAGCCGGTGGAGTCGGTGCGCCGGAAGAAGGATTCCTCGATCAGCCGTGCGGTTGATCTTGTGAAACACGGAAGCGCAGACGCGGTCGTGAGCGCAGGTCATACCGGCGCCGCCGTCGCCGCGACCACTATCAAGTTGCGCACGCTCCCGGGTGTCGAACGCCCGGGGATTGCTTCTGTCATCCCGACGGAAAGCAATCTCTTCGTTCTGATCGACGCCGGCGCGAACGTCGACGCCAAACCCATGCATCTGCTGCAGTACGGCATCATGGGCTCCGTCTACTCACGCCACGTTCTCGGCTACGAAAGTCCCTGCGTCGGGCTGATGTCGATCGGCGAAGAAGACGTGAAAGGAACCGACTTTACCAAGGAAGTCTTCAAGATGCTCAAGGAGAGCAACCTGAATTTCCGCGGAAACATCGAGGGCCACGATCTCTTCGCTCATCCCGTCGAAGTCGTGGTCTGCGACGGCTTCATCGGCAACGTCATTCTCAAAACCTGCGAATCGGTTGGCGACGCCATCTTTAAATGGCTCAAGCACGAGCTGATGAAGAGCAAGGTCCGGATGGCCGGCGCTTACCTCGCGCAGGGCGCTTTCCGCGCCATCAAAAAGAAGGTGAACTACGAGGAGTACGGCGGCTCACCACTCCTCGGTGTTAATGGCATTTGCATCATCGCGCACGGGTCGAGCACGCCGCTCGCGATCAAGAATGCCTTGCGCGTGGCAGCTGAGTCCATTGAACACGAGGTGAACCCGCATATCGTCGAGGAGATCCGCCGCTACAATGAAACGACAGCCCCGCTCGAACCGGCCGTCCGCTAGGCCCGGACGCTCCGTTTCGATCGTCGGCACCGGCAGCTACGTGCCGGAACGCGTCCTGACGAACGAAGAGCTCTCAAAAAGCGTCGACACCACCGACGAGTGGATCACCAGCCGCACCGGCATCAAGACCCGGCGGATTGCGGCCAAGGACGAGCACACCAGTGACATGGCGGCGCGCGCTGCGATGGCGGCGATGGAACAAGCGAACGTCAAGCCGGAGGAGATCGATCTCATCCTGCTCGCGACTGCCTCGCCGGACATGGTTTTTCCCGCGACGGCCTGTTTCGTGCAGACAAAAATCGGCGCGAAGAACGCCGCCTGTCTCGACGTCTCGGCCGCGTGTGCCGGTTTCCTGTTCGCGGTCGAAATCGGGCAGCAATTCATCACCTCGCACACGTACGACACCGTGCTGGTGATCGGCGCGGAGAAGCTCAGCTCGATCACGAATTGGACGGACCGCAACACTTGTGTGCTTTTCGGCGATGGAGCTGGCGCGTTGATCCTGCAGCATCGCGACGCCGGCGCGCATGGGATCATCGCTACGCACATCGGCAGCGACGGCAACTACTCCGACATCCTCTGGATGCCGGGCGGTGGCTGCCGGACGCCTATCACCGCGGAGAACGCGCATCAGCATCTGCAAACCATCCACATGTCTGGCAAGGACGTTTACAAGCAGGCGGTCGTCTCGATGATCGACGCCTCCAAGAAAGCGCTCGATAAAGCTGGGCTCACGATTGAGGACATCACCTGCGTGATTCCGCACCAGGCGAATGTGCGCATCATCGAGGCGATCGCCGATCGCCTAAAGATTTCGATCGATCGCTTCTTCGTGAATCTCGATCGCTACGGCAACACCTCCGCAGCCGCTGTCGCAATCGCGCTCGACGAAGCCAACCGCAGCGGGCGGCTGAAACGCGGCGACTACATCCTGATGGTGGTGTTCGGCGGCGGGCTCACCTGGTCGAGCACCGTCATCGAGTGGTGATCTAACGGTTTTGGGACCCGCGAGGCTCAGCTGAACGCAGGGATCCCGGTGATCTGTTGGCCGAGCACGAGGAGGTGAATGTCTTCGGTGCCCTCGTAGGTTTTCACGCTTTCGAGATTGCACATGTGGCGAAAGCTCACGTGCGAATCAAGGATGCCTTCGGCCCCCAGGAGGTCTCGCGCTGTGCGCGCCGTCTCGAGTGCCATGGCGACGTTGTTCATCTTCGCCATCGAGATGTGGTAATGCCGGACCGAGCCGCTGTCTTTCAGCTGCGCGACGCGCCACGCGAGCAGCTGCGCCTTGGTGATCTCCGTCAGCATTCGTGCGAGCTTTGCCTGCACGAGCTGGAAGCTGCCGATCGGACGGCCGAATTGCACCCGCCGGAGCGCATGCTGACGCGCCTCGTCGTAACAGGCCATGGCGGCACCGATCGCGCCCCACGCGATGCCGAAACGCGCGTGATTGAGGCACTCGAGCGGCGAGCGTAAACCACGGGATTGCGGGAGGAGGGCCGACGCGGGGATGGCGCAGTCGGCGAATCCAATCTCGGCGGTGAGACCAACGCGCAGCGATAATTTTCCTTC
>JACDCC010000056.1 GCA_013694595.1 Chthoniobacterales bacterium
GAATCACCGGCGCGACCAGCGAAACCATCGCGACGAGCGGCGGCTCATCCGGGCAGACCACCACCACAACGCCGCTTGGTTCCGGGCTGGTGAAATTAAAGTGTGAGCTGGCAACGGGATTCACCGAGCTGAAGAGCTGGCTGAATTTGTCCGTCCAGCCGGCGTAATGCACCAGCCGGTCGATCGCGAGCGCCGCCTCCTCTTCAGCCCGGCCGCGGCGAGCGCCGTCCGCACGCGCGAGTTCCGCGCTCAGCTCCGCCTGCCGCATCTCGAGCATCTCAGCCGCGCGATAAAGAATCTGCCCGCGCAAATACGCACTCTGCTTCGCCCAGCCGCCGAACGCCGCCCGCGCTGCGACAACCGCGTCACGGAAATCCTTGCGCGAGGCACGTGAGTAGTTCGCGATCGTCGTTTCGTTGCCGCCAAGGGCGGGGGAGACGCGGCCACTTTCGCTGCGCACGAATTTGCCGCCGATGTAGAGTTTGTATGTCTTCTGAACCGGAAGCCTTGATCCGCGCGTCGCCACGAAGTGACCATTGCGGATCGAGCTAAAAAAGAAAATGGTAAAGCGCGACAGGGGGAGTCATGGAAAAAACAGATAAAATTTTCGTAGCCGGCCACCGCGGCCTCGTCGGCAGCGCGATCGTTCGCAAGCTGACGGCCGACGGTTACACGAACCTCGTCGTCGCCGATCGGAAGGAGCTCGATCTCGCGAAGGAATCGGCGGTGGCGGCATTCTTCGCGCGCGAGAAGCCAGAGATCGTCGTGCTGGCGGCGGCGAAAGTCGGCGGCATCAAGGCGAACAACGACTACCCGGTGGAGTTCCTGCTCGAGAACGTCCGGCTCCAGAACAATGTCATCAGCTCGGCCCACGCGCACGACGTGCGGAAGCTGCTCTTCCTCGGCAGCTCCTGCATTTACCCGAAGCACGCGCCACAGCCGATCCGCGAAGATGCGCTCCTCACCGGCCCGCTCGAACCGACAAACGACGCCTACGCCATCGCGAAGATCGCCGGGATTAAGCTCTGCCAGGCTTACGCGTCCGAGTACGGCGAGAACTACATCTCCGCGATGCCGACGAATCTTTACGGCCCGCACGACAACTTCGACCTGACCTCCTCCCATGTGCTGCCGGCGTTGCTGCGCAAGGCGCACGAAGCGAAAACGAACGGCGCGCGAGAGATCGTGGTCTGGGGAACCGGACAGCCGCGGCGCGAGTTTCTGCACGTCGATGACATGGCGGACGCGTGCGTGTTCCTGCTCGAGAACTACAACTCGCCCGAAATTATTAACGTCGGTTGCGGTGAGGACGTTTCGATCCGGGAGCTGGTGGAGCTGATCTGCGACGTGGTCGGCTTCGATGGCGAATTGAGCTTTGACGCCACGAAACCGGACGGCACCCCGCGCAAGTTGCTCGAAGTATCGAAGCTGAAAGCGCTCGGCTGGTCGCCGAAGATTCAGCTGCGCGAAGGCATCGCCCGGACCTACGAGTGGTTTCTCGAGCACGAGCTCGCGCCGGCGGTGGCGCGATGAGCAAGCTCCGGGTCGGCGTCGTCGGAGTCGGGCACATCGGCAAGAATCATGCGCGGCTTTACGCCGAGATGGAGAACGCGGAGTTCGCCGCGATCTACGACACGGATGCGGAGAAGGCCGCGCAGCTCGCGCAGGAATTCGGCACTACTGCGGCGACATCGCTCGAAGATTTTGCAGAGCGCGTCGACGCGGCGTCTGTCGCCACGCCGACGAGCAGCCACTTTGAGGTCGCTCGGCAGTTACTCGAGGGTGGCAAGCATCTGTTGATCGAAAAGCCGATTGCCGAGAACGCCGCGCATGCCAGCGAAATGGCGCGCGTCGCCGCCGAGCGGCGGCTCGTTTTGCAGGTCGGTCATGTCGAGCGTTTCAACCCCGTGCTGAGTGCGCTGGAAGAGCGGCTGACGCATCCCCGCTTCATCGAAGCGCACCGACTTTCCCCCTATCCGAACCGCAGCACCGACATCGGCGTGGTGCTCGACCTGATGATCCACGATCTCGAAATCATCCTCCATCTGGTGCGCTCGTCGGTCCAAACGATCGACGCGGTCGGCGTGCCGGTGCTGAGCCGCGGCGAGGACATCGCGAATGCGCGGCTCCGGTTCGAAGACGGCTGCATCGCGAACATCACTTCCAGCCGGATCAGCCCGGAGCGGATGCGCAAGATCCGCGTCTTCCAGGAGGACGCGTATCTGTCGCTTGATTATCAAAACCAGACCGGCGAAGTCTTTCGCCGGACTTCCACTGGCATCTCACGCGACGAAGTGGAGATCGAACGCGGCGAGCCGCTGAAGCGTCAACTTGCATCCTTTGTCGAGTGCGCGGCCACCGGGCGCGCCCCCAAGGTGTCGGGGTTCCAGGCGACGGCGGCGCTCGAACTCGCGGTTGAGATCACGGCCCGCATCGACTTGGCTCGCGAGGTGCAGTAAGCCGCGTGTCTCGCAGCCGCCGTCATCCTGAACGAAGTGAAGGACCTCACGCTCGCAGTGAAGAGATTGCTCGTCGTCCGGCATTCATCGAAGCCAAGGCGTTGTGGTTTGCATGATCGATCCCACCGGTATCGCTCGTGAATAGGCGAGATCCTTCGCCGTCTGCGCGGCTCAGGATGACAACTGCACTGGGTGCCTCACCATCAGCCCTGTCCCCGCGTGCTCGGGTGCGACGCGGTGAAGGGACGTGCGCCGTCACGTCCACTCTGGAACGGCACTGCAGCCGTCCCTCGAATGTCATCCCCGCACCAACAATCACGCCCAGCCTGTCCGGATTCCTCAGGATGACAACTGTGTCCTGGACGCTCTTTGCATGAAGCAGCGTGCGCTCTATTTCGTTGCGGGGGAGGCGAGCGGCGACACCCACGGCGCGGCGCTGATGAGCGCGCTGCGTGCCTTGGATCCGCAGGTGAGATTTCTTGGCCGCGGAGGTCCTCGCATGCAGCAACTCGCCGGAGGTCGCTTTCTCGACTGGAGCGAGTCTTCATCCGTTCTCGGTCTCTGGGAGGTGCTGAAGCAATACCGCTATTTTCGGCAGGAGTTCGCCGCGGCCCTCGAGCAAATCCGCACCGACAAACCGGACGCGGTCGTGCTGATCGACTATCCAGGCTTCAATCTGCGGCTGGCTCGGGCGTTACGCGCGCAGCTGCCTGGATTGAAAATCATCTACTACATCAGTCCGCAAGTCTGGGCTTGGAACCGCCGACGCATTCCGAAAATGGCGCGCTATCTCGATTTAATGCTCTGCATCTTCCCGTTCGAGGCGGAGCTCTACAATAGATCTGGATTACGCACGGTGTTCGTCGGCCATCCGATGATCGAAGCGTTGAGCGCCCGCCGCCTCGCGGGGGAACGGGACGAGAACCTCGTCGGGCTCTTCCCTGGCAGCCGGTCGCGTGAAATCCGCAAGATCCTGCCAGTGATGCTCGACGCCGCGAACATTCTGATCTCGCGCAAGCCTGGGACGCGATTCGAAATCGCGGCCGCTTCTCCTGCGCTCGCGCGCGAGATCGAAGCTCTCGCCGGACCCTCCAATTTACCTCGCGAGCAATTCTGCATCACAATCGGCGAAGCTGCCGCAGCGATGCAGCGCGCGGCCGTCGGCATCGTCGCCTCGGGCACGGCGACGTTGGAAGCAGCGAGTTTTCGCCTGCCGTTTGTGCTCGTTTACCGCGTTGCTTGGCTGACCTACCTGGCCGCGCGCGCCGTGGTGAAAGTGAAGCATCTTGGCATGCCGAACGTCCTCGCCGGCCGCGAGATCGTGCCGGAGTTTATCCAGCATCGGGCTAAACCGAAGGCGATCGCCGATTCTGTGTTGCAGCTGATGGACGACAAGGATGCGCGCATCCGTCTGCTCTCCGAGTTCGAAGCGATCATGTCGAAACTCGGCGGAGCAGGAGCGAGCATCACGGCCGCGCAAGCAATTCTCGGGGAGATCGGCAGCCGCTGAGACTGCCACACGCGAATTGTTCCTGTCATTCCGAGCGAAGGCGAGGAATCCCGTGGCCCCACGAAGGATCCTGCGGCGGGATCTCTCGACTTCGCTCGACATGACAGAAGGATGAAACAGAACCCATCACGAGATCTCGCGCTTCGGCTGGATGCGGCCGACGAACTCGCGAAGTTCCGGGCGCGCTTCTTCGTGCCGGAGGGGCAGATTTATCTCGACGGCAATTCGCTCGGCCTCCTTTCCCGGGATGCCGAACGCACCCTCGTAGCCGTGCTTGATCGCTGGAGATCGACTGGCATCGGGGGTTGGATCGGCGGTGATTCACCGTGGTTTACGATGGCGGAATCGCTCAGCGCGCGCGTCGCAAAACTCGTGGGCGCGGAAGCAGACGAAGTCGCGATCGCGAACTCGATGACGATCAACCTGCACCAGCTGCTCGCGACGTTGTACAAACCGCGGGCGCGCCGCACGAAGGTGCTGATCGATGCGCACAGCTTCCCCACCGACCGCTACGCACTGCGCAGCCATATTCAGCTGCGCGGGCTGGATCCAGACGAACAAATCGTGATCGCGCCTGCGGGCGAGTCGCGGTTTCTCGATGAGGGCGAAATTGAAAAAGCTCTGAAGAACCCGGAGCTCCAGATGGCGCTGTTCCCATCGGTTGTCTACACGACCGGTCAGCTCCTCGACCTGGAGCGCCTCTGTCGCGCCGCACGCGAGAACGGCGTGATCATCGGCGTCGACATGTCGCACTCTGTCGGGGTGATGCCGCACGCGCTCGACGCGTGGGGTGCCGATTTCGCGGGCTGGGGCCATTACAAATGGCTGAACGCCGGACCCGGTGCGGTCGCAGGACTCTACCTGAATCGCCGCCACTTCGACGCGGACGGGATGGTGAATGCCGGGCTTGCCGGCTGGTGGAGCGTGCACAAGGAAAGCATGT
>JACDCC010000057.1 GCA_013694595.1 Chthoniobacterales bacterium
GACACAAACGCCTCTACGACACCGGCCCACTGCAGGGCTGGGTCAGCGCACAAACTGCTGAAAAATCTCGTTCGCCTGCACTAGCGTTTCCTTGCTCCCGATATCGAACCAGGTGCCCTGGATTTGATGAGTTTTTACCCGCCTGCGCGTATAGAGCCACTGAATGAAGCGCCCCGGTTGGTCCGGATTGTTTCCCTCCTGCAGGTAAATTCCAAACATCGGAATTGTGTCGCGCGAAAAATAGTAAAGCGCGATTCCGGTGAGCGTGCTCTTCGGTGCGGCCGGCTTCTCCTCAAATGAGGTGATCACGCCATCCTCATCAAGAGTGATCGCGCTGTATTTCTTGATCGCCTCGAGATCACCAACGTCGTAAGTCGCCAGCGTCGCCTCGGAACCTTGCGCGTGCGCCACGAAATCGGTCAGCGGTTCACTGAAAAGGTTGTCGCCCGCGACGACGATCAGGTCGTCGGTCGCGAGATTCTCCCGCGTCAGCACTAGATTGATGTCCCCAATCGCGCCGAGTTTGTCCGAGTCATCGTTCGAGCCGTCATTGATGATCTTGAAGTTGCGGCGCGGGTTACGCTGCCGGTATCCGTCCGCCCAAGCCTGGAAATCTTTCGCGAACTTGTTGTTCGTAACGATGTAGATCGTTTCGATGCCCTCGACAGGCGAGAGGTTGTCGATCACCCATCCCAGCATCGGCTTGCCGGCCACTTCCAGGAGCGGCTTCGCTTTCGTGAGGGTGAGGGGATAGAGCCTGGTGGCGTAACCAGCAGCAAGGATCAGGACGTTCATAATCGCTTTACATTCGTTGCACCCACCGGCTTCGCGCCTAAGAGAGTGTCAGCTGAGATTGCGCGCCCAAAGCAGCGTGACGCAGATGCTGTTGCAACGCGGCGATCCGGGTCGGGTCGGTGATCTTGGCGCGAGTGGCCGCATCGGCCACGTAGAACGTATCAATCGCCGCCCCTTTCTCGGTGCTGATCCGGGAGAGCGCGATGGAAACGCCTTCGCGCCCGAGCACCGACAGCAAGTCGTAGAGCAATCCGAACCGGTCCGGCGTCTCAATCTGCAGCAGCGTGTAGTTCAGATGCGCCTTGTTGTCGGTGATGATCTTCGTCGGGAATTCGTAATCACGCGGGCTCTGCGGGCTGAGCTTTCGTCGGGCGTTTTCGAGCAGCGGAGCGAAGTCAAAATCCTCATTCATCAGCGCCTGCTGCAGCGTCGCTTCCATCAGGACGCGATCCGTTTCGTCCGTGACGGCGCGCGCGCGGACATCGCACACGCGGAAGATATCCAGCACCACATTGTCGCCGCGCGTGTAGATGTCGGCGCTCAGGATGTTCAACGGGACAACCGCGAATGAGCCTGCAATTTTCGCCAGTAACTGCCGGCTGTCCCACGTGCAGAAACTCGCCACGCTGTGACCCTGCTTCGGCAGGGCCAGCCAGTTGGTCGCGGGTTTCAGCGGCGACTCGTTCCGCACATACATGTTCTCCAGAAACTGACGAAACAGGCGCGCATGTGACGCGATTTGCTCAACCGCGAAAGCGCGAAAGTAATTGTCCGGCATGAACTCGAACTTTGCGTCGATCTCTTCGGCGTAATCCGGGGAGAGCTTCTCCGCGACCGCATGCTGCAACGACTCGCGTTCGATCTGTTGCTGTTCGTAAAAACCGGCCTGGTCCGCGAGGTAGCGCGAGGTGCGGTGATAGAGCTGCCAGACGAGCGATTCTTTCCAGTCCGACCATCCCTCGGCGCTCGTGCCCTGACCATCGGCGAGCGTCAGCAACATGAGCGTGTCGAGGTTTCGCTGGTTGCGGATGATATTCCCGAACTCCACGATCGTTTCCGGATCATCGAGATTCCTCTGCTGCGCGATATTCGAGAGCGTGACGTGATGGTCGACGAGCAGGATCAGTGACTTGCGTTGCTCCGATGAGAGCTGCAGGCGCATGGCGACCCGTTGCGCGAAAAGCGCGCTCGCTTCGGAGTGCGGTCGCGCGCCGACGCCTTTGCCCGTGTCGTGCAGGAGCAGCGCGAGATAAAGGATAAATGGATCGTCGAGCTGCTCGAAGAGCGCGCGATAGGCGAGCAGCTTCGGGTCTTCGGTCGTGATGAGCGCGTCCAGCTTCTCGATGCAGACCAGCGTGTGCTCGTCCGCGGTGTAGCGATGGAAAAACTCGTGCTGGACAAGACAGGTGAGGGGAGCGAACTCCGGCAGATAGCGGCCAAGGAAGTCGACGCGGTGCATCATCCGCAGAACGCAACCAGCTTCGCCTTTGCGCGAGAGCATCGTTCGAAACATCTCGCGCGGGACTTTTGCATAACGAAACGTCCGCGTGATCAGCTCCGGCGAGTGCGAGAGAAGGTCCTCGAGGTCCGGGCTCAATTCCAGGTGGTGCTCCTGCAGCAGCAGGAAGGCACGCATCAGCTGCTCCGGATCGCGTCGGAAGATCGCCGGGTCCTTCACGTGAAGCTGCCCCCCGCGGCTGACGAAGTCCTCCAGTTCCGTCTCCTCCGCCTGCTCCCGCTCGCGCGAGTCGAACAGGCCGGCTCCGCCACGCCTGCTCCGCGTCGCGCCGAACTGCTCGGTAATCCGCTCGGTCACGCGAAAGATGTTCCGCGTATGCGCGTAGTAATCTTTCATCAGCGCCTCGCTCCGGAGCTGGCCCTCTTTTGATCCATAATGCAGGCGCGTCGCGATCTGCTCCTGGAAATTCAGGTGCAGTACGTCGGTCGCGCGGCCGTGTGCATAGTGGAGTTCGGTGCGGATGCGCAGAAGGAAATCGTAAGCTGCTTCGATCCGCCGCTGGTCCGCCTCCGTGAGCCAGTTTTTCCCGACGAGATGATTCGTAGTCAGCGCGCCCTCTTTGAAGAACGTCATCCAGAGGAGATTCTGGTAGTCGCGCAGTCCGCCGCAGCCGCTCTTCACGTGCGGCTCCTGCATGTAAACGCTGTTGCCATGTTTGGCGTGGCGCGCCTCCTGGTCTTTCATCCGCATCTCGACGTATTCGGCCTCGAATCCGTGCACGCATTTCGCGCGAAACTCTTCCCGGAACAGCTGCGCGATCGCCGGGTCGCCGGCCAGGAAACGCGACTCCAGCATCGCGGTCTTCGTCAGCATGTCGCTGTTCGCCTGCTCGACCGCTTCGTTCACGGAACGGGTCGAGTGGCCCACCTTGAAGCCGATGTCCCACAGCAGATACAGCACCTGCTCGACCACCTGCGTGACGTAGGGCGAGACCTCGCCTGAGCTCTGGCCGTGCAGGAACATCACATCGACGTCGCTGTACGGGTTCAACTCGCCGCGCCCGTAGCCGCCGAGCGCGAGCAGAGTCAGCGGCGTTGCCGGAGATCCCGCCTGCTCCCGCGTGAACTTCGCTGCCGCCCCGAAGACGTGCCGCAGCAGCACATCCACCAGGTCAACGCGGCGTCGGCAAATCTCGCGCCCACCTCCGCCGGCCTGATGCTTCAACCGGAGGCGATGCTCTTCGATGCGGAGGAACTTCTTGTAGAGCGGCAGGACGTCTGTCGGCCGAACTCCTCCCGCGGGAGCGAGCTGCCGCTCAGCGTGAGCGAGCACTTTCTCGAGGTGGCGCGACATCACGTAAGCTAACTGCAGAACCTTCGCCGCGAAACGCTGAGCTGTAGCGGACGCTGCGCGCTGGCAAACGAGCTGCGAAATCGGCAGGTGCCGGCAGCGGTCATCGGCCGCCGGCGACAGATCAGAGCTCGATCGCGTAGCGCTTCATCTTGTTGTAGAGCGTCGGCCGCTGGATGCCGAGAACCTGCGCCGCCTTCTTCTTGTTCCCGTGGCACTGGGCGAGTGCCTGGAGGATCGCATTCCGCTCCAGGTCATCGAGGTTCTGCGCGCCTCCATTAGTCGGCGGAGTGTTCCGCTCCACGTTTTGCAACGCGACCGGCAGCTGCACCTCCGCCGGTAGCTCTTTTACGCTGATCACATTTTGCCGCGCCAGCACCACGGCATACTCGATGGAATTTTGCAGCTCACGCACGTTTCCCGGCCAGCCGTATTCGAGCAGCTTCTGAAATGCTTCCGGCGCGATTTCCGGCTCCGGTTTGCCGAGTTGCTGCGAGAACCGCTTCAGGAATGACGTCACGAGCGGTGGGATATCTTCCCGTCGTTCGCGGAGCGGCGGAATCTCGATCTGGAACGTATTCAGCCGGTAGTAAAGATCGGCGCGCAGCCGGTTATCTGCGAGCGCCTGGGAGATCGGCCGATTGGTCGCGGCCACCACCCGGAAATCGGCCTTCAGCGTCTTCGTGCTGCCGAGCGGCCGGTACTCGCGTTCCTGCAGCACGCGCAGAAATCGCGTCTGCAGCTCCGGCGGCATCTCGGAAATCTCATCAAGGAACAGCGTGCTGCCGCTCGCTTCCGCAATCATCCCGGGGAAATCGTTCATCGCGCCGGTGAACGCCCCTTTCACATACCCGAACAGCTCCGACTCGATCATCTGTTGCGGAAAGGCGGCGCAATTCAGCTTCACCATCGGCTTGTCCGCGCGACGGCTGCGCGTGTGGATCACGTTCGCGATCACTTCCTTGCCGACGCCGCTCTCGCCGGTGATGAGCACGTTTGCTTCGGATGGCGCCATCGCCCCGATCAAGCCGTGAATCTCCTGCATCACCTTGCTCTTGAACACCGGCGCAAGCCGCGTCTCCGCAATCTCGAGCCGTTTTTCGAGTTGCTGCGTCTTCTGTCGTAGCTGCTCAGTTTCCTTCAGGAGCGACTGCTTCTCGAGGGCCTTCTCCACCAGGCTGAGCAGCTCTTCCGGCGCGTACGGCTTGCTGATGAAATGGTAGGCGCCCCGCTTGATCGACTCGATCGCATTGTTCAACGAATCGTGCGCCGTCAGGATGATCACCTGCGTCTCCGGATGCTCGCGCTTGATCTGCTCCAGCATCTGCAATCCGTCGGCGTCGGGCAGTTGCAGATCGAGCAGGACGAGCGACGGCGAGCTGCTCTTGAGGACCTTCAGCCCATAGGCAGCCGTGGCGGCAGTCTCCGGCTGGTAGCCATGGCGCCCGAGCAACGCTTCGAGCGTCAGCAGAATCGGGCGCTCATCGTCGATGATGAGAATGCGGCGGTTCTCTGCGCTCATGCGGTTACCTGCAGCAGCAGAAGTGCCGCGCGCGGCCGGGAGGCGGGTAACGGTGCATTCCTAGGCATCGCCGAGTGGGATTGCGACCGAGGTCACCAGGGCGGAGGCGCCCGGATCAAACTGCGCCGTTAAACGCCCGCCGTGCGCCTCCACGATGTGGCGGGCGCGGTGCAGGCCGAGCCCGTAGTGCCCGTGCTTCAGCGTTTGAAACGGCTCGTTGCCCCAGCGTTCCGTCGGCAACTCAAAGGCGCTTTTCGGTTCGGTCATGGTGACGACAAATTCACCGTCGCACGATTGGGCCGAGACCGAGATATTTCCTTCGCTGCGTCCGTGCGAAAGCGCGTTGCGCACAAGTTCAAGCAGCGCCTGCTGCAGGAGTTGGGGATCGATGTTCAGCACCCCCGTGGCCGCCTCTGCATGCCACTCGAAGTCGCCTGCCTCCGCAGGGAACTCCATCCCGATTTTCGCGATGAAATCTTCCACGAAATCTTTCGTGTCGTAGGTCATCTGATTCAGCTTCGCCGGCACCAGCAGTGCGGTGAGCTTCTGCAAACTCGTGCCCATGGCCGAAAGCATGGTGCGCAAGCGCACGATCTCCGCCTTCACCTCCGCGTCTTCCGCGATCTCCTTCAGGTAAGCCGACTGCAGCTCGGCCGCGTTCAGGTGATTTCGCAGGTCATGGCTGAGCTGCCGCACGAACCGCGCAACTGTCGGCATCGGAATCTGCAGCTCCGCCGATGATGCGGTGGCAGGACTCTCAGGCGGCTGGGGCATGTTCGGATCTTCGGGCGAACAGTAGTCGAAGAGCTTGGGAGCGCTAGCCGACGCGGAAGAATTTCTGCCCGCCCGGTTCTGATCCGGAGACGGCGGTTCCGCTGTCGTTCGCCGCGAGGTGACGCAGCACATGGTAGACCGCTTCGGGATCCGCGTGGAGCGCAGCGGCGATGTCCTCCGCAGTCTCGCCGGGCTCGACGCGGAGCTGTCCGCGAACCCGCTGCTGCAAGGCGAGCACTTCGGTCGCCGCTTTCTTCCCGGATTCGACGCCCGGCTGATGATAGGCGTTGATGTTGACGAGAGAGGCGTAGAAGCCGACCGCGCGCTCATAAAGCGCGATCAACGCGCCGACGGTAAAAGCGTTCACTTCCGTGATGCTGATCGTAATCGACTCGCGCTCGTTTTCGTAGAGCGCCGCGCGGGTGCCGCGGAGAAAGCCCTGCAGATAGTCGCCGCTGGTGAGCCCCTCTTCGACTTCGAATCGCTCCGTCGCACGATCCCGCCGCACCTCGATGAAAGTGACAAAGAAATTGCGAATGCCATCGCGCAGCTGTTGCACATAGGCGTGCTGGTCGGTGGAGCCCTTGTTGCCGTAGACCGCAATCCCCTGATGAACCACGTTGCCGTCCAGGTCCTTCTCCTTGCCTAACGACTCCATCACCAGTTGCTGCAGATAGCGGCTGAACAACAACAGCCGATCCTTGTACGGCAAAATCACCATGTCCTTCTCGCCGCGACCGTCCCCCACGTAGTGCCACATCAGCGCCAGCAGCATCGCGGCATTTCGCGTGACATTTGCCTGCCGGGTGTGTGCATCCATCGCCGCGGCTCCGTCGAGGAAGCGATCAATATCGATCCCTTGCAGCGCTGCGGGCAGCAACCCGACCGCGCTCATGACTGAGGTGCGTCCACCGATCCAATCGAACATCGGAAAACGCTGCAGCCAGCCATTCTTCTGCGCGTAGCGGTCCAGTTCGCTGTCGGCTCCAGTGACCGCAACCGCGTGACTCCCAAATCGCACGCCGGCCGCGGCAAATCGCGCCTCGGCTTCCAGCATGCCGTTCCGCGTCTCCTTCGTGCCGCCGGATTTCGAAATCACCACCACCAGCGTGCTTGGCAGCTCATCGCGCAGCCGATCGAAGACACGATCGAAACCATCCGGATCGGTGTTGTCGAAGAAATGCAGGTCGAGGGGCGCGTCGGCCGAGGCGAGGGCGTCGCCGACGAACTGCGGTCCGAGCGCAGAGCCGCCAATGCCGATCAGCAGAACGTGCCGAAAGCGCTCGCCGCTCGCGGCGCTGATCGTGCCGCCATGCACATCGGCCGCAAACTGCCGGATCAGCTCGTTCGTCCTCTCGACATCAGCCCGCAGTTGCGAGTTAGGCGCCAGCTGCGGGTTTCGGAGCCAGTAGTGCCCCACCATCCGCTGTTCGTCCGGGTTCGAGATCGCGCCCGCCTCGAGTTCTCGCATTGCGACGAACGCCTTCTGCGCACTGCTCTCCATTTCAGCGAGGAAGCCGTCGTGGAAGCGCATCCGGCTGATGTCGAGGGAGAAGCCGAGTTCGGTGTACTCAAGGAAGTGCTCCTGGAAGCGTTGCCAGAGAGCGGAAGTAGCCATGTGGGCAGTTAACCGACAACAACGTTGTAGGGCAAGCGCTCCCGCTTGCCGCGTCAGGACCCATTGTGCGGGTCAACGCTCTCGCCGCTGAACAGCGCAGCAGGCAGGAATGCCTGCCCTACATTTCGAAGCCAACCCGATACGGCCAATCCTGCCAGCGATCGACCAGCCCCTCGCGCACCGGGTTTTCGCGCATGTACAACCACTTGTCTTGCGCTGATTCGTCGCGGCGCAGCAACCGGTCAAAACATCCGGGCTGCCACTGCCACGGTGCCGCAATGGCACGACGGATCCTGCGCTTGATGGCCGCAGAGAGCTGTCCCGGCGACAAATCACGCTCGGCAGGCGTGGCAAGAAGATGGACGTGGTCGGGCATCACAACCGCAGCAATGACAGACCAGCTGGCGAGCTGAGCAATCGCCTCTTGCAGTGCGGCGAACACCTCATCATTCGCCAGCACCTTGTGTCTACCTGCGACACAAAAAGTGATGAAATAAACGACGCGTTGGTCGGCGGAAAGCCACACCGGAATGCGCGGAGGGTGCCCCATGCGATTGCATTTGTAGGGCAAGCGCTCCCGCTTGCCAATTCGAGAAAACGCGACGGGCAGCAGGCAGGAATGCCTGCCCTACACGATCACATGTGATCGATGATGTTCTGGCCGAACTCCGAACACTTGATCTTCGTCGCCCCTTCCATGAGCCGCGCAAAGTCGTACGTGACCCGCTTGCTCGCGATCGCGCCGTTCAGGCCTTTGATGATTCGATCGGCCGCTTCGGTCCAACCCATGTAGCGGAACATCATCTCGCCCGAAAGCACGACCGAGCCGGGGTTCACCATATCCTGGTCCGCGTACTTCGGTGCGGTGCCATGGGTCGCTTCGAAGACCGCGTGGCCGGTGATGTAGTTAATGTTGCCACCGGGCGCGATGCCGATGCCGCCCACCTGGGCTGCAAGTGCATCGCTAAGATAATCGCCGTTCAGATTCAACGTCGCGATCACATCAAAGTCTTCCGGCCGCGTGAGCACCTGCTGGAGCGTGATGTCCGCGATCGCGTCCTTGATGATGATGCCTGCGCCCGGTTTGCCCATCGGGATCTGGCACCATGGGCCGCCGTCGATCTCTTCCGCGCCGAAATAGCTCTTCGCGATCTCATAGCCCCAGTCGCGGAAAGCACCCTCGGTGTACTTCATGATGTTGCCCTTGTGCACGAGGGTCACGCTCTTGCGCTGGTTCTTGATCGCGTAGGCGATCGCGCTGTGGATCAGGCGCACACTGCCGGCGCGGCTCACCGGCTTGATGCCGATGCCCACCATCACGTCGCTGCCTTCCGGCGCGCCCACTTCCTTCCAGAACGCCGCCGCCTTCTCCTTCGTCCCGAAACGGATCTTCTCGAAATCCTTGGCGAATTCCTTCTGGAGGAAGCCGAGGATCTTGGCAGATTCCTCGCCGCCCGCGGCGTAGTCGATGCCGGCGTAAATGTCCTCCGTGTTCTCGCGGAAGATGACCATGTCCACCTTTTCAGGCCGCTTCACGGGCGAGGGGACCCCTTGGAAATATTGCACCGGGCGCAGGCAGACGAACAGGTCGAGCATCTGCCTCAGCGCCACGTTCAGGGACCGAATGCCGCCGCCGACCGGCGTGGTTAGCGGTCCCTTGATCCCGACCAGATACTCCCGAAACGCCTGCACCGTCTCGTCGGGAAGCCAAGTGTCGAACTTGTCCTTCGCCGCCTGGCCTGCGAACACCTCAAACCACGAAATCTTCTTCTGGCCGCCGTACGCCTTCTCCACGGCGGCATCGAGCACGCGCTCACTGGCAGCCCAGATGTCCCGGCCCGTCCCGTCGCCGCGGATGAAAGGGATCACCGGCCGATCAGGCACAGTCAGTTTGCCTCGGGAAATGGAAATCTTATCGCCCGTCGGCGGAGTGATGTCTTTGTAGGCCATAGCCGGTCAATAGAAGCAGGCGGCCAGCAATCACAAGGGAACATTTCCTCTGGAAAACGAGCTTTACCCTCGCTGCGCGAGCAGCATCAGTTTGGGCAGTGGCCGGACACTCGCATGTCGCACACTCGCTGTAAGAACGTAGGTGTTCCCCGACGATTAGGTGGAAAACACAGGCGGCACGGCAACCGTCATACCCCCGCCCGCGATGTGTCTCAGGTTCCCGCGTAGCGCTGAATTGTCGGCCTGGGGCGACCGTTGTCCAACCGTCAAAGCCGCCGCGCCCGATCCTATGTAGTCTCGCCACCAGCCTCTTTTTCCCTTGTTTGACAAAGGCGAGTTCTAAATTGTGCTCGCATCTCCGCGTTGGAGCGACTCGGAAAATTCAGCAGGCCCTCGGCTGGCGTCCGCCCCATTCTTTCGATCAGCTTGTGGGCGCGATGGTCGCGGCGGAACTGGAGGCGATTGACTCAGGAGGCGCTTAGCGCAGCGGAGTGCCCGTTTCAGGTGGTAGTGTCGTAGAGTCGGACATGCAACAAAGCAGAAGGAACGCGGTTCCACGTCGGGAGGCATGCTAGTTTGTGCAGAGCCCACACCATCTTGCATTCCGCAAACTTAGGAAATCGAGCGACTGACGCTTGGGCGCTGTCGACAGGCAGGTATTTCTCGCTACTTCTGAGCTCGGACTCGCAGCGATCCGGGACGCCGAAGACATTTCAGAAGCTCTTTGAGCAGACCAAATCCTGCTGAACTCACGTTTGTACCGGGGTTTGCGACTCGATTCCTGCCGTACGGTCAGAAAATTGGTAAAAATTTTGCAACTCGTTCGCGCGCTTCGGGTATTAGTAGGAGCGGCTCTCAGAGGAACTAAAGGATGAATACGGCGGCACTAGCGAACCTGAAACAACCGTTTTGGTTTTGCCTCAAAGCCGCTCCGAAAAGGGAGCACATCGCGGCTGCGACTCTACGCCGCGAGCTTCAGCTCGCTGCGTTCGCTCCACGGATCCGCTTTCGGAAACTCACTCAGCGGGGGAAAATCTGGTTCGTCGAGCCGATGTTCCCGGGGTATGTCTTTGCGGAGTTCGAATACGCGGATCATCGGCGCGTCATCCATGCCCGTGGGCTACGGGGGCTTGTTCACTTCGGTGACGACGTCCCCGTTGTTGCTCCGGCGGTGATATCGCTACTGCGCCGGACCGATGATGATGCAGTAGTCACCGTCGAGCCCCACCTCGAGGTTGGTCAACGCGTTGAAGTGGCCGAGGGGCCGTTTCAGGGTTTTGAAGCCATTGTCACCACTCTTTTGCCGGCGCGCGACCGGTTGCGGGTTCTTTTGGAATTCCTCGGTCGCAATGTTGAGACCGAACTGCACGAGACGCAGGTTGTACCACCGTCGGATGAGGCGAGCGCCACTGCGCTTCGCACGATAAATTATGGATCGCCCGCTTCTGCGTGAGTTTATGTCAGCGGTTTGTGTCCGTACGTGACACAAATGTAAGATTTATGAACACACTTGCGTGCAATCACAACTGGCACTGCACTTTTGCATTCGGCACGCGATTCGTTAACCTCTGTGGTATGCGATCTGCTTCAAAAGTGGTATGGCCCTCGCTTTCGGAATCATCGCGCTCCTCGGGGCGTCAATCGCTGCAATCGCGCATCAACTGCACCTCGCACCTGAGGGTTACGAGGACGAGACCGGTTTCCATCAGTTCTCGTCTGGCAACGCTCCGATGGTGCGGCGTACGGTATTCGGTGCGGCGAGAAACGCGGGCCGTCCCGCCGCTCGCCGAATCGCGCTCCCCGGCACGCCTCGGCCGCAGTTGCGGTAGATTTATCGCGGCGGCACCCCAACGGCGTTCGTACAGTCGAGATTGCGGCGCTCAAAGGCCTCACGCTATTATTTTGTTAGCGGCACCTCATGCCGTAAGTCCGCCCGTCTGCTTTACAGCGTATGTGGAGGACGGGGGCCTCGTGAAAGTCTTGCCATTTTTACGCAGTTTGGGCAGGATCGTGACGACAGTTTGCCGATCTAACAAAGTCTGATAATAAAACATTGACCTCGTCGCGGAAGTTATAGTTAACTCGCCTACCTTTGGAAATTCTGGCTGTAACGGGAGTGGCTGGTCAAATCGTACTATGAAGTTGCACGGTACTTCTCCGGATTCGGAGATGTTGACCAAGGGCGGTAGCTTGTCCGCGAAGGAAAGCCGTTCGAATGATGTAGTGCGGCACAATGAGCGCCCTGCCGCTGCAGAACCGCACTCGGCTCGTGTCGCCGTCGCGGTGGAAGAAACCATGCGAAACCTGCAGCGTTCTGCTGAAGGCCGACTGCCGAATTCGGCTGGCGCGGAGATCACGATCGACAGCCGAGACGATGCACTGCGTTGTTTTCTTCGCGAAGCTCTGACGCGCCGCGTCTTGCATGAGCGGGAAGGATCAGTTGGACGCCCCGAGGAAAGTGCTGACACCGGGCATGGTGGCGACCAGGTGAACGCGGTGAGCGACGTTGAGTCCCCTACGACGCCCGCTCCGGGAGAAGGCCGATCTGCCTTGCCCGATTCGGCGATGGGGGTGGTGCGTTGGAAACGCGCGCTGGACTTGGGAGTCATAGCAGCAACGAGTCCGTTGTGGTTTCCGCTTATGCTGATCGTTATGATCGCGGTAAGGCTTTCATCTCCCGGACCGATCTTCTTCCGGCAGCGGCGCGTAGGATTCAAAGGACGCTCGTTCATGATCTACAAATTCCGGAGCATGCGCGTAGACGCCGGCACGGGTTCGCACGAATCGCACTTCGAGCGCTTGATGCGCCAGGGCATTCCCATGGTCAAGCTTGACGCTTCCGATCCCCGCATCATTCCTTGGGGTCGGATGCTACGCGCAACAGGGCTCGATGAACTGCCGCAAATCTTCAACGTCATCAAAGGCGAGATGAGCTTGGTCGGTCCACGCCCCTCGACCATCCAAGAATTCCAGTACTTCCGTCCGTATGAGCGACAACGGGTGGAAACGCTTCCCGGGCTTACGGGATACTGGCAAGTCAATGGGAAGAACCACACGACGTTCGACGAGATGATCCAGATGGATATCTACTACGCGCGAAATGTATCGATCCGGTTAGATCTCGCCATTATCGCGAGAACGATCCCGGTTCTGCTCGCCCAGACGCTGGAACTTCGTGCGAAGCGGTCCGGAAGGACAAAGGAGGGCAAAGATATCTCCGCACAGCCTACAGTGCCGGAGCACGCAACTTCATTATGAAACCTGTAGCAATCGGCGTAGTTGGTTGCGGCTATTGGGGACCAAACTTGGTCCGCAACCTTCGGAAAATAGATCACTGTACGGTTAAGGCGATCTGCGACGTCAATGTCGGCCGCCTCAGCCACGTCCAGGGTCTATATCCTGAAGTGGAAGCGGTGACAGACTACAAGCACTTCCTGAACGGGATCGGTCTTGACGCCGTAGTGGTTGCCACACCGGTCAGCCAGCATTACCCCCTCGCGAAGGCTGCGTTGCTCGCCGGTAAGCATACTTTCATAGAGAAACCGATGGCTTCGTCTTCCGCTGAATGCGAAGAGCTGGTCGAGATCGCGAAGCGAAACGGCGTGGTGCTGATGGTTGGTCACACCTTCCTGTATTCGTTCCCCATCAGGAAAATCAAAGAGATCGTCGACTCGGGCGACATCGGCGAGATCCGGTATATCAACTGCCGGCGGCTGAACCTCGGATTATTTCAGAAGGACATCAACGTTGCATGGGATCTGGCGCCCCACGACATCTCGATCATCCTGCACATTCTTAACGAGTTTCCGTCGTCGGTAAACTGTCAAGGAAACGCGCACGTCACTGCGGGAGTGGAAGATGTGACGAACATTTCCCTCTCCTTCCGCAACAACCGTTTCGCGACAATTCAGAGCAGTTGGCTCGAACCGCGCAAGGTCCGGGAAATGACGATCGTGGGCACTCGCCGGATGATCGTCTATGATGACCTCCAGCCGAACGAGAAACTCCGGGTCTACGACGTTCGCGTGGAACGCCCGCCGCATTACAACACGTTTGCGGAATTTCAGTACTCCTACCATTACGGTGACAGCTACATCCCACACCTTCAGCAGGAAGAGCCTTTACGCTCTCTGTCTCAACACTTCGTTGATTGCATTCAGACGGGAGCGACACCTGTGACTGGGGGAAGAGAAGGGCTCGAGCTGGTGCGCATTCTCGAAGCAGCAAGCGAGTCTCTGCTTGCCAAAGGTGCTCCCGTTGGTTTCGAGGCGACGAGAAAATATGCTCAGGCGCTCAGTGCCTAGTGGATCGTATCCGATCCGGCGTCGGTGCCAGGGGCCTGATCTGACAAGTTACCGAGCGGGAGTCGGGCAAGGACCTCGCGTCGGCTGTGACCATCACGAACAGCGTCGATTGGCCAACACGTGAGTCTCAGACGTTTGAAATGAAAGTTCCGTTCCTCGACCTCGCGGCGCAACATGCGCCGCTTCGTAATGAATTAGATCAGGCAATCGCCCGCGTAGTTGATTGCGGAGCGTTTGCCGGCGGACCGTTCGTCACGGAGTTCGAAAGTGACTTCGCCGGGTACTGCGAAACGGATCATGCCATCGGTGTCGGTAACGGCACGGACGCGCTCTGGCTTGCACTGCTCGCATGTGGCGTCGGACCCGGCGACGAAGTAATCACGGTGCCGAGCACCTTCATGGCAACCGCCGAGGCGATTACGTACAGCGGAGCAAAGCCGGTGTTTGTCGACGTCGACGAGCGGACCTGCACGATGGATCCGGCTGCGCTGCCGCATGCGCTGAGCCGCCGCACGAAGGCCATCATCCCGGTGCATCTCTTCGGTCAGCCCGCTGACATGGACCCGATCCTTGAGTTCGCGCGGACTCACGGCTTAGCCGTTATCGAGGATGCTGCACAGGCGCATGGTGCCCGATATAAGGGACGCCGCGCCGGGTCACTAGGTGACGTGGGGTGTTTCAGCTTTTATCCGGGCAAGAACCTCGGGGCACTCGGTGAAGCTGGTGCGGTCGTCACAAACCGGGCCGACATCGACGAGAAGATCCGCGTTTTGAGAGATCACGGACAGACCCGCAAGTATCATCACACCATGGTTGGTTGGAATTGTCGGATGGATGGCATCCAGGGCGCGGTTCTGCGAGTCAAACTACGGCGCTTGGAAGCGGGAAATCAGCTCCGTCGACAGCATGCTGCGCGCTATACCAGTGTTTTGCGCAAGTTGGATGAAGTTACTTGCCCCTACCAGGCACCGTATGCGGAGCACGTCTATCATATCTACGCGATTCGTGTGCACGACCGGGATCGCGTGCTGCACCAACTCGAGCAACAGGGTATCAGCTGCGGAATTCATTATCCTGTGCCCGTTCATCTGCAGGAGGCGTATGCGGATCTCGGCTACACGCGGGGCGCGTTTCGAAACGCTGAAGCAGCAGCTGCGGAATTTATCTCGCTTCCGATGTTTCCCGAGTTGTCCGCCGATCAGATTGGATTTGTTACGCAGACGCTTGAGCAAACGACGAGACCGCTTTCGCTCGCATAGCGCGATCTCTCGTGAGTATACTGATGCCAAGCGTCGCAGTCATAGTGCACGCGGAAGGAGAAGGTGCGCATGTGATGGCGGACTCTTTTCACAGTTCGGACCGGACGCGTGTCGCTCCATCGGCGATGCACGGGGAAGTCATAGACCCGCGCGAATCCGGCGAATGGGATGCGGACGTGCTCAGACATGCCGACAGCACCATCTTCCATTCGCGCGCTTGGGCGGAGGTCCTGTGTCGCACGTATGGACACAAGCCGCACTATCTTCGACTCACACAGAACGCGCAGCTGCGGGCACTATTACCGCTGATGGGTGTTGAGAGCTGGGCGACTGGCCGCAGAGGGGTTTGTACGCCGTTCAGCGACTTCTGCGCTCCTCTCACATTTGGCGACTGCAACCCCGACTTCGTCGTCCGTCGGCACGTCGAGGACTTGGCCGGCAGCCACAACTGGGAGCACGTTGAGGTGCGGGGGAAGCTCGCTCCCACGAACACGTCGGCTCTTGCGGATCGGCACGAATCTGGGGCGCAAGCCTGGGCGCCTCCGGAGCGGTCAAAGCGGTTCTTTGCTCACGAGATTGACCTCGCAGTGGTTGGCCGTCGAGGAGATGCGGCCGCATCGAGTTCTGCCCGCCGGGCAGTAGCGAAGGCAAAGAGGAGTGGTTTGGCGGTTACTTTCTGCGACACGCCGCAAGCGTTGTCGCAGTTTTGGGAACTGCATGTGCGGACGCGTCGCCGGCACGGTCTACCACCTCAGCCGTTCGCCTTCTTCAAGAACATCCACGAACATGTGATTCGCCGCAGCTGGGGGTTTATCGGACTGGCGTTCCGTGGCCGTGACACCCTGGCCGCAGCTATTTTTCTTCACTTCGGTAAGAATTCGTTATATAAGTTCGGTGCGTCGGATGAACGGCTGCAGGAACTTCGCGCTAATAATCTTTTGATGTCTGAGGCGATTAGATACTTGGCTGCGCAGGGCTTCACAGCTCTTCACCTCGGGCGTACTGATCTGCACCACAGTGGTCTGCGTCGATTCAAACTTTCGCTTGGTGCCGCGGAGGATGTTGTGTCTTATAGTCATTATGCGTACCGGGGTCGGGTCGGGGCAGGCGGCGCGCAGCCGTCCGGCAAGGCTGTTGGGAAGCTGTTTCGGCTGTTGCCGCCAGTGGCCAATCGGCTGGCAGGGCGGCTGATCTACCCGCACCTTCATTAGCATTCTCGCGCAGGATAACATGCAATACGCACTACCAGATTCAGAGGAATCCTCCTCAGTGAGCAGGGCTACGGTGTTGTTTGGCCTTTTCCGCCACAAGACGATCATTGCCCTCTGTGCGCTTGCCGGAGTCATCGGTGCGCTGGTTGTTCGCGTCACCTATCAGGAGACGTATCAATCGCAAGCAAAGTTGCTCGTGCGTTATCTAGTGGAAAGAAGCACCGTCGATCAGATCGATAGCGCTGGCCGTCGCCTCGAAGGCGTCGTCGCGTCAGAAGCGGAAATTCTGACGAGCTGGGATCTGGCAGTCGAAGTCGCGGAAGCTCTGGGCCCAGAAAGGCTGCTACCCGAGCAGGGCAGTGCCGCAACGAAAGAAGCAGCGGCCGGCGTTGTGTCTGCCGGACTGGCGGTTGCCGTCAACGGCGGCAGCAACATCATCTTACTCAGCTATACGAATCCGAGACCTGAACTCACCACGCTCGTGCTCAACGAGCTGGTGAGTCGTTATTTCGTCAAGCACCTGGAGGTGCACCGTTCCGCCGGCGCGTTCGATTTTGTGAGCCAGCAGGCCGATCAGGTGCGGGCCCGTTTGAACCAGACGGAAGACGCTCTAAAAACCCTCAAAGGGAAGGTCCGCATCGCTTCGCTTCCCGAAAGCACGAGTGGCGTGACCGCCGAGCTGATCCGGACGGAAGAGCAGCTACGTGGGGCAGAGGCAGAAGTCGCGGAGCAGCGCGCGCGAGTGAAGGCACTGGAGCTCGCGTCTCTGGGCCAAGTGGGTCCGTCCCCGTCGTCGGCGCCGGACCCGGCGACGCTATTCGCGTCCGGCGCGCAGCCTGCCTCCACCTCGAAGAGTGGTTCCATCACGGTGGAGCCGTCTCAGCCGTCGCCGGCTGATGCCGAGCGTTACAGCACGCTGGCTGCGAGGGCGGTGCACCTACGCCAAAATGAGCTCGCTTTGTTATCAAAGTACACGCCCCAGAACAACCTGGTGAAGCTGAATAGCGCTGAATTGCGGAACATTCAGAAGCAGCTGCAAGATCTCCGCGAGCGATTCCCGATCCTTGGCGGCATGAGCGAGGCTGTTCAGCGCCCGGACCTCTTCTCGGAGCGGGCGCAGCTGGCTGGCGTAGAGGCAAAGGCGCGGATGCTGCATACGCGCCTTCAGGAAGTCCGGGATCGCTTCAAAGAGCTTTCCGACGTAGGCCCGCAGGTCGCCGAGCTCGAGCGCAAAAAGGAAATGGAAGAGGGAAGCTATAAGTACTTCCAGCAGACGTTGGAGAAAGCTCGTATCGACGAGGCTCTGGATCCGTCGAAGATCCCAAATATAAGTGCGGTCCAACGGCCATCACCTCCATCGCGGGCTACGGACAAGCGTAACAAATTGATGCTGGCGTTCGGCGCTGGAGGTCTCGGCGTCGGAATAGCGCTGGCTCTTCTCAACGAGCTTTTCCTCAATCGAACGCTCAAGAGGCCTCTCGAGCTCGAAGCTCATCTGCGCATCCCGCCGCTGGTATCGATCCCCTTCAGCTCAGCCGGCAAACGCCGTCGGCTGCTGCGCGGTAAAGCCTCGCCTGGCGCCAATGGACACGAACCACCGAGCATCGCTCCGTGGGACAGTGGCCACTTCATTCGGCCCTATGCCGAAGCGCTTCGAGATCGCCTCGGCTTGTACTTCGAACTCAATGACCTCACGCACAAGCCGAAGCTCCTCGGAGTGACGGCCTTTTCGGAAGGCGCGGGTACCTCTACATTAGCCGCGGGACTGGCTGCTGCGCTCTCCGAAGTCGGCGACGGCAAAGTTTTGCTCGTCGACGTCCGCCTGGGCCCCAAGGACGTTCACCCGTTCTTCAAAGGCCGCCCGGCACTGCCGCTACCTGAAGCTCTAAAAACAGACGACGCAAAAGAGCCTGCAGCCGAGAACCTGTATCTGGCGACAGTTGGCTCTAAGGGTAGTGGTTTGGCGCAATTGGGCCTTAAACGCTTTTTCGACATGATCCCAAATGTGCAAGCGAGCGACTTCGACTACATCGTTTTCGATATGCCACCTCTTAGTGACACAAGCCCTACGCTGGGCATGGCCGGATTCATGGATAAGATGCTCCTGGTCGTGGAAGCCGAAGAGAACAATCGCGATGCCGTGAAACGAGGCTACGCAACGCTCTCGGCCGAGCGCAACAACGTCTCGATTGTCTTCAATAAAGGTCGGTCCTACATCCCGAAATGGCTCGATAGTGATAGTTAGCGGCTGCGCCAACCGTTCGAAGAGCTCCTCGGACGCGTTCACCGTCTGCTTCGAAACGGGCGGCGCGTTGTGCGCTTAGCGCAACTCGAACGGCTGAGCGGGAAGTATAACCGTACGCTCGTAACGGTAGCTCAATCTACACGTGCTCCGGAATAATCTATACTACCGGTTAAAGCCGCTGATTCCGAAGTCGGTCCGGATGGGAGTGCGGCGTCACTTTGCCCAGCGCACTCGCACTCGCTCGCCGGCGGTCTGGCCGATTATGCCGGGATCGGAGCGTCCCCCAGAGGATTGGGCCGGTTGGCCCGAAGGCAAGCAGTTCGCGGTGGTTCTGACTCACGATGTAGAAGGGCGAACCGGACTCGCGAGATCCCGACAGCTCATGCAGCTCGAGCTCGAACTCGGATTTCGCTCCTCATTCAACTTCATCCCGGAAGGGACCTACCGCGTCTCTGAGGAACAGCGGAACGAGCTCACGGCGAACGGCTTTGAAGTCGGAGTGCATGATCTCGAGCATGACGGCAGGCTCTATCGCTCGCACCCGGAGTTCCTCGGAAAAGCGCGGCGAATCAATCGATATCTGAAGGAGTGGGATGCTGTCGGGTTCCGCTCCGGCTTCATGCTTCACAAGCTGGCTTGGCTGCACGAGCTAGAGATCCAGTATGACATGTCGACGTTCGACACTGATCCCTTTGAACCGCAGCCCGAAGGCCGATACACAATCTTTCCTTTCTGGGTGCCATCGGCCGACGGATCGCTGGACCGGCGATCGACGTCCGATCGCAGCAGACGCGGCTACCTGGAGCTTCCATACACGCTGCCCCAGGATTCGACACTCTTCCTCCTGCTCGGCGAGACCAGTCCCGAAATCTGGATGCGCAAAGTCGACTGGGTGGCGAAACATGGCGGGATGGTTCTGCTCGACACGCACCCTGACTACATGGCGTTCACCGGCACGCCGCGGCGGAGGTCCGAATACCCGGTCCGGTACTATCAGCAGCTGCTCGAATATTTAGCAACAAACTACGCCGGGGCGTATTGGCATGCGCTCCCCCGCGATGTGGCGGCTCACGCGCTGACCGGGCGTCGCTCGCCGGCGATTGGTGTCGAGCGAGCCTTGGAACGTGCAGCTGTTCCGCACGTTGTCTCGCTGAACGGCCGGACGCGCGTCGGCCCTGATGACGGCGTCGTGGCCGATTTGGACAGGGGAACGTCGTCAGGTGGTGCGACATTGCGTGGCAAACACGCGGCAGTAATTCTTTTCTCTCATTATCCGGCAGATCCGCGACCGCGACGAGCGGCGGAAGCTCTCGCCGCGGAAGGTGTGACGATCGATCTTATTTGCCTGAGAGACAGCTCCGAGGAACCAGCTGAGCAGCAATTCGGTCCGGTGAACGTCCGGCGAGTCCCGTTGAAACGATACCGCGGAGGGAAGCTGGGGTATGTTGCACAATACTTTACATTTTTATTTATCTGTTTCGGCTATCTGACTGTTCGGACGGTCCGTCGCCGGTATGACCTGGTGCATGTGCATAACATGCCCGACGTCCTGGTTTTTAGTGCCCTGATCCCAAAACTGTTCGGCGCAAAGATCATCCTCGACCTGCATGATCCAATGCCTGAGCTGATGCAGACGATCTTCAAGCTGCCTGAACAAAGTCTTAGCGTGCGCGTCTTGAAGAGGCTGGAGAAGTGGAGCATAGCCTTCGCCGATGCCGTCCTCACGGTGAACCGTGCGTGCCAGGAAATCTATTCCTCCCGCAGCTGTGAAGCCGACAAGATCAAGGTCGTCATCAATTCGCCGGATGACGAAGTGTTCCGCTTCCGGGCGGCGAAAGCGCCCGGCGGCAACGGCGCGGCGCCCACGAAGCCCTTCGTCATCCTCTACCACGGTTCGCTCGTTCGCCGCAACGGTTTCGATCTTGCCGTCGACGCCCTAAGTAAAATCAGCACGAGGATTCCGTCAGCGCGACTGAGGGTCTGCGGCGCCCGAACAAAATTCTTCGATGAAGTCATCGAGGAGGCGCAGCGGCGCGGCTTAAGAGATCGAATTGATTATCTTGGCGTTAAAAATCTCACCGGGATCGTCGAAGCCATTGATGGCTGTGACTTGGGAATCATTCCGAACCACCGAAACATCTTCACCGAGATCAACACTCCTACCCGCATCTTCGAATATCTCGCGCTCGGCAAACCTGTCATCGCTCCCCGGGCGAAAGGCATCCAGGATTATTTCGGTGACAACGATCTGATCTTTTTCGAATTGGGTGATGCCGATGATCTCGCCGCGCAAATTGTTTATGCCTTCTCGAATCCAGCCGACGTCCGCGAGATCGTCGGACGAGGACAGAAGGTTTACCTTGAGCACACTTGGAGTCGGGAACGTCTTGGCATGATCGATACGATCGCCGCGCTAGTGTCGCAGTCGGGCCGCAGGCCAACTTTCGCCGAGAGATGATCGGCGTTGCCGCGGCAGAAGCGGACCGAAGCGCGGTCCAGGAATTCTTCGAATTATTCAAAACCCCGTGGGAGTTCTACCGACCGGAGGGCGAGTACCGTGTGTTGATCTGCTCCGATCACGAGGTTCCGCCTACTTCTGCGGAGCTAATTTTGCTCTACGGCAACCGTAGAACTGCCTTCGATCGCGAACAGCAAATCAATGCCGCAGTCGATCGGCCTTCAATTCTGCGTTTCCGTCGCTCGACTATCCCCCTTTACAAAGGCTGCGTCTGCTTCGCAGAAGCCTCAGGCGGGGCAGTAGCGAACAATGCCGCAGGTGCCGCGGTTGCCGTCGTCCATCGCAGTGACAGCCAAGACATCATTCGCATTGGCTATGACCTCTTCGGTGAAGTGCAGCACGTGTTGGCCCAGGGGCAGCCGAGTGAATGGGCTTCAGCCGCGACGGTCGACGAGCACATCGCGATGGTGCGGGAGCTGATAGTCGAACGGGGGATACCCATCGTCGAGATACCTCCCATGCCGCACGGATATGATTTCGTTGCGTGCCTCACGCACGATATCGATCACCCCTTTCTCCGTCGCCATTGCTGGGATCACACGATGTTCGGATTTCTCTACCGCGCCACGATCGGCTCGTTCTTCGACGTCTGCAGAGGCAAGAAATCAGCGGGACAGCTTTTCACGAACTGGAAGGCGGCGGCGTTACTTCCCTTCGTGTATGGCCGCCGTCGTGATGATCCTTGGGAGCAGTTTGACCGCTATCTGGAGTTGGAAGGAGATCTCGCTTCCACGTTCTTCGTTCTGCCCTACAAAGGGGATGCGGGCGTCGCACCGGACGGCAGGACCTCGCCGAAGCGAGCGGCGGGGTACGCCGCTAGTGACATCGCCGTGGATCTGAGAAAACTCGCCGCCGCCGGGCGGGAGATTGCGTTACACGGAATCAACGCATGGCAGGATGCGAGCAGGGCCTGCGCCGAACGTGGTGCCGTTCAGCAAGCCAGCGGTGTGCGCGTAGAGGGCACCAGGATGCATTGGCTCTACTTCGCCCCCGAGTCACCGGCAAAGCTGCAGGAAGCTGGCTTCTCCTATGATTCGACCGTTGGATTCAATGAGACGATCGGGTATCGCGCTGGCACGACGCAGGTCTACAAACCATCGGGCGCATATCTTCTGCTGGAACTACCTCTACATATCATGGACACCGCCCTGTTTTACCGGTCCTACATGGACCTGTCGCAGGCACAGGCATCCGAAGCGGTGCGGCCACTGCTTGAGAACGCATCCCGACGCGGCGGCGTGCTGACGGTGAATTGGCACGACCGTAGCCTTGGGCCGGAACGGTTGTGGGGGCCGGCGTACGAGGAACTCTTAGCCGAGTTGCGTAGGAGAAAACCGTGGTTTGCGACTGCAGGGCAGGCCGTCTCGTGGTTCCGAAAGAGGAGAGCAGCTTCCTTCTGCAGCGTTAAGCAAAGGTCTGGGACTGTGCACGTCAAATTGTCGGTTCCTGACGCTCGCGATGACCTACCGCCGCTACGGGTACGGGTTCATAATGCCACCTCGCGAGAACGGCAGGATTCCGTGGCCGCCGCGCCGGTGTTCGAAGATTTTGTCGCCGATTCTCTAGACCTGGTGCTCGTGGCCGCCTGAGCCGGGATCCTTACCAGTGCTATCCGAATGGAATCTAAACCGATAATCCTTGCCCAGTTCGGCTGTGGGTATTGGGGGCCCAATCTGTTACGGAATTTCTCTGCTCTGCCGCAGTGCACGGTCAAGTATGTCGTCGATTCCAGCGCCGATCGAAGAGCGTTTGTAAATGCGAACTTCCCGAAAAGCCGCGCGATCGAAAACAACGAAGCGGTGCTCGCCGATCCGAGTGTGGACGCGGTGGTAATCGCGACCCCAGCGGCCAGCCATTTCTCTCTCGCCCGGCAAGTGCTGGATTCCGGCAAGCACGTGTTTGTGGAGAAACCGCTCGCCACCAAGACGAGCGAAGTGGATGAACTTGCGCGGTGCGCAGCGGCGGGCGGCTTAATCGTCATGACCGGGCATACGTTTGTCTACAACTCGGCTGTCCGTTACGTAAAGGAACTGATCGACCGCGGTGAACTGGGGGAGGTCCGATATATCTATAGCCAACGCCTCAACCTCGGCCG
>JACDCC010000062.1 GCA_013694595.1 Chthoniobacterales bacterium
TGGGCTCCGAAACTGTCGCCGCCGCCGTGGTGGTGCCGTCCTTGCTGTAGGACTCAACCGCTGCGGAGGAACTGCCGCCGCCAAACGAGAGGTTGAATGTCTTCTTGTACTGCTGCGCCAGACCTTCAGGGTTGATGTCGCCGTCCCACACCATCGGCGTGGTGACGAATGGGTTCGGCATCCTGCCCGCCGTTAGGGTCAGACCGGGAATGCCGCGATAGCCGACATAAAGCTGGCCCACATGGATGGCATCGCTGGTTTTGCCGAACGGTCCGGTGTCGTCGCCGAAGGTGACGTTGGTGGAGCGGGCACTGGCGCTCGTCTCGAGGCGCAGGCCGAAGAAGAAGTCATCGATCAACGTGCCGCGAAGCCCGAGCCGCAGGCGGTAACGATGACGATTGCGCTGCTGTGCGTCATCGGGGTTGGTGACGAGCGTGCTCGGCGCGCCGCTGTTGCCGTTCCGGATTTCGTATCGGACCCGTCCGTCGCCGTAGAGTTCCAGTTCCGTGATCGGCGTCGACATCTTCAGCTTGCCAGCCGAGGTGGCGGAATACTCCTTGTTGAGCTCGCCGCGGATCTCCTCGGCTTCCTGGTCGCTGATGATTTTCTTGCGCACGAGCAGGTCGAGCAGCGCGCCGGATTCCTGTGCTTGCGCGGTGAATCCGCCGAGCGTCAGCGTGGCTGTCGCGAGGGCGGCAAAGGTGAGCTTCTTAACGAACATGGTTTCTCCTTGGGTTGGTTGGCCTCGGGGTTAGGCCGCGGGGTTTGTTGTCTTGAGCCCGAAGGTAGAAACCGTTTGTGACGAACACGTGGCGCGATCGTGACAATCGCGTGAACTCGTGGGGCGGGGACATCCAGCGATGCCTGGGCTCACGCTCAGCGTGCGTCGGGCGTGGCCTGCAGCGCGAAATTACTGCGAAACATCTCGTCACGCGGGTGATGCGCTGCTAAGCACCGAGTCCACATGAACAGAAACATCTTTTACATCATCGGAGTCATCATCGTTATCATCGTCGTCCTGAAGGTCCTCGGATTGTTCTAAGCGATCCGGAAGGTCCCTCATCCCCCGTTCGGCGGGAGGGTTCATGATGACTGCCGGCGGACGTGCACCGCTGAGCAGCCGGCGTTAAAATCGTGGCGGTCGTAGCCTCAGTGAGCTACGGCCGCGCGATTTACACAGGATGACTGTGATCGTGAATACTGGTGCCGGCAGTTCCGGTACTGGTGACACGCCCGCGGCTCGGATCCCGGCGCTTTTCGGCGCTCTCGGAGTGCAGGCGCGTGTGGTGCAGCCAGGACCGGGCAAGGGCCTGGGGGCGCTAGCGCGCGAAGCACTTGCCGCGGGCGAACAAGATATCGTCGCGGCCGGTGGCGACGGAACGGTCAGCGCCGTGGCGGCCGAGCTCGCCGACACTGGGAAGACACTGGGCGTGCTGCCAATCGGCACGCTGAATCATTTCGCGAAAGATCTGCGCATTCCGCTGGAGCTGGAAAGCGCAGCCCGTACGATCGTCCATGGCCGGGTGATGTCGGTCGACGCGGCGGAGGTGAACGGCCGCATCTTCATCAACAACTCGAGCCTCGGCATCTATCCGCAGATCGTTTCGCGGCGCGAGGCGCAACAGGAACAACTCGGGCGCGGCAAATGGCCCGCTTTTTTTTGGGCGGCGGTGCAGGCGCTGCGACGGTTTCCGTTCCTCGATCTCCGGATTTCCTTCGAGGGGAAGCAAGTCGCGCGGCGGACCGCTTTCCTCTTCGTCGGGAACAACGAATACCAGATCGCGGGCTTCAACCTGGGCGCACGCGCGTGTCTCAACGCCGGAAACCTCGGCTTGTACCTGACGCATCGCACCGGGCGTCTCGGCTTGTTTCGGCTTGCGTTCCATGCGCTCTTTGGACGCGTGGACCAGGCAAAAGATTTCGAAGCGTTCTGCGTGGAGGAGGCGCGCATCGAGGCACGGAAGCCGCGGCTGCTGGTCGCGTGCGACGGCGAGGTGGAATGGATGAATACGCCGCTGCATTATCGCACGCGCAAGGGTGCACTCCGCGTGCTCGTACCTAACGAAGAGCAGGCGAGCTGATGCGTACCATCCTGCATCTCTCGGACCTTCATTTCGGCCGGGTCGACGAGGCGATTCTTTCGCCTCTCGTCTCCTTCATCAACGAGACCAAACCGGACCTCGTCGCGATCTCAGGCGATTTCACGCAGCGCGCGCGCACGATCGAGTACATCGCGGCGCAGGAATTTCTCGCGCTGATTCCGTTCCCGAAAATCGTCGTGCCGGGCAATCACGACGTCCCGCTGCGCAATCTATTCCTCCGCTTCTGGCACAGCCTCGATAGCTACCGGCGCTACATCTGCGACGATCTGCAGCCGTTCTATTCCGATCCGGAAATGGCAGTAGCCGGGGTGAACACGGCGCGCGCATTGACCTGGAAAGATGGTCGGATCAACAAGGGGCAGCTCGATAAACTGCGCACCGATTTCGGGAGCGTGCCGGATGGGCGCACCAAGATCGTCGTCACCCATCACCCGTTCGATTTACCGGCGGGTGCGCGCGGCGAGGTGGTCGGTCGATCGGACCTCGCGATCCAGACGCTCGCAGAATGCCGGGTCGATGTCCTGTTATCCGGCCATTTTCACATCGCGGACATTGGTTACACCGCGAAGCGCTACAACGTCCCGGGATACTCGGCTCTGATCGTCTCTTCAGGCACGAGCACCTCCACGCGATATCGCGGCGGACAGTCGAATTCGCTGAACGTCATCTGCGTGGAGCATCCTCGGATCACGATCCAGCGGCACGTGTGGGGCAAGGAAGCGCAGGCGTTCGACGCGTCGCCGGCGGAGCGATTTCACCGCACGGACGACGGCTGGATTCGCGAGTGAGCAGCGTCGGCATACACGTACGGCTGCGGTGGGAGCGGCAGCTTCGGTTTCTGCAGGCGCGGCTCTCGCCGACAGGTTACATGGGCCTGCACCTGACGGTGGGGATGCTGGTCATTATTCTCACCTGCTGGTGCTTCAACGAGATCGCGGAGGGGATCGCGGCGCCGGGACGATTGGCCGCCTTGGATAGGCACGCGGCGGAGTTGTTTCAAAAATATGAAAGCCCGGCGCTGACGCTGATCGCGAAAGGCGTCTCCTTGTTAGGCTCGGTCGCGTTTCTGGCGATCGCGTCCCTCTGCGCGGCGATTGTGTTTATCCGGAAAGGTTGGTTCGACGCGGTGCTTGGGATTGTGCTGACGATGGTCGGAGGCGGTCTGCTAAACACGTTGCTCAAGCATTTTTTCGAGCGGAAAAGACCGGTTTTCGAAAACCCGCTGGTGAACCTGACGACGTTCGCGTTTCCAAGCGGGCACACGATGGGCGCGACACTTTTCTACATGTTCCTCGCGGCGATCGCGGCGCATTCACTGCAGCGGCGGGGCATGAGGGTTCTGGCCTTTGCGTGCGCGTTCGTGATGGTGGCGCTCATTGGCGCCACGCGTATTTACCTGGGCGCGCATTTTTTCACGGATGTGCTCGGCGCCGTGGTCGCCGGGCTCGCGTGGTTCGCGTTTTGTTGGACCGCGGTCGAGACGCTGCGCAAGTGGCGAAAGCGCCAATGGAGCCGCGCCGCGGATCAAGAGGCGAGTAGCTGATTGCTGTAACGCCGGTCGTGGGACACGTCCTTGCCCAGCCAATCCGGCGCCTGAAATTCCCGCGCGGAGCGCTCGTCAGCGAACTCTACTTCCGCCACCAC
>JACDCC010000074.1 GCA_013694595.1 Chthoniobacterales bacterium
GGTCGTCGGCATTGTTCCGTCGCCGATCACCGGCACAGACGGCAACCAGGAGTTCTTCATTTGCGCCCGAAAACGATTGGCCTAATCGCGCATACCGGAAAAGCGCGCTCCGCCGAGCTCGTCCGGGGTGTCTGCGAAGAATTCGCACGTGCCGACCTTCGGGTCCTGATCGAAACCGCGACGGCGCAGCTGGTCGGCGCCACCTCGCAATATTCCATCCAGGACCTCGCTCGTGAGGCCGACCTGCTCGTCGTCCTCGGCGGCGATGGCACGATTTTGAACACCGTCCGCCAGCTCGGCGACGTCATGAAGCCGGTCTTCGGCATCAACGTCGGCACGCTGGGCTTTCTCACCTGCGCCGCGGCGACCGAATACGTCGAAGCCGTCCGCTGCATCGTCGCCGGCGAGATGACTTTCAGCGACCGCAGCCTGCTCGAGGTCTCGAGCAACGAGCGCGGCCAGCAGCGGGCGATCACCGGGTTAAACGACGCCGTCCTCAGCCGGGGCGCCATCTCCCGGTTGATCCGCCTCCGGACGCGCGTCAACGGCGAAGAGCTTACGGAGTTTAACGCCGACGGACTGATCATCGCCACGCCGACCGGCTCCACCGCTTATTCATTATCAGCCGGCGGCCCCATCCTGGCGCCAGAATCCGGCGCGTTGGTCATCACGCCGATTTGCCCACACGTCCTGACGAACCGCTCCATCATCGTCGGCGAAGACGCAGTCATCGACGTCGACGCTGAACCGGACAACCCCGTCTATCTCACGGTCGACGGCGGCGAACCGATCGAGCTGGATCCCGGCGCGGTCGTCACCATCCGCAAATCACCGCGCGTCCTGCCGCTCGCAGCGATGCCCGGAGTTTCATTCTTCGGCGTCGTCCGCCAAAAGCTGAAGTGGCGCGGTAGCAACATCTGACGTCACATCCAACGACATCGACACAGCTATCGGCAAACATGGTGTTAGGCATCGACGAACTGAAGGGGTCGGCCGACGGGGAATCGAGCGGTGCAACTGGTTGATCTTGTGTCTCGGTAGGTAAAAGCAGAAAGCTGTTATCGGACGTGCCGGTAGAGATTCGACATGCGGTGGCCGAGGACATGCCGCGGGCGCAGGAGTTCTATGTCGAGCGGCAGTATGGTGGTGGCATTGGACCTGAGGATGCAGTTCTCCTTGCGGAGCGTGACGGCGAGCTGGTCGGCATTGTCCGGCTGGTGCCGGAGCAAGGCGTAACGGTGCTGCGAGGCATGCAGGTTCATCCGTCCGTTCAGCGGCAGGGCCTAGGGAACCGACTTCTCGCGGCTGTAGCCCACTTGCTGAGAAACGACGACTGCTTCTGTATTCCGTACGCGCACCTCGTCGACTTCTATGGCGGGATCGGATTCGTCCCGATAGCGCAAGCGAACGCGCCACCGTTTCTTCGGTCGCGGCTGGAGGGATATCAACGCCGCGGCGATGGCCAAGAGTATCTGCTTATGTACCGGAAAGGTCATCCGGATCAGAGGTCTGCGCCGAGCACCCAATCCTGATTCAGCTGTTCAAAAACCGGCTTCTAACGCTCTGCTGCGCGAAGTGCGGACGCGAGGACGTTGAGCTTAACTGGTCGCAGCGACGGCGTGCCCAGTGCTGCCTTACCTGCCACTTCTCTTGAAGCGCAGCTAGCTTCAGTCTCGTCATTCGGGTTGAAAGCTGGTGGAGTCGATCCGTGTACGACATACAGGTAATTACTCCGCTCGGCGACACAGTCACCGCGCGATACACCATTCAGCCCGACACATGCCCGGTTTGTAAGAGGGCATGTGAGGTCAAGGCGATAGGGCCGAAAGCAATATATCCCCAGCACGGCGATCAAGCTAAGAAGAAGCTACAACTCGTGCATAGGTGCCCGCGGCAGGCGTGCGGCAGCCTTTTCGTCGTCGAATACTCCGCACGCTATGATAGCGCGAGTAAGGTGTATTTCGACGTCTCCGCCGTGTATCCGCGGACACCAGCGCCAGCCGAGATCCCAGAAGGAGTGGCAGAGATCTCCCCAAAGTTTGTGGAGATTCTCAATCAAAGCTTGGCGGCCGAGTCGCACAACTTGGATCAAATAGTCGGTATCGGGCTGCGCAAGGCGCTGGAATTTCTCATTAAAGACTACTGCATTACCAAATTCGCCGAAAAGGCGGACGACGTGCGCTCCCAGATGCTCGGCGCATGTATCAAAAATTTCGTAGCGGACCAAAATATCCAGAGTTGCGCTAAACGCGCCGCTTGGCTTGGGAATGACGAGACCCATTACTCCCGCGCTTGGACGGCACACGATATCACTGACCTGAAAGTTCTGATCGGGCTGACACAAAACTGGATTGCGAACGAGGTCTTGACGGCGAAGTACCTCGCCGAGATGCCCGAGAAGCCGCCAGGGCGTACTTGAGCGCTGCCAACAATGCTCAGCCCCACTTTATATGACATATATTGTATGATGTAAACGCAAGGTGTTCGGGCTCTGACGATTGCACGCTTCCGCCGCACCAACTGGCCTCCGCGCACACGGTCGCTCCGCCATGCGCGGAGCGGCTGTGTGGCGATAGGCCGGACGGCGCAAGCGCAGCGAGCGCCGCCGCACCTAACCTTGTATCTCTTAGAACAATTCCGAAACGGAACGGGGCCAAGTCGGTTTGCGAGCCTCCGCCACGTGCTGTTGTGGGGGAACCGTTAGCCAGCGAGGGCGCATTCGCTTCCAGCCTTAACCTGGACGCGTCCGATGACCTGGCTAACGACCCGCCCGCTCGACGCCGCCGCCGAACCGTGCAAAGGATCCGCGTGGATGTGGTCGCAAAAACTCTCAGGAGGCTCGTCAAGCTCATCGAGGACATTCCGCCTTCGCTGGGCACGGAGGCTTCCTGGGGGCGCGCTCACGGGGCTGCTACGACCTTCCGCGACGACATGGCGTTTCTCCTCTCCGACAACGCTCCTGGCCCCCACCATGCCGGGCTGAAAGATCGTGCTGGCTCCCGAGTCATACGCACGCGTGGTCATGGCTCAGGTGGTGGGGACCAATTGGCCGCGCGGCCTTGGAGCGCACGCACCGATCAACCTGGGGAACTCCCGCGGCTCCCTGGGGGTACGTCGGGTCATCTCGCGCACTGTGGCCGGAGCCAAGAGAACGCACCCGTCAAAAACCTTCCCTCGCCGCCATCGATCGCAACCGCTGGTGGCCTCCATATATTGTATGATGTTAGGAAGGAGAGAAAATGCTGGTGGATGGCCGGTTCATAGCCTCTCCTCCGGCTGTGGATTCGACCGGAACGTCGACTGATGGTTTGGAACTGCGACCGCCCATTACGTCGGCTGATTGGGAGCGTTATTATGAACTCCGCTGGCGCGTGTTGCGGGCGCCCTGGGAGCAGCCTCGCGGCAGCGAGAAAGACGATCGCGAACAGGACAGCTTCCATGTTGGTTTATGGGATCTCACCGGAAAACCCGTTGCCGCTGGGCGCGTGCAGCTGAATTCCCCAATGGAGGCGCAGGTGCGGTTTATGGCGGTCGATCCCGCTTGGTCTAGAAAAGGACTCGGGAGCAAGATTCTGGCAGAACTTGAGGCTCATGCCCGCAGCCGCGGCGCTCAAACGATGATCCTCAACGCCCGCGACCAGGCGCTCCCGTTTTACGAACGGCACGGCTACGTGACATCCGGGAAGGCCCACGCTCTCTTCGGAGGTGCTGTAGCACATGTCCGGATGAAAAAGCAGCTCTCTGGCGGCGCTAATGCCTGTCGGAGCGAGTCCGCGTGAATCGCTCCGTCACTTCCAGATCTGGCGACACGCCGCGATAGGGCCGCAGCACACTCGTCTGCGCCAGCTGCTGTGGGTGGGATGTTGGCGGCTTTGCAATTGCGCCATTGTGTCTCGGAATCATTCGCTGGCGCAGGAACGCCACCGGTTAACGGCTCGGACCTCAGCTCTCACTGCACGCTGCGCCCGTGCGCCAGCATATACATTACATAACCCATTGGTAAGTGTCCGGTTCCATAGCTTATTATGTAATATTCGTAACGCACTGCCGGCGTTGGTTATAACACGTTGGTAGAACGGCTGTTACATTGATTCTTATGTAGAGAGAAGAGAACTCTGATTGCGCCCGCTGCCGCCCATCTTTCAGGTGAAACGCGGGTTCTTCGACGCTCAGCCCTTCACGGGCGGAGCTTGCGCGAACCTCGTCAGACCGAACCCGTCGTGCGTGAGCTGCGCCGCTCGATCGACGTCGGCTTCGTCAATCACGACGGCTATCTTGATCTCGGATGTCGAGATCAGCTGGATGTTGATGCCGCCCGCTCCAAGGCAGTCAAAGAGCCGCGCCGCCACGCCGGAATGCGACCGCATCCCAATGCCGACGACGCTAAGCTTGGCGACGCCGCTTTGAGCCATTAACCGCGTGGCGCCGATCTGTGCCGCGACCGGCGCCAGGAGCTCCTCGGCCCGCGGCAGGTCCGACTCGTGCACGGTGAAGGAGATGTCGGTGGTGTGCTGATCCGAGGCGTTCTGGACAATCATGTCGACGAGAATGTTCGCGGCGGAGACCGCGGAGAAGATGCGGCTGGCGGTCCCCGGCGCGTCTGGGACGCCAGCGAGCGTGATTTTCGCCTGCTGCCGCTCAACGCTGATCCCGCGGATGACGACGTCTTCCATGTTGGCCGTTTCCTCCTTCGCCACGGTGCCGGCGGTCCGGTGGAAGCTCGAGCGGACCTCGAACGGGACGCCGAACTTCTTCGCGAACTCGACGGCGCGGGATTGCATCACCTTCGAGCCGGCGCCGGCCATCTCCAGCAGCTCGTCGTAGGCGATTTCCTCCATCTTCAAGGCCCCTGGCACCACGCGCGGGTCGCACGTATAGACGCCCTCTACATCGGTGAAGATCTGGCACGCGTCAGCTCCGAGGGCGCCGGCCAGTGCGATCGCGGTCAAATCGGAGCCGCCGCGGCCGAGTGTTGTAACCGCTCCCTCCGCCGTCTGGCCCTGGAAGCCGGCGACGACCACGATGTAGCCGTCGGAGAGGAGCTCCTCGATCTGTTTCGGATTGATGTTGGCGATCTTCGCCTTCGTGTGAACCCGATCGGTCAGCACGCCGGCTTCGGCGCCGGTGAGCGAGATCGCCTTGCCGCCCAACGCGTTCACCGCCATCGCCACCAGCGCGATCGACGCGTGCTCGCCGGTGGCAAGCAGGACGTCCAGCTCGCGCTCGCTCGGTTGTGGGGAAGTGGCGCGCGCGAGCTTGATCAGATTATCGGTCACGCCCGCCATTGCCGAGATCACGGCGACGACATCGCAGCCTTCGCGCTGCGTCTCGAGCAGCCGCTCTGCGACCTGACGGATGCGTTCGGGATTGCCGACCGACGTTCCCCCATATTTTTGGACAATCAGGCGCATAGGAAAACAGCGGCGCTGGAAATGGGAGCACGCACGAGGCGGAATGGTTTTCTCTGAAGCAGCCGCCGTGTCAACACCGCGAACTCAAAAGCCAATCGCCCGCAGCACATTGTCGGCATTCGGCTGCACCGTGGCGGCAAGGTCAAAACCGACTGCGTCGGGATCTTTCAAGCCGTGACCGGTGACGGTGCAGACAATCCGGCTGCCTTCTTTCACCCCATCGAACCCGTAACGTGGCGCCCGTCCCGGCTCGCAGCATTTGAACAGGCCGGCGATCGACGCGGCGCTGGCTGGCTCCACGAATATCCCCTCGCGGCTGGCGAGCCATTGCTGGGCGGCGAGAATTTCGTCGTCGGCCACGATGTCAATCGCGCCGTGCGACTGCTCGATCGCCTGGCGCGCGCCGGTCCAGCTCGCGGGGTGTCCGATCCGGATCGCCGAGGCGATCGTCTCGGGTGCTGCGATGATGCGGTCGTGGTAAATCGGAGCCGACCCGGCTGCCTGGAAACCGAGCATGACCGGGAGCGTCACGGCGCGCTTCTCGCGGTGGAATTCGCGGTAGCCTGCCCAGTAGGCGGTGATGTTCCCGGCGTTGCCAACCGGCAGCAGGTGGAGGTCGGGTGCGTCTCCGAGTTCTTCCACGATTTCGAAGGCGGCGGATTTTTGCCCGGCGATGCGATCGGGATTGATCGAGTTCACGATCGCAAACTCCGGCCGCGCGCCGAGCTCGCGCACGATCCGTAGCGCGTCGTCGAAGTTCCCGTCGATCGCTACCACCCTGGCGCCATAGGCAAAGGCTTGAACCAGCTTGCCGCTCGCGATTTTCCCCGCCGGCAGAACCACTGCACACCGAATTCCCGCGCGCGCGGCGTAGGCGGCGGCCGAAGCGGACGTGTTCCCAGTGGAGGCGCAAATCACGGCGGCGGTCCCCTGCTCCACCGCCTTCGACACGGCTACGGTCATCCCGCGATCCTTGAAGGAGCACGTCGGGTTCAGCCCTTCATATTTCACAAAGACCTCGCAGCCGCGACCGACCGCTGCGCTTAACCGCGGGCAGGGAATCAACGGGGTGCTCCCCTCGCCTAACGAGACCACAGGCGTCCCCGCAGTCACAGGCAGATGCGTGCGATAACGCTCGATTACGCCGCGCGGCGAAGGGTTGGTCAAAGCTTGCATTGCTTTCTTTATATCTGTTACCGCAGACGCGCACGTCACGCGGGCCGCATTTTCCTGACGAATCGTCAGCGTGTTGTAGCGTGAGAACAATGAACCGTGCCACCATTGCTTCGCTCGCCCTCGCCTTCAGTCTGTTCGCTTCTCCCGCCGCGCGGGCGCAAATCGATCGCGCGGTCAAGGCGCACGGCGGACTCGAGAAATGGCAAAGCTCCGCGAGTGTGGAATACGACCTCACGTATGAGCGGCCGAAGGGCACGAAGCGCGATCACCAGCTGTTTGATCTCCGCTCGCGTGATGGCTTGATCACTGCCGACGAGTACACGCTCGGCGCATCCAAAGGCGAGGTCTGGATCAAACCAAGGCTCGAAGCGCTCGGCGGCACGCCGCCGCGTTTCTACATGTGGACGCCGTTCTATTTCTTTGGAATGCCGTTCGTCTTCGCGGACCCGGGCGCGAAACAGGAGTCGCTCGGGAGGAAAACATTTCAGGGACAGGAATACGAGGTGGTGAAGATCACGTACGAGGCCGGCACCGGCGATTCACCGGACGATTTCTACATCGCCTATGTCGATCCGGCATCCGGTCGGCTGAAGCTCGCGATTTACGTCGTCACGTATCCCGA
>JACDCC010000381.1 GCA_013694595.1 Chthoniobacterales bacterium
CTTGGGGTGATCGCCGCGAATTGCTCGCCGGAGCGGCGTTCGGCGCTTCAATGAGAGGAACCATTATCGGGCGATTCACGTCGCGTGGATCACGAGGCGTCGGCAAGGCTCGGCTGTCTCAGAAGAGGATCGTCATCTGATACAGCTGGAACTTGAATCCGATCGCCAACGGCCGGGTATGCGCTGACATTGAGATGTCGCCTCCCGTCTTTCTGATCGCGCTCGATCAGCGTTCGAGGGCAGTCCGGGCTCCACCATGCTCGAAGACCGTGTCGCCATGAGGCCATTTCGGTGGCCGGGCGCCTGCCTCCGGTCGGTGGCCGTTGCGACCAGAAGAACTACGCCGCACCGATTCGAGCAGATACTCTTCGACCATGCAGCAGGTCACCTACGCGGTGCGTGACGGCCACGCTGAGTGGGCCGGTCGATCACTCCATGACTGGGTGCCCGATCTCGTGTCCACGATCATCGACGCATTCGACCCAGCCAAGATCGTGCTGTTCGGTTCCGTGGCCGACGGTACCGATGGGCCCGACTCCGACATCGACCTTCTCATCGTCCTCGATGCCGCACCACACGATGACCGGCGTCGCCTGATGGTCGAACTCCGGCGCGTGACACGGGCTATCACCGCGCCCCACGACCTCCTCGTCACGAGCCTCGACGACTTCGAACGAAACGGGGCCTCGCCAGGCACGACCGAGTTCGAGCCCGCGCAGCACGGCGTCGTGGTCCATGAGCGATCAGCCGCCTGAACCCGAAATGACTCCGGCTCAACGCTGGTTCCGACTCGCCGAACAAGACCTTGCTGCGGCCGGCGTCCTTCTTCGCCGCTAATCAGCTGAACGCGAACCGCACAGATGCCGCATGAGGTTCGCGGCCGTTGGGGATCGACGGTCACGTTCGCTGGTCGATCACTTCGAGCACGTCGATGGCGTGATCGAGCGACCACGACAGGTCGTGCTCCGCGCCAGCAGTCCAGCTCCCGACCAAAGTCGCTCCCACTTGCAGCGCCCGATTGAGGATCCTCGGCTGAGATGGCTCTGGGTCACCGATCGGGCGCCGCGGGAGTTCCGTGGCCGATCGCGATCTCTGTCCCTGTGCAATCGGGTGGCGTAGGCTTCGGGGATGGAATTCGAGCGGATCAGCGTCGACCACCGGGTCATGGGCGGCGTGCCGTGCATCGTTGGCACACGCATCCCGGTTGCGACGATTGTATCGCTCGTCGCCGAAGGGGAAACCCCGACTGACATTGTCGCCAGCTACCCACAACTGGTTGCCGATGACGTTCGCGCTGCGCTCCGGTATGCCGCAGCGACGGTTCGTGAGCGCGAACTTCCGTTGCGCACCGGCGTGTGAACTTCCTGATCGACGAATGCCTGCGACCACGGGTCGCCGACGGTCTCAGAGACGCCGGACACGATGCCATCCACGTCGGAGATGCCGGATTGCTGGGCGCCACCGATGAGCAAGTCATGTCCCTGGCCGTGGAGCAGTCACGAATCGTCGTGTCTGCGGACACCGACTTCGGTGAACTTCTCGCTCGGGATCGGCTCGGCTTGCCGAGTGTCATTCTGCTGCGACGAAATCATCGTCCTGACGATCAGGTCCGAACGATTCTCCACGCTCTCGTCGACGTCGCCGACGATCTACTCGCTGGTGCCATCGTCGTGATCGTCGAAGATCGCCTCCGAATCAGGCGACTCCGATCCGCTGACGAGCAGCGCGCCACGCGGATCGCCCACCGCACCAGCTCGGTGGGCCACCGCACACGCAATCACCCGTCGCTCCCAACCGAAGTGTGTGGGCGATCCTTGAGTCGACGGCAGGCGTCACGAACGTCGAGTCGCAAGTCAGGCCTTTGTCTCTTCCGCGATGATGCGGTTGATCGTGCGGTAGACGGTCGGGCGTGACACCGAGAACAGCTCACCGAGGTCGGTGATCGAGTACTCGCCCGAGTCGTGCATCCGCTTCAGCTCACGCTGCTGCTTCGCAGACAGTTTGGTTGCCGCCCTTTCAGCTTGCCTTGGGCTCTGGCGACGGCCATCCCCTCGCGGGTGCGCATTCGGATCAGGTCGACCTCGAACTCGGCGAACGTGGCGAGGATGTTGAAGAACATCTTGCCCATCGGGTCATCGGGGTCGTAGATCCGGCCTCCGAGCGAGA
>JACDCC010000082.1 GCA_013694595.1 Chthoniobacterales bacterium
GCAAAGGCGAGCTATCAGCAGCTGGAGGATGAATGGTTGCGCCTCGCGAGGCGCGCTTCTATTCTAGCGCCCTGAATGGTCCCGATCGTCCGATTTTTGATCCGAATTTACCAGTGGACGATCTCGCCGGTGCTCTCCTTTTTGGGCGGACCGGGCAGCGGTTGCCGCTTCCAACCGACCTGCTCCCGTTACTTCCTCGAGGCGGTGGAAACGCACGGCGTCCTGCGTGGAAGCTGGCTTGGCTTGCGGCGGCTCGGGCGCTGCCAGCCGTGGGGCGGCCAAGGGTATGATCCTGTGCCCGCGCGTGTTCAAGGCGCGGACCGGCTTCGGCATTCAAACCATGTCGCGTGTGAATAGCCGCACGACGCATTCCTATGGATCGACAAGCATGGATTGCCGTTACGCTTTGCGTCCTCGGGTTGATTGGTTGGCAGGTCTACATGACCTCCTACGCGCCGCGGCCGCTCCCGCCGCCCGCAGCGGCTTCGTCACCGGCTGAAGTCGGGACCGCTTCACCGGCTGCAGCATCACCGGCCGCGGCGGATGTTTCCGCCGCGCAGAACACCGCGACAGCGTCCCCTGCTGCGGAGGTGATCGAGCCGTTCGCCGAAAAGATCGAGAGCATCGCCAACGCTGATGTCGAACTTAGCCTGACCAACCGCGGCGGCGGTATCAGCGAGGCGCGGATGTTGAATCACGCCGGTGAAAACGGCCAGGGCGTCGTGGTGTTAAACTCGCCGGAACACCTGCCGATCGGAGCCATTCTCGAGCAACCGGCCACGCGCGCCCTTTCGGAATTTGCGGTCGCTCGTCAGCCCGATGGGAGCGTGCAATTCGAGCGAGCCACCCCGGGTGGCGTCGTTGTGCGGAAGCGGTTTGCGTTACTGCCGTCCACGGAAGCGAAGGACAACTTTCTCGCGGAGATGCAGGTAGATTTCCGCAACGACAGCCCGCAGCCGCAGATGAATCCGGGCTATTTCGTCGCGCTCGGTTCGACCGTTCCGCTGCACGCGAATGACATGACCGCTTACACGCGGCTGGTCTGGGGGGTGGCTGGCGGGGCCAAGAGCACGGACGTGAATTGGTTTCCAGCGCAGAGCTATCCCCTGATCGGGGTGGAAAAGCGCGGGCCGCAGGATTTCTTCCAGGAGAAGGTGAACTCGGCCGATTGGGCGGCGGTGAGCAACCAGTTTTTCACCACCATCCTGACGCCGCTGAACGCGAAGGTGTCCGAAGTGTGGGCGCGGCCCTTCGACGTGAAGCGGCCCGACGGGCAGACGCTGCTCGGGTTGGAAGGCGCCATGGGGATGCCGGCGTTCCAGTTACAACCCGGCGAAACGCACAGCCTTCGTTTCCAGATCTACGCTGGTCCGAAGATCTACAACCGCCTCGCCAAGCTGCAGCACGATGAGGCGGAGATCATGAACTTCGGCATGTGGAAGCTGGTCAGCCAGGCGCTGCTCAATTTCATGAACCTGCTGCATGGGTTCGTCCGCGACTACGGTGTCGCCATCATCCTGCTGACGGCCTGTGTGAAAGCCGTGCTCTGGCCGCTGCAGAACAAAGCCAACGCCTCGATGCGTCGGATGTCCGCGCTCGCGCCGAAGATGCAGGAGCTCCGCACGAAGTACAAGGACGACCCCACGCGGATGAACCAGGAAGTCATGAAACTCTACAAGGTTCATGGCGTGAATCCGGTCGGCGGGTGTCTGCCGATGATGATCCAGATCCCGATTTTCTTTGGCCTTTTCACCATGCTCGGGCAGGCGGCGGAGCTGCGGAATGCCTCGTTCCTCTGGATCAACGATCTCTCCCAGCCCGACACTGTCGCGTACCTCCCGGGCTTCGGTTGGCCGATCAATGTCCTCCCGATCCTGATGGGCGCGTCGAACGTCTGGCTGATGCGGATGACGCCGAACACCGGCGACGCCATGCAACGGCGCATATTGATGTTCATGCCGCTGATTTTTTTGGTTTTCTGCTACAATTTCGCGGCTGCGCTGGCATTGTATTACACAACGCAGAACCTGTTTACGATTCTGCAGCTGTGGGTAAACAAGCGGCAGCCGCTGCCGGTTCTGGAACCAGTCGCGCCGCCGCCGGGTAAACGTTCGCGGAAAGGAAAATCATGACGCCGAAGGAACTCCTCGACACCATTCTTGGTTACCTCGGATTCGTCGCAGAGATCGACGAGACGCGCACCGAAGGCGGAAACCTGACCCTGCAGATTTACACCGAGGAGAGCAGCCGAATCATCGGGCGCGACGGCGAGACGCTGGAAGCAATTCAGTTCCTCCTCAACCGGATGTTGCAGGCAAAAGATCGCGATGTGGAAAAGGTGATCGTCGACTGCGAGCACTACCGTTCGATGCGTGAGGACAAGATCGTCCAGCGGGTGCGGGAACTCGCCGAGCGCGTGCGGATCAGCGGCCGCTCGATGCAGCTTGAGCCGATGAACTCGTACGAGCGACGCATCGTCCACAACGCGTTCAAGGACGACCCGGATGTCGCGACCTGGAGTCCCTCAGATTCTGCGCGCATCAAGCAGATCACGCTCTTGAAGCGCCAACGGAAACCGCAGGCGGCTCCCAACAATAGGCCGGCGGCTAGCTCCGCCTGAAGCGCCGGACCGCTACGCTTTCAAATCGAAAACGACCTTGCCGCTACGCTTCGGCAGGGCCGCGTGCTCCAGCGCAGCTTTCGCTTCGTCGAGCGTGTACATCGCCTCCACTTTCGTCCGCAGCAGGCCGCTCTTCGACATTTCGAACAAAGGCGCAAACGTCTCCGCCCGCTGCTGGGGTGACGCTGCGTCGTACCACTTGTTCACCCAAAACCCTGTAAACTTCAGGTTCTTGAAGATCAGCATGCCGTTGGGAATGCGCACTGGTTGCAAGCTCATCGCGCCGTACGTCACCATCGTGCCGTCTGGCGCGAGGACCTTCGCCAGCCGGAGCGCGCTGTCGCCGCCGACTGCATTCAGCGCGAGCCGGACCGCGGCGCCATCGGTCTGCTCCGCCACTTGCTCGCGCAGCTGCTCGCCATCGACGAGCACCACGTCGCCTCCTTCCGCCCGGAGCTCCTCCACCACGTCCGCGCGCCGCACCACGTTGACGCTGCGATAGCCAAGTTCACGGGCGATCTGAATCGCTGCGCGACCCGCGGCTGAGTTGGCGGCATTCTGGATGAACCAGTCACCGCGCGCCAGCGGCACGAAGTCGTGCAACATGCGCCAGGCGGTGATCGGGTTCACCTTCAGCATCGCAGCCTGCACCGGATCCATTTCCGGCGGCGTGACGACGAGCTTGTCTGCCGGGATCGCGCAAGCCTCACGCCAGGTGCCGAAGCCATGCGGCAAAACCACCTGATCACCGACCGCGACGCCACGCGCAGAGCTGCCAAGCTCAACGACGATGCCTGCGCCTTCCATTCCGGGCGTCGCCGGGAGCGGCGCGCGCACCGGATACTTCCCTTCGATCGCATTGAGATCAGCCGGATTCAAAGGCGCCGCGCGCATCTCCACCACGACCTCATCCGCGGCCGGCGTCGGCCACGGTTGCTCGACGACGCGTAACACCTCGGCCGGATTTCCGTGCGTTTCGTAAACGGCGGCGCGTATAGTTTTGCTCATCGATGTCTCCCGTCGCGCATCCTACATCGGACGCCTCCGCCAGCAATTTGCAAACCGGCGCGCGGATCGCGCTGTTCGGGCTGGTGATCAACGCCGTGCTGGCGGTGGCGAAGATCGTCGCGGGTGTGCTCGGGAATGCTTACGTGCTCATCGCAGACGGCATTGAGTCCACGCTAGACATTGGCGGATCCGTGGTGATTTGGGGCGGGCTCAAATTTGCGGCCCGTCCGCCGGACGAGACGCATCCATATGGCCACGGCAAGGCGGAGCCAATCGCCGCAGCGATCGTCGCGGGCGGCGTCATCGCAGCCGCTGTTGGCCTGGCGGTGCAGAGTACGCGAGAGATTTTCATTCCACACCATGCACCGGCGCCGTTCACGCTGGTGGTTTTGATCGTCGTCGTGATCGTGAAGGAGCTGCTCTACCGCTCCGTGATTCGGCTCGGCCGCAGCGTGGAGAGCACGGCGGTGCAGACGGACGCCTGGCATCATCGCTCCGACGCACTCACGTCGATCGCTGCGTTCGTCGGAATTGCGATCGCGCTCATTGGTGGAGAAGGGTGGGAAACGGCGGACGATTGGGCGGCGCTCTTCGCCTGCGCGTTGATTGCCTTCAATGGTGTCCGCCTGCTCCTGCCGGCGGTGCATGAGATCATGGACACCGCGCCGCGCGGTGAAATGGCCGCCATCATCCGCCAGGCGGCAGGAGGCGTCGCAGGTGTGTGCGAAGTCGAAAAGTGTCTGGTGCGAAAGATGGGCCTGCATTTCTACGTCGATCTTCACGTCGGCGTCGACGGTGCCATTTCCGTCCGCGCCGGCCACGACATCGCGCATGAAGTGAAACACGTGATCCAGGCTACGGATCCGCGGATCGCTGATGTCCTCGTGCATGTAGAGCCGGCCGCGGAGTGACCTACACGCAGCCGGCCGCCGCCGCAGTGGCCGCTAGACGCGGACGGCGGCGGAATGGTTTTCGAGCAGCGTGATCAGCGCTGCAGTCATCGCACGCCGGACAAAGGCAACGCGCCTGGCGAAGACACCAAGTTTCCAGAGCGAGGTCGGATGTCTTGCCGTGTGTGAAGCGAGTGCCGCGAAATTGGTCTTCTGTCGCGCGACATCGAACAACACGTCTGGCGGCGCGGGGAGGGGAGCCTTGGGCGTGTCGGTGATGCCTCGCAAAGAGAGCATCGGCACGTTCCCGGTGTGACAGGAATGCGCGATGACCTCTGTCTCCATATCGACAGCGATCGCGCCGGTTCGCTTCGCGAGAGCTGCGCGCTCCAAAGCGGAATCAACCACTACTTCCGCGCTCGCGAGCGCACCCAAACGCGCGCGATGCCCGAGCGCCTCACGCGCGACGGCGAGCAAATGCGACGCGGAGAAATTGTCCGCCAGCAGCAGATCACCCGGCTGCAGCTCGTCGCCAAGCGCACCAGCAAATCCGCAGCTGATGAGCATTTCCGCAGGCTGATGTGCGAGGAGCTGTTCCACGCGCGGGCGCGCGACTTTGGCGCCTACTCCGGTGTGCAGCACGCAAACCCGGTTCCCCGCCACTGACCCGCAGGTGAACTCCGCCTCGCCGACCCTGCCGCGGATCGGGTTCTGCAGGAGCTTGAGGAAATCGGAACTTTCAGCAGGGAGCGCGAACGTCACTGCGATCATCGCCCGCCTTCAGAGATCCGTATCTGCACGATCGTGCGTTCGTTCTTCTCGTTAGACTCAGTCGAGGTCTCCTGCTTCGGGCCCGGCGCGATGGCTGGCATCGGGGAAATTTTGACGGCGGAGGTAATCGCCTGGCGGAACTCGGCGTCGCGGCTCGAAGGGATGTCGACGATGACGGTCAACATGTTCTCGTCCGGTAATCCTTTCGCCGCGGAGCCGCCGAAGGCTGTCGCGCCTGCGACGATCTTATCTGCCATCGTATCCCACTCCGCACGCGGTGCGGTGAGATTGATTTCCTCAGCAGCAAACGACGGCGGCGGCATGGCGTTCTGCGCCGCTGCGCCGAGGGATGCGACCAGTTGTTCGCGGATCGAAGCTTCTTTCGTGTTTAGCTCGGACTTCTTGTTTTTGCCGACGATGACTGCGAGGCCGATGGCGACGTTCAGAAACACGAGGACTGCGGCGCCGGTGGCAATGCGCCGGCCGAGCTTTCCGCTGCGCTCAATCGCGGCAGCATCCTCGCTTTCGACCGTCACTTCGCGCGAGCCGCCGCCGGCGCGGTGGATCTCGCGCGCGATGTTGAATTGCTTACGCAGCTGCGGATCCGACATGAGCTTCTCTTCCACCTGCGTGCGCTCAGCCGGCGAGAGCTTGCCATCGAGATAATCGAAAAGCTTGTCAGGATTCATTGCGGCGGCGGGAGACCGTCAGCCGTGACAGTGGACCGTGCAATTCCGAACTGCGTCGCGCGCGGTCATCCCGAGCCGCGCAGACGGCCGAGGGATCTCGCGCTGGATGGTGGTGAGGTTCGGGACGATCGGCGATTTCCGCGAGCGCGTGAGATCCCTCGGCGCGCTTCGTCTGCCTCGGGATGACTGGCGTTCGCGGTGCGACCTGCGGGTCAGTCGATCTCGTACCCGATCGGTTTGAAGCTGTAGTTGTTCGACATCTCAGCCGAACACGCGGTCAGGCCGACGATGAGGTCCATCTCCGCGCGCAACGTGAGCGCGTCGCCGGCTTTGGAGAGCGGCGGCAGGATCTTGAGCGTGCCGTCGCGTCCAACCTCAACGTTCATGAAGATGTTGAGCGTGGTAGGGATCGCATCCGGCGCGATCCCGAACTCACCGAGATTCTGCCAGAGGTTTTCGAAGCAGCTCGGGTGGTAAGCGGTGTTCCCGTAGATAATCTCGAAAGTCTCACGGCTGCAGGGTGTGAGGAGGAAATCGTGACGCCCGACGTCGTCACCGGTGATGGTAAACATCGGGCGGCTTCGATTCGAGTAGAGGATGTGGCCTTTCGTCAGGTAAATCGTGTTCGCGTAGTCGATGCTGCGGCCGGAGGAGAGCCACTCCGTCGTGTCGGCGCGCGCAAAGGCGGTGAGATCAGCGACCTGCTCGCCTTGCAGATCGATCACGCGGAGAGTCTGTCCCGCATTCAGATAAAAGGCGGTGCCGGTCTGCGGTTGGAGGCGTGATGGGGTCGTCATGAGGATGGTAAGGCATGGCCGCCACTGCGGTAGAGCGAGACTCTGTCGAGCTTGAGGCCGGCCGGCGCAACTCCCAGGCTCGACCGAGTCTCGCCCTACCACCGGCTAGTGGCCGAACGGGCACTTGCCCGCAGGGGCGGGCTTTGCCGGCTCGAATGGCGCCCGCCAGTTTTCCTCGACGGCCCGCCCGGAGTACTGCCGCGCTTCGGTGGCTTCACCGAAATCGCTCAACATCGGATTGATGCTGCCCTGCAACTGCACGTCGCGCTCGCGGATCGTCTGCTGCATTCGCTTCCATTTTCCGTCAGCGCGTAGCCGCTCGAATTGCTCGTGCGGATTGAAAACCATCGTGGGCCAGCCGAAGCGGCGAGCTTCCCGCGAGCTGTTCGGGTGCATCCCGATGACGTAAAGCGCCTGCCCGGCGAAGCTGAAGGAGAACTGCGGATCGGTCGGATCGGAGCGCACGTGCGGATCATAGTCGAACTGCTCGACATCGAGCTTGTTCAACTTGCTGAGCTGCTGCCAAAGGCGTCGCTCGAATTCCACTTCATCGCAGCTCTCCGGCTGGCGGAAGATGGCGACGAAGGTGGCGTATTCGCTGGCCTCGCGAATGTCCGACTGTGTGAACTCAAGCAGATCGTGCGCCAGATCGGCCGTTCCAGCGTCGCCGGCGAGCTCATCGTAACCGGCGAGCGCATACGAGCCGGAGTTGAACGCCGCTCGCGCGCCAACGCAAGGGAATTCCTGCCGCGTCACGAAATCGCGGAACTCAGCGTGCGCTTCGCCGATCAGCGCCTGCCGGTCATTCGCGCCGGCGAGCCGACTCGGGAGGAATCCGCCCTGCGCGGCGGCTTGCAGCCCCGGTTCGCATTCCGCTGGTGCGGTCCCAGATAGGTTACTGCTCATACTGCTCATGCGTAATATACTGGAATACGCACTTGATCGCAGCTGAGGGCGCAAATTTGTTTCGGCCGCGCACGCACCTTCCGCGACGGCTTCGCGTATCGTCTACGATTGCGCTTTAACTTTACGGAAATAGACTAAGCCCCTCGTGGATGAAAACAGCCCGGCCCACCGATCTGCGCTCCGTACCTGGCTGAAATGGGTCGGCCTGGGCTTCGGCGTGCTGCTGCTTCTGCTGGTCCTGTTTCACCGGCCTATTCTGCACGCTGTCGTTCGCAAGGTTGCGACCAAGGCGGCTGCTGGGCAGAATCTAAAGGTCGATTTTCGCGTCGAAGGCTCGGTGCTCGGCGGGATTCAGCTGCGCAACATCCACGCGGTGGCGACGGGACCTGCCGCCCTGCAATCGCTCGATGCGGACCTGCTGCGCGCGGATTACAGCCTTTGGGGTTTGCTCCGCCACGGCACGTCGGAGTTCCTGCAGAATGTCGAGCTGCGGAACGCAACCGTGGTCCTCGATCCCGCGAAAGCGCCACCGAAGATCGAGCCGGAGGCGAACCAGAAGTTTACGTTGCCAGCGTTCTTTCCGGACCGCCTCACGCTTTCGAACGTGAACGTGCGCATGGCTTCACAGCCTAACGACCTGCTCATCCAGGGGCTGAATCTGGAGTTGAACCCAAAACAGCCGGGCGAGCTGCGCATCGCGAAACTGCAGCTCGCGAGCGGCAAGAGCTGGACCGACGTGACGGCGCAAACGACGTACGAAAACCGCAACCTCTTCCTGCGGAACCTCGTGCTCGATGAGCAAACGAAGCTGGACGTGGTGAATGTGGACGCTTCGCAGATTGCAAAGAACCAGCTGGCCGTGGGCCTGAAGGGAACCGTCGCGGGCGGGAAGATCGACACCACGATGTCGCTCGGCGCGAAGGAGGGCTCGATGGAGACGAAGATCGATCTCAACGTCGAGAACACATCCCTCGAAACGGTGCGGAAGTACCTGCAGCCGGCCGCGGCCGCGCAGAAAGAGGACACCGATACCGCGATCGCCGACGCGACGAAAGCCGCCGCGAAGGAAGGGGCGGACGCCGCCGGCGCGCAGGCGCCCGGACCTGCCGGACCGATCCCGCCGGGTTTCAACGGCGACGTTCGCAATCTGTCGATCAAGCTCGCCGGCAAAGCGGATCAACCGAACTCGTGGAACGGCACGGTGCGGGGAACGATCGAGAATCTCGAGGCGTCCGGCGTGACGTTTGACCGCGCCGACATCGACATGAACGCGCAGGACGGGCGCGCCGAGATCAACCACGTGGAGCTCACACGGGGCTCAAACAAGATCACGCTGCAGGGCACCGCGGAATTGCCGGAGACGGTCGGCGGTTTGGGTCACGCGCCCGGGACCATTCAGCTACGGGCGCAATTGCCTGCCTTGGGCGAAATCACGGGCGGCATGCCGCAACCAATCACCGGCAGCGCGGAAGTGAACGGGCAGGTGAAGATGGAGGATGGGACGGTAAACGCCGACATCGCGATTGTCGGCGGGCCGATCGACTTCGGGCAGGGCACCGCGCAGAAGGTGGTGGTGAAGTTAAACGCGACCAAGATCATGCCGCCTCCGGATCAGCAGCGGCCCTACTACGAGAACCTGACGGCGGATGTGAACTTCGACGTCACGGATCTGCGGGCACAGGCATACGCGATCGATGCAGTCCAAGGGCAGGTGCACAGCGCAGGCCAGGAGCTCACCGTGCAGCAACTACTCGTTAGCCGGGCCGACAATCGGTTGGCGCTCAGCGGCACCTATCTGCTGCCGGCCGACTTTGCCAACGCCGCCGCGCAGCCCGCGCTGGTCGAGTTCAATCTCGACGTGCCGCACGTCGGCGCTTTCTGGGCTGGCGATGCGCTGGTCACCGGAAAGCTGCAAGGCAACGGGCGTGTCGGTTATCAGCGGCAGCTCGGCGACGGGCATTTCGAGATCTACGGCTCAGACATCAAGGCGCAGAAGCTCACCGTCCATGAGTTAAGCGTGCAGGGCACCACCGCGAACAACGTCGTTTACCTGAACGACCTCACGGCGCGTCTGAATGCGAGCGATTACATCCGCGCACACGGCACCGTTAACGTAAAGGAGCCATATCAATATAGCGGTGACCTCGCGGTGGACGTTGCGGATCTCGGAACGTTCGAGGCTTTGCTCGCGACGCCGGAAAAGAAGACGGACTTGGCGGGCGCGCTCAAGATTGACTGGCACGGCGACGGTGCGATTTCGGAATTCAAGCACACGGGCGCCCTGAAGCTCACGCTGCAGGGCGGTCGCTTCGGCGAACTCACAAATCTGCGCGCCGACATCGATGCGAGCTACACGCCGGAGGCCTTGAACGTGCCGCTCATCTTCTTCTCGAGCGACAAGCTGCTCTTTCAGGCGGACGCGCGGACGAAGGACGGTCACCTCGAGATCTCGAATATCCAGATCGTTCAGGACAAGGCGAAATACGCGAACGGCTACGCGTCGATTCCGTTCGAGTGGACGAATCTCGGCACCGAGCGGCCGCTGATGCCAGCGGACGGCAAACTGCTCGTTAACTTTCAGTCCGAGAACCTCGACATCCAGAAGTTGGCGAAAGATCTCGGGACGACCGCTCCGGTGAGCGGCCTCGCGAATGTGAAGCTGGACGCGAACGGCACCATCGATGATCTCCACGCAGTCCTCGATCTGCAGCTGACCGGCTTGCGCTCGGAGCAATTGAAGGATTTCACGCCCGCCACCTTCGGCCTGAACGCCCGGCTCGAGAACAATCAACTCGTCGTCAACGGGAAGCTCGAGCAAGCGCGGCTCCAGCCGGTGGAGATCAGCGCCAACGTTCCGCTCGATGTCGCCAAACTGATCGAGAACAAGAAACTGGACGAGACGACCCCGATCAAGGCCAGCGTGCGGATGCCGAGTAGTTCGATCAATTTCGCGCGCCAATTTGTGCCTGCCCTGGAGCGAATCGATGGGAATCTCGCGCTCGATGTCAACGTCGACGGCACGATCGCGAAGCCGTCCTTGAGCGGTTCGGCGGTGGCCCGGGTCAACGCCGCGCGTTTCGGTAATCCAACGCTGCCCGCGCTGACCAACTTCAATGCACGACTCGTGTTCGACGGCGACAGCCTCAATTTTCAGCAGTTCCGCGGTGAGCTCGCCGGCGGGCCTTTCACGGTCACCGGCCAGCTTACATTCCCGAAGCTCACCGAGCCGAATTTGGATCTGCGTCTGCGCGCCGACGCCGTCCTGGTGGCGCGGAACGACGATCTTAATGTGCGGACCGATGCGAACATCACGATCCAGGGACCCTTCGACAGCGCGACGGTTGCCGGCACGATCGGGATCACGAGCAGCAAATTCCTTAAGAACATCGATCTGATCCCGATCGGCGTGCCGGGCCGTCCGCCCCCTGCGCCGCAGCCACCGGAGACTGGGACGCCAGAGCTCTCGTTTCCGGAGCCGCCGCTGCGGGATTGGAAATTCGATCTCAAGATCACGACCAAGAATCCATTCGAACTCCGTGGGAACCTGGCGAAAGGCGCCGCCTTGGTCGACATGCGGGTGACCGGGACGGGTTTGGATCCTTTGGTCGATGGCACCGTCCGGCTTCAGAATGTGGAGATCACGCTTCCCTTCAGCCGGCTCGAAATCACGCGGGGCGTACTTTACTTCAACCCACAGGATCCCTTCAATCCCAGCTTGGAAATACAGGGCACCTCTCTCATTCAGGATTACACCGTGCAGGTGAATATCTATGGCACGGCGAATCAGCCGGAAGCGGTTTTCTCGAGCCAGCCGCCGCTGCCGCAGGAAGACATCATCACTTTGCTCTCGACCGGCGTGACCCGGGAGCAGCTGGCCAGCGGCGGCAACGTGCTGGCGGGGCGGGCGCTCATCCTCCTCGGGAAACAGCTCTATCAAAAGGTATTCAAGAAAGAGAGCGAGGCCGATCCGAATTCCTTCTTCGATCGGCTCGACGTGGAGGTGGGAGGGGTGGACACGCGCACCGGCCAGCAGACGGCCACCGCGCGCTACCGGCTCACGGATAGGATTCGGCTCATCGGAGAAATCGGCGTGCAAGGTGACTTCCGGGGCACGGTGAAGTATTTGATTCGTTTCCGATGAGTCTCAAGCGCGCGCTGCCAAACGTAGTCTTCTTTTGTGCGCTTCTTCTCGCGGGAAGCGCCCACGCCCAGCGCGCGGCCGATCCTGAACGAGTGGTGGCGGAGCGAAAGGCCACGAAAGAGAAAAACAAGCAGCAGGAAGAAGTCGCGCAGAACTCGAATCTTACCATCGTCGGTGCGTCGGCTTTTAAAGAGGAAACGCTGCGTTCTCATTTGAAAGAGCAACTGGCCTCGATCGCGGAGCTGGGGCTGACCGCGGCGCGCGCCGATGACACCGCTTTCCTGCTCGAACTTTTCTATCGCAAGCGCGGCTATCCAAAGGCCAACGTCAGCTACTCGACCTCGGGCAACCAGCTTCGGCTCGAGATTGACGAAGGCGTGCGCATCACGGTGAACGATGTCTCCTTCGTCGGAAACGAACACATCGCGAGCGACAAGCTTTTCGAGTTTGCGGTGGGCCCGACGCGCGAGCATTCCAACACCGTCGCCGGGCCGCTCCCGTTTGTGCGCGAGGATCTGACCGAAGGCGCGGATCTGGTGCGCCGTCTTTACATTTCGGAGGGCTTTCTCAATGTGACGGTGCAAGAGCCGCAATATCGCTTCCTGGCCGGCGGCTCGCAGGTGGATGTGACGATCCCGATCTCCGAGGGCCAGCAATATTTCTTCGGCGATATCCGCTTCGGCGGGCAACCGATCTTCGACGCGGAGGCATTGCGCCAGGAATTGGTGGGCTTGCTCCGGGAACCCTATACCGATTCCCGCCTCGCGGACATCCCGCGGCGGCTGGAGGCATACTATAAGAAGCGCGGGTATTACGCGGTAAAGGTGAATGCGATGGGTCAACCGGAGGCGGCACGGGGAGGGCGCGTGCCGGTGCAGGTCACGATCTCGCCCGGGCCGATTTATTATTTCGACGGTTCGACTGTGACCGGGCTGAAGCGGTTGCGGCCGAGCTTTGTCACGAAACGCTTCAACAAATTAAGCGGCCGGAAATACGATCCCGCCCTGGTGGACGACACCTTCCGCAACCTGTTGAAGACCGGCCTCTTCAACATCCTCAAAATCCAGCCCGAGCCGTTCCAGGGGAACCAGCTCCACCTGCAAATCTCGGCCGAGGAAGCGAAGGCGAAGGAGTTCGGATTCTCGGGCGGCTACGGAACTTTTCTCGGCTTCATCATCGGCGCCTCCTACACCGATCGGAACATCTTCGGCACCGGGCGCTCGTTAGGCACGTCGGTGGAATATTCCGGCCGCAGCTATACGGGCGAAATTCTTTATGAGGATCCCTATTTCCTGGACACGGACTTCCGTTTTCGTCTGCGTGCGTTCGCGACAAACTTCGAGTTCGATGGCTACACGAAATTCGAATACGGCGCCCGCGCGGAGTTGGAGCGTCAGTTCACCAAACAATACAAGCTCGCCGCCGTCATTGGCACGCGGAAGGTGGATGTAAAGAGCGCCGGAATCGATCCCATTCTTCTCGGTCGCACCAACTATCTGATCAATACGATCGGTTACGCGCAGACGCTCGATCTGCGCAAGAGCCCGCTGGCTGACCCGCGCGGCTTCGTCTTCGACAACACCTTCGACTACGCAGGGGCGGGGCTCGGCAGCCAGATTGAACTGGTCCGCGCCACCGGGCGGGTCAGCTACTTCCTGCCTTTCGCGAAACAGAAAAAGGTGATCGATGTAAACCCGAGCGCACTGGGCGAAGAAGAGAGTGCCTGGGAAAGCTGGTTCCGGCGTTCGCTCTTCGCCGTCGGCGCGCGGGCTGGCGTGGTGCAGGGCTTGCACGACAGCGGGGTGCCGATCGACGAACGATTCTTTAACGGAGGCGGCACGTCGGTGCGCAGTTTCGCCGAGCGAGATCTCGGTCCGAAGAGTAACGGCGACCCGATCGGCGGTGAATTCTTTACGGTCTTCAACGCCGAATACACCTTCCCAATCTACCGCGAACTAAAACTGGCCGTCTTCGGCGACGCAGGGAATCTGCTCCCGCGCGCGGAGGATGCGAGCCTCGACAATCTGCGCTTTGCCGTGGGTTTGGGTCTGCGTTATGCGCTTCCGGTGGGCCCGCTTCGGATCGATTACGGGGTCAATCCCAATCGCCGTCCGGGCGAAGCGTTCGGCGCGTTCCACTTTAGTTTCGGCTTTGCCTTCTAACTGTAGCGGCGGTCTGTGACCGCCGAAGCTGCTCCTCATGAAATCCACGCATTCGGCGGTCGCTAGACCGCTGCGGTAGAGAGTGATGAACTGCTGCACGTATCTGCTGCCGATCCGTCGGAGCGCTTTTTCCGAGGAAGAGGCGGCAGACTTCCGCAGTTACTTCCAGGCGCTGCGCGAAAGCGCGTGTGAAGTCATCGTCGTCGATGGATCACCTGACGAAGTTTTCGCGCAATATGAGCAGGCCTGGTCGGAGGTCTGCCGCCATGAGCGCGTCGATCGGCGCTTCGGCTATCTAAACGACAAGGTGAACGGCATCCACACCGGCGTGGAGCTTGCGTCCTGCGACAAGATCGTGCTCGCCGATGATGACATTCGTTATGCCGCAGCTGACATCGAGAAGATGATCGCGCTGCTGGAGGACTACGAGATGGTGCGCCCGCAGAATTTTCTCTCGCCGTTGCCTTGGTGGGCTCGCATGGAGTCCGCGCGAATGTTGATCAATCGCGCGACGTTGCGCACTGGCGACTATCCCGGCACCTGCGCATTCCGCCGCTCGACCATGCTGCGCGTCGGACACTACGATGGTGACGTCCTGTTCGATAACGAGGAGATCGTGCGGCATTTCGCCGCGTCCGGTGCGACGATCAATTACGCCGTCGACTTCTTCATCCAGAAGCGCCCGCCGCATTACCGCAAGTGGCTCGAGCAACGGCCGCGGCAGGCGTACGAGGACTTTGGGCTGCGGAGCAAGACGGCGTTTTTTTTAGTGCTGCCCTGGCTCATCGTGGCGAGCGGACTTGTCGGAGGATTCGCGGGGGTGGTGCTCGTTCTCGTGCTGATCTCCATTTTCGCCGTCGCGCTGGCTTGCGCCGGTGGCGCACGCGGCGTCGCCTCGGACTACATTCCCGCGTGGCTCTGTCTGTATGCGCCACTGTGGGTTTTCGAGCGAATGGTCAGCACCTATTGGGCGGTCTACTGGCACTTCAGGCATGGCGGCTATCCGTTTGGCGACAAACTCCTGACGAAGGGGATCGGCCGCGACTGGGTGGAAGGCGGACGTGCCGCGGCAAAAAAAACCGCGCAGCAGCCTGACGAATGAACGCTGACCCCGCCGGTTCCGGCGAAGAGCTGGGCGACATGCCAGCTGACGTTTTTCGCAAGCATCTGCACGAGGTGGCGGACTGGATTGCGGATTACCGCGAAAACATCGCGTCGCTCGCCATTTCGCCGAGAGGCGGCCCCGGTGCGGTCCGCGCGGCGCTCACGACATCGGCGCCGGAAACCGGTGAGACGCTCGAAGCGATGTTCGACGACATTCGCAAGGTGATCGTTCCCGGTGTCGTGCACTGGGCGCATCCGCAGTTCATGGGCTACTTCGGCGCGACCACCACCGGCCCGGGTATTCTCGCGGAAATGATGGCGGCGGCGTTGAACATCAACGCGATGACCTGGCGCACTTCGCCTGCCGCGACGGAGCTGGAGACGCTGGTGCTCGAGTGGCTGCAGCAATGGCTCGGATTGAAGGGCGAATACCGCGGCGTGGTTTACGACACCGCTTCCATCTCGAGCCTGCACGCGCTGGCCGCGGCGCGGGAAGAAGCGGCCGGGAATGTGCGCGCACTGGGTCTGGCCGGGCGCGCGGAGCTGCCGGTGTTCCGCGTTTACACCTCCGACCAGGCCCACAGCTCGATCGAGAAGGCGGCGATCGCGCTCGGATTGGGGGAACAGAATGTGCGCCGCATCGCGAGCGACGCCGAGTTCCGGATGGATGTGCCGGCGCTGCGCGCAGCGGTGGCGGAAGATTTGCGCGGAGGTTTGCGGCCGATGGCTGTTGTCGCAACGGCCGGTACCACGTCGACCGCGAGCGTCGATCCGGTGGCGGAGATTGCCGCCGTCTGTCGCGAGCACCGGATGTGGCTGCACATCGATGCAGCCTACGGAGGCGGGCTGGCCTTGCTCCCAGAATGCGCGTGGGTGAAAAATGGGTGGAACGAAGCCGACTCACTCGTCATCAACCCGCACAAGATGCTCTTCGTGCCATTCGACTTCAGCGCCCTCTACGTGCGCAACATCGCGCGGCTGCGGGACGTCTTCACTCTCGTGCCGGAATACCTCCGCGGCGACGCCGCCGGCGCCGAGATCAATTACATGGATTACGGTGTGCAGCTCGGCCGCCGTTTTCGCGCCCTGAAAGCATGGATGGTCTGGCGCGCGTTTGGGCGCAGTGGTCTGGCCGCGCGGATTCGCGAGCATCTGCGACTCGCGCGGTTGTTCACCGGTTGGATCCAGGAGGATCCGCGCTTCGAGCTTGCCGCCCCGACCGTGATGGGCGTCGTCTGCTTTCGAATCAAAGCTGCCGATGACGCCCGGGCAGATCAGGTGAACAGCGCCGCGGTCGAGACCATCAACGCGGCCGGTGCAACCTACCTGATGCAGACGAAACTACGCGGCCGCACGGTCATGCGCCTCGGACTCGGCAACATCCTGACCACGGAAGAACATTTGCGCCGTGTCTGGGAAATTATTCGAGACACAGTCGCCAGGGTTCACTGAATCCGGTCGAGACGACCGCGACCTTGCGAGGGTGGCGGGACGATTTATCTTGGACAGCACCCCGGAGCGTTGGAATCGAACCCGCGTTCCCAACCGGAATTCCATTATGCCGCAATATCAAAAGCTCGGAGAAATCCCGCGGAAGCATCACATTTGGTTCCACCG
>JACDCC010000408.1 GCA_013694595.1 Chthoniobacterales bacterium
TTGGCGCCGTGATGCGCACGATCTCACAGCCGACGTCCGCGAGCTCGATCGTCTGCGCGATGGACGCTTCCGTATCCATCGTATCGCACGTAATCATCGACTGAACACGAATCGGGTTCGCCCCGCCGACTCCTACGCGGCCGACCATCACCTCGCGCGTGACGCGGCGATGATAGCTGAGTGGTTCGGCGCAGTAGCTCACTGCTTTCGAGGCGCCGCGATTGTGCGAAGAGGAACGCGCAGCGACACCACTAACATCAAATCGATTGTCTCAACTCCATCCGACGAGTCAAAGAGATGGGCCATCTCATTTGTTTCCACAACACTGATGAAATCAGGATGCGGGATAGGCAGCGCGCGGCCATCCGCCAGGAGCATCTCAAAAGGTCTAAATGGCGCGACGTTTTTAAAGCGGAGCACCTCTTCCGCCGTCATGAGCTGGTCTTGCGCCTGCCCCGCGGTTTAACCCCGGAAATCTCCGATAGCAGAAGAAAGAACGACCCGTCTTCCGCGAAGCCGACAACACTGTTCCCACTGGGGGCCAGTGCGATCCTGTGCTCTAACGGAATGCGGAGCTTTCGGCCATCCTTGGTGTGGATAGTAAATGGCCGGAACGGTTTCGCGTGCTTCAGAACACGAAGGTCGTCGATGCTCATCTTTGCATAATATGTTCTCACCAAGTTCCTGGCAACGCGCGGAGGACCCTACGGGGCAGGTCTCTCTTGTGCCGGAGCAGAGCGGCGCGGTTCTTCGTCCTGATCACGGCCGAAGAGATCACCGATATCGAAGAAGCTGACGTAGGCCATGTAGCCGATGATCAAGACCGCGCAGGCGGTTTGCACCATCTCGAGCACGCGGATGTTCACCGGTTTGCGCCGGATCGATTCGATGATCGCGAGGACGATGTGGCCGCCATCGAGGACGGGAATCGGCAGCATGTTCAAAATGGCGAGGTTCACATTGAGGATGACGCTGAACCAGAGCGCCAGCTGCCAGCCGCCTTCACTCTGGAAGAGCAGGTAATAAATGCGACCAATGCCGACCGGGCCGCTGAGGTGCTGCAGCTTCACGTCGGACTTTGGCGAAGCCACCGCGCCGATCGTGTTCAACGTGCTCGTGATACTCTTGTAGACCTGCTCCACCGGATGGGGATGCGCGACCGACATCCGGCCATCAGCGTCCCACCAAATTCCGAGCCGCGGGCGCTTCTCCTCACCAATCGGCCGCGCCTGCAACGTGGGCTCGAGCAGCTGTCCATTCCGCATCACCTGCAGCGTGATCGGCTGGTCGGGATTCTTATCGATATGATCGGCCACGGCGACCGGATGGAAGATCGGCTGGCCATTAAAGCCGCGGATGACGTCGCCGTGCGCCAGACCAGCCGCTGCCGCAGGTGAATCGGGGATGACTTTGTCAACGATCGGAGTCTGCGCCGGCATGATCAGCACCTGCCGCACACTTTTGCGCCGCCAGCCGCTCGTCTCCGCCTTGAAAGGCTCGACCTCGAAATCCTTCACCTGCCCGGCGCGCTCCGCCTTGATCGGAATCGTCGCCCCTTCGCTCCGCACCACGTTCCAGACGACGCTGTTGTTCATCCCGGTGAAACGCGTCACCGGCTCGCCATCCACTTCGAGAATTTTGTCGCCCGGCAGGAGGCCTGCTTTCGCGGCGGGCGAATCGGCCTGCACATAGCCGATCGTAGTCGTCATGTCCGATTCGTTGATCGGGTGACCGACGATCCAAACGAGGCAGGCGAAAACCAGCGCCAGGAGGAGACTGAAGAGCGGACCGGCAATGGCGACGATGATCTTGTCCAGCGCCGAAACGCGCGGGAGCTGCGCGCGATCAGATTCGACCTTGCCTTCGATGATGTCCATCGGCGCGAGCTGCGGCACCGAGACGAAGCCGCCGAAGGGAATCGAGCCGAGCGAGTATTGCACGCCGTTGATCGTCTTCTTCCACAACGGCTTGCCGAACCACACGCCGAACTTCTCCACCACCAGTCCGCGCCACCGGGCGGCGAGGAAGTGTCCCAGCTCATGCACGATGATGAGCAAGTTGAAGAGGACGATGACCTCGATCAGGATCAGCAGAACGCGAAGAGCTTGCGGAATCATCAGCGGAGCAGGTGGCTAGTGTGCCCGAACCACACTCGCAGCTTCTGCGCGAGCCCATTGGTCGGCGGCCAATATCGCATCCAGCGAAGCGTCCGCAATGGAGGTGTGGCGGCTCATCACCTCAGCGACCAGCTGCCAGATTCCGGGGAACGAGATGCGCTTTTCGAGGAATGCGGCGACGGCGACTTCATTGGCGGCGTTCAAGACAGCAGGGAGGGTGCCGCCGGTTTCGCCGGCCTCCCGTGCGAGATGGAGCGCGGGAAAGTCGTGGTAGCGTGGCGTCTCGAAATCCAGCTGACGCAGCTTCCCGAAATCCAGCGGCGCGAGTGAATTGGGCACGCGTTCCGGCCAGGTCACGGCGTATTGGATGGGAAAGCACATGTCGGAATGGCTCATCTGCGCGAGCACGGAACCATCGGTAAATTCCACCATCGAGTGGACGATGCTCTGCGGGTGGATGACGACATCGACGCGCGGCATTTCGACATTGAAGAGCCAGCGCGCTTCGATCATCTCGAGGCCTTTGTTGAACAGCGTCGCGGAGTCGATCGTGACTTTCGGCCCCATGTTCCAAGTCGGGTGACGCAGCGCCTGTTCTGGAGTGATTGCATCGAACTCTGAGACCGGCGTCGTCCGGAAGGGCCCGCCGGAGGCGGTCAGGATCAGTCGCCGCACATCAGAAACATCCAATGTCGAACTGTCTGCCTTGAATGTTGAACGTTGAGCATTGGACGTTGGACGTTTCCCCATCAAGCACTGAAAGATCGCATTGTGTTCGCTGTCGACCGGCAGCACGCGCACGTTGTTCGCGGCGGCGGCGTTCATCACAATCGCGCCCGCCATCACGAGGATCTCCTTGCTCGCGACCGCCAAATCTTTGCCGGCTGCCATCGCAGCCAGAGCGGGCCGCAAACCGCCCGTCCCGACCACTGCCACCAGCACCATCTCCGCGCTCGCGAGAGCGGCGATCTCACAAAGACCTTCTTCGCCCACCAGGATCTGCGGCGCGTATTGCAGCGCGCCGCGCAGTTCATCCACCTTCGTTTCGTCAACGATACAGACCGCTTCCGGCCGGAGCTCGTTTGCCTGCTCGGCAAGTTTCGAGGCGCTCCGATGAGCGGCCAATCCGACAATTTCCATCCGCTCCGGGATATCGCGCGCTACTTTGCGCGCGCTTTCGCCGATCGATCCCGTCGCTCCGAGGACGACAACGCGTTTGCGGTTCATCCGGGCGCGGTCTGTCTTACGGCACGCGGACGACCAGGCGCAGGTAGAAAAAGAGCAGCGGCGCAGTGAAGAGGAGGCTGTCGATGAGATCGAGCGCGCCCCCGATTCCCGGCAGGAAGTTGCCCGAATCTTTTACCCCGGTGCTCCGTTTCACGATCGACTCCGCCAGGTCGCCCACGACGGCGGCAAAGCCAAGGAGCAGCCCGAGAACCGTCGCGTGGGTCCAATTCAGCACCGCCAGCTGCAAAGGCATCAGCGCGAGCAAGCCGAGGCTCGCGAGAAGGGAAAAGGCCAGCGCGCCCCCGAGACCTTCCCAGGTCTTCTGGGGGCTGATGTGCGGAACGAGCTTATGCCGGCCGATCACGCTCCCGGTGAGATACGCGCCCATGTCGCTGAACTTCGTGATCGCGATCAGGTAAAGCACATAGAACTGCCCCGTCACCGCACCGCTCGGCGAACGGGGCACCACATACACGATTTTCGTGATGAAATTGTAGAGCCAGAGCACGTAGAGCAGCCCGAACAAAGTGTACGCCATCGTCCGGAGCGGAGCGTCCTCCCGCAGCCCTTCAAACATCTGCCGCGCGAAAACGGTGAGGAGAAACCCGAGCAGCACCGCCATCTCGAAGTCGTAGGACTGCGCCACACCCACTTTCGAGAAGTAGTAAAAGCTGCCGCAGAGCATGATCGCTCCGCAGATCATCGCGGTGATCTTGAAGTTCGGGAGGCCCTTGTGGTCGAGCATCCCGTAGAACTCCCAGAGGGTGAGAAGGCCGAACGCCGCGATGAGGCCGAAGAAGGCAAGCTCGTAGCCCGAGAAGATGATCAGCAGCGCCACCGACCAGAGCGCAATCGTGCTGCTAAAGCGGAACAGGAATGTCAGCCTCGCCGTGAGCGGTTTTTCTGTGGCTCGATCGACCGGCGCGGACATGGAGGAGCACAATCAGGAAGGAAGAAGTCAAACGCAAGCATCGAGCGCGTCTGCTGCGCGCTCGTCATCCCGAGCGAAGTCGAGGGATCCCGCGGCCCACCTGCGGATCTCCGGTCCGCCGGCTGCCGTGGTGTCGGACACGGGATCCCTCGACTGCACTTCGTTCCGCTCGGGATGACGCGGTGATCAAGCTTTGCAGGCTCGAGGCTCATGCCTACCTTCAGCATCGTGAGCAAGACAATGCCAGCGGTGGTGAAAACCCGGTCCGCGCCGGGCCTTGAATTGCAGGAAGTGCCGGTGCCGGAAGTCGGACCGAACGACGTTCTCATTCGCGTGCAAAAAGCCTCCATCTGCGGCACCGACGTCCACATCTACAACTGGGACGCCTGGGCGCAGAAAACGATTCCGGTTCCGCTCGTGATCGGTCATGAATTCGTCGGAATCGTGGCGGATGTCGGCAGCGCCGTGACCGATTTCAAGCAAGGCGAGCTCGTCACGACAGAAGGTCACATCGTCTGCGGCCACTGCCGCAATTGTCTCGCGGGTCGCCGTCATCTTTGCCCCAACACGAAAGGCATTGGCGTGAACCGCCCGGGCGGTTTTGCGGAGTTCGTCTCCGTGCCGGCGTCCAACATCTGGCGCTGCGACCCGAACATCCCGCTCGATGTGATCTCCTGCTCGGATCCGCTCGGCAACGCGGTGCACACCGCGCTTTCCTTCGACCTCGTGGGCGAGGATGTACTCATCACGGGCGCCGGGCCGATTGGTTGCATGGCGGTGCCGATCTGCAAAATGGCGGGCGCGCGGAAAGTGGTGATCACCGACGTGAATCCCTACCGGCTCGACATTGCCCGCAAAATGGGTGCAACCCTCGCGATCGATGTGCGCGAGCGGACTCTGCAGGACGCGAAGGAGGAGCTCGGAATGAAGGAAGGGTTCGACGTCGGCCTCGAGATGTCGGGTAATCCGAGAGCGTTCACCGACATGCTGGACGCGATGGTGAATGGCGGCCGCATCGCCATGCTCGGCATCATGCCAGGGAACGCGGCGATTGATTGGAATCTCGTCGTCTTCCACGGCCTCACGATCAAAGGCATCTACGGGCGCGAAATGTTCGAAAC
>JACDCC010000002.1 GCA_013694595.1 Chthoniobacterales bacterium
AGGGTTGACCACCTCTGCGACACCTTTGCCGCTGTAGGCGCCGGCCACTCCGCCGACGATTGCTCCGACAGCTGCGCCCACCGGGCCTCCCACAGCCGCTCCGACTGCCGCGCCCGTGAGTCCGCCGCCGGCAGCTCCGACGCCGGTGCCGATCGGATGGGAGCCCGATTCACCGGTCAGGGGATCTGGATTCTTCTTCGGATCATTCTTCGATTGGTCGTCCATGGTGTGCTCCTTGGGTTGAGATTTTGGCTTCTCAAGAGATTCGAATTTGACGCTGATCACGGTTCCCAAGCTGCAATCGAGAGGCGCAAACCGGCGTCGAATTACGAACGGAGAGTATGATCAATCCGAATGGTGAAGATTTTACGCAGAACAATCCGACCGGCGGCTCGACAAATCCCGGCCAGGAGCAAATTTCAGGCAGCACGTCAGGAGGCACGCAGGGCAGATTCCAGGATGTCTCCGGGCGCGTCTCGACCGCTGCAAGCACCGCATGGCAGCAGACGAAGGAGACTGCCGGCACCGCCCGCGAACGCACCGAGTTCTACCTCCGTGAAAATCCGGTGCCGACCGTGATCGGCGCGCTGGCCCTCGGGCTGGCCATCGGTCTGGCGATTCGCTATTCGTCCGAATCATCCCGCCGCGAAGTGGAGGTAAAATCGCCACTCGGCGACTTGAATCTCGGGATGCTGTCGCTCCCGTTCCTCTGGCCATTCTTTAAGGGCGTGCAACGCCGTTACGAAGACACGAGCGAGGTGGTGCGCGACGGCGTGAAGGACGGTGTCGATCGCCTGAAGACCGTGGACGTCAATCGCTACGTGAAGCCGCTGCGCAAGCAGTGGCGCTCGTGGACGAACTAAGCCCTGCGTCAGACGGAGCCGGCGTGGAGATACGCCGGCTCCGCGTTCGCTTCCGATGAAGCTCCGTCGCCCGAGCGCTCGTCTGGCCGACGTCTGCTGGTTACCCCGCTTTATCGATAAAGCGCGCAGCGTGCTCGATGGCACATTGCTGCCCGAGTATCTCGAGCGCTTCGGTGACCGACGCGGCATGGATGGCGCCTTCCTCCGGTTCTTTTGCCTGGAGAAGGACGCGTTCGTGGAAGCCGTGCGGAAATCGAACGGGAGCGACGCGGCAGTCGCGAAATGGTTCTACGCTCAGCCAGGTGTGACGGACGAGAAGGTCAACGACTGGAACCGCCTTGCTCCGGAGTTCGGGAAACCCGGCGAACCTGGTTTCGAGGCGTTTCAATCGGTGATGCGGAGCATGGACAAAGACGCTCCCTACTCGGGCGTGGAATCAATCTTCGAGGTGATCGAGGCGGATGAGTCGCGCTTTCGAGAGAGCGGTCCTCAAGGGTAAAGAGCGGCTCCTCGATTCCACCGGTATTTTGCAACCGCGGCCGCGTCTCGCGTCGAATTATCTTCGCGCGGGCGTCCGATCCGCGATCGATCAACCATGAAAACACGACTCACCTCCGTTTCCCTTCTCGCGGCAATCTTGCTGCCCTTCACGGGCCAGGCGCAGCCGCCAGCGACCAAGCCGGCCACGGAAGAAGCCGCTCTCACAGAAGCCGACCTGAACTTGCGCGAAGCGCTGGTGAAAGGCGCGTCGATGGAAGAGATCGCCAAGCTGAAAGAGCCGGCGGCGAAAACGCCGCAGGAAGCGATCCGGGCGCTCAAGAGCGGCAACTCGCGATTCTTTGGCGGGACCGCGCGGCGTCCTGAAATGTCAGCGAACGAACGGCGGTCGCAGATTCTCCAGCAGACGCCATTCGCGGTGATCCTCGGCTGTTCGGATAGCCGGGTGCCGATCGAGCTGGTTTACGATCAGGGACTCGGCGACATTTTCGCCGTGCGCGTGGCGGGGCAGGTGGTCGACCCGGGAACGGCGGGAAGCTTCGAGTACGCGGTGAAGCATCTGAAGACAAAGATCCTCGTCGTGATGGGCCACGAAGGATGCGGGGCAGTGAAAGCCGCGATGCTCCCTCCGGCGGACCTCAAGGCGGAGCCGGAGAACGTGCGTTACCTGCTCGCTAAGATCACGCCTTCCGTCGCCGAGATTACGAAGATCCGTGATCCAAAAGCGAAAATGCGTGAGGCGGTGATGGCAAACGTCCGGCAGCAGGTCGCGCTTGCGAAGGAGAACCCGGTCGTGAAGGCGGCGATCGCGAAGAACGAGCTGGCGGTGGTCGGCGCGTTCTATGAGATCAGCAGCGGCCAGGTGGATTTCCTCGAAACGGACGAGGAACTCCGGCTGAATTAAGCGGCAACTTTAAATCGTCTCGCCGCCTTTCGTCGTCACGACGACTTTGTCATCCACGACCGCCAAGCTCCGCACCTGTTTCCAGAAGCGATCTCTTTCGCTCTCGTTTTCGCCGGTCTCGGATTGGCTGTATTGCCGATCAAAGTAGCTAGCGATCGTCGGTCCGAGATCGCTGAATAGCTCCTCCGCGATCGTGTGGCCACTCGCCTCCAGCGAACGCGGCGTGAAGCTGAAGCCGCTTTCGTCGTAGGAGAAGCCGAAGCTGATCCGGCCAGTAAACCACCGGCGGCTGAGTCTCGGCAGTGGCAGGCCGCTCATCGGCACGCTCAGGTCCAGCGTCATGATCGATTCGGCAATCGCGACGCGCATTTTGCCGCGGAGATCGTCAAACTGCGGGTGACGCGCAATGAGCGCATTCAAATCCATGGCGGTGAGTTCGACGGTGACGGCTTGCTTCGCATCCGCTGCGTTGCGCAGTTGCGCCAGCTTTTCACTGGCGGCGGCGAATTGCTCTGCGCTCGGCTCCTCCAGCTGAACCGTCGTTGATTGTCCGGCGGTGATGCTGTTGATGGCCTTGCCGTAGAGATACCAGGTGGCGCCGAGCACCAGGGCAAGCCCGGCAATCGCGATGAGCAGCATCGTGCCGCACCCGGCGGCGCAGCAGCCGCATCCCGGCGCGCGTGACGCTGGTGGCAATTGGCTGGAGCTCTGCAGCGGAGGTGAATCCATCCCGCTGTCTTACTCCGCGAGCGACGGCGGAGGGAAGCCCGAACTTGGCGCTCATCCCCGCGCAGAACAGCGGCTCACGCGCGCGGCAGCGCCTGCGCGAGGGCTGCCTGCGAACGTCGCGCCGGTTCCGCCTTGCGGAAGATCATCCAGACACCGGCGAGCACGAGCGCGCCGCCCATCAGCGACCAGAGCGAGAACGTCTCTCCGCCGAAGAACCAGCCGAACGCCACCGCACCCGGCGGCGTGATGAGCGAGATCGTTTGCAGATGATTGATCTCCATCCGCGGCAGCAGCCAGTAGAGCAGCAGAAACGTTAACGAGGAGCCGATCACCGCGAGGTAGAGCAGGCAGAAAATCGCCATCCCGGTCCAGCGGAACTGCAGCGGGCTGCCTTCCGCGACGAGCCCGACCAACATCAGTGGCACCGCGCCGAAGATCATTTGCCACGCCGCGATCATCGCGGGGGCAAGCTGCAGCGCGCGACGCTTCAGCAGCACGTTGGAAAACGCAGCACCGGCACCGCCGACCACAATCCCGAGCCCGCCCCAAAAGGCCATGATCCCGCCCTGGTCCAACAATCGCCCGCAGATCAGCGCGACGCCACCCACGGAGAGCGCAGCGCCCGCGACACGTTGCCAGCGGAGCGGTTCGCTCGGCAGCATCACATGCGCAAACGCCATCCCGAAGATCACGATCACCGCCTGCAACACCGCGGCCAGGCCAGACGAAACGTGCAGTTCACCCCAGAAGAGCAGGCCGTAGTTCACGGCGAACATCAGCACGCCGGTGAAGCCGAGCAGCGTCCAATCAGCCCGGCTCTTCGGCAGGAGCGGGACGCGTCCGAGCGAGACGGCGACCAGCACCGCGAAGGCGATCAGAAAACGCAGCGCCGCGAAGGAGATCGGCGGCAGATCGTTGAGACCGACCTTGATCGCCAGCCAGGTCGAGCTCCAGACCACGCAAAGCGTGGTGAAGGCGGCGATGATGGCGATGCGCGGCTGACGCGGCATCGCGTATCAGCGCATTGTGCAGCTTAGGTTGCAACCCGCTTCTTGCGGCGTTCCGACGTTCGCCAGCCCCCGGCGGTCATTCCGAGCGAAGCCGAGGAATCTCGTGGCCAAACCGCACACGCGGCGACGGGATGTCTCGGCTGTGCTCGACATGACAAACGAGGTGGCACGTTAACCCGCGTTTTCGAAAAGGCTGAGAGGTCCTTCGCTCGAGCCGACGAACGCGATCGCACGCGCCACCAACCCAAATCCAGAACCTCTGCATCCTCCGTGGTGAACAAATTCTGAATCCGAAAGCGCATCTGTCGCATCCCATTGGAAAGCTATGATTCAGGATTTCAAGTTCGCGTTCCGGCAGCTGCTCAAGTCGCCGGGCTTCACCGCCGTCGCCGTTCTCACTCTGGCCCTCGCCATTGGTGTGAACTCCGCGATCTTTGCGATCGTCAACGGCGTCATCCTCAAGCCGGTCGTGCCGGTGCGGCCGGCAGAGATTGTGAACGTCTTCACGGCGCGCCAGGGTGCGAGCAAGGATTACCGGCAGTTCTCTCACGCGGAGTATATGGCGCTGCGCGAGAGCACCGATGTCTTCGCAGACGTCTCGGCGGTGCAGTTCTCACTCGCCGGTCTTGGCCGGCAGGAATCCATGCGCCGGAGCTTCGCGTTTCTCACCTCGGAGAACTTCTTTGCAATGATGGGTGTGAAGCCCGCCCTCGGCCGCTTTTACAACGCGGATGAATCGCGACCGAACGCCAACATTCCCGTCGTCGTCGTGAGCCACAGCTACTGGAAACGGCAGGGCGGCAGGCCTGACTTCGTCGGCAGCACCCTTTTCGTTAATTCGAAGCCGTACACCGTCATCGGCATCACGCCCGAGGGCTTCAGCGGCGTCAGTGCGTTGCTCGCTCCTGATGTGTGGCTGCCGTTCGGCACGTATTCCCAGCTTGGCTCCGCGTTCAGCGACTCCGCGGGTCTGACCGATCTGGCGCAGCCAAAGAACTACACGCTAAACGTGGTCGGCCGCCTCGGCTCGGCGTTGACCGTAGCATCGGTGAGGAGCCGTCTGCCGGTGCTGGCGCAGCGCATCAACGCCATCCAGCCGCCTGATTCCGGAGCGCCGCGGGAGCTGCAGGTGCAAACGCCGACGCGTTTCAGCATTAGTACCACGCCGTCGGAGGACGGGCCGCTGGGGCTCGTCGGCGTGCTGTTAATGGGAATGGCAGGCGCGGTTTTGCTCATCGCTAGCCTCAATCTCGCGAACATGTTGCTCGCCCGCGGCACGGCGCGGGCGAAGGAAATGGCTATCCGCCTGGCGCTCGGCTCGTCCCGCTGGCGCATCGTCCGGCAGCTGCTCTGTGAAGGTTTGTTGCTCGCGCTCGTTGGCGGCGCGCTCGGCCTGGTGCTCAGCATCTGGAGCAACGGTTTACTCCTCCGCTCGCTCGGGACGCTGTTCGGTTCGATGAGCTTCTCCATCGTCGTGCCGCTGCATCCAGACGCGGTCGTGCTCGGCGTGACGTTCCTGTTCTGCCTCTTCGCGACGCTGCTCTTCAGCCTCGGGCCGGCTTTGAAAGCGACAAAGGCCGATCTGGTGAACGATCTCAAGCAACAGGTGGGCGAACCGGCACACGTCGGGCGTTTGAACCGCTTCTTCGCGCCGCGTCACCTGCTCGTGATGACGCAGATCGCGCTCTCGATGATGTTGCTCTTCGGCGCAGGACTTTTCCTGCGCGGCGCACTGAAGGCAGGCGGGATCGACGGCGGATTCGAAGCGCGCGATGGAGTGATTGCGGAGATGGATTTCACGCTCGGCAACACAGACGAGGCAGCCGCGAAGCGCTTGATGTTCGCAGCGGCGGAGCGCGTACGTGAGCTGCCGGGTGTGCGCGGTGCGGCCCTCGCGACGATGGTGCCGTACGGAAACCTAACGAATGCAAGGCGAGTAATGCCGGCCAGCCAGGCGTCGGTGGCAAAAGCCGATCCGAATGCGCCGGAACAGGGGCAGAACGGCCTCTACGCCTCGATTACTCCGGGTTATTTCGAAACGATCGGTGTGCGCTTGCTGCGCGGTCGCGATTTTACCCAGGCCGAGGCCGAGAACAAAGAGACGCCGAAGGTCGCGATCATCGACGAACGAATGGCCGCGAAGCTTTTCCCCGAGACCGATGCGCTTGGCCAGCGGATCAAAGGCACCAACCCGCCGAGGGATGGATCCTCCGGCGAGATGGAGATCGTCGGCATCGTCAGCTCGCACCGGCATGAAGTGCTGGGCGACGCCACCATGCCGAAGCGGCTCTTCGTTCCGCTGGCGCAGGCTTATAACGGCGCCGTTTACCTGCATGTGCGCACCGCGTCGAAAGACCGCGCGGTGGTCACAGGGATGATCGGCACGTTGCGCCAGACGCTGCGGAACGTGGACGTCGACTTGCCAGTGCTGCAGATCGCGCCGTTCTCGGATTATGTGGAGAAGAACGTCGGGCTCTGGGCGATCCGGCTCGCGGCGGTGATGTTCGGCGTGTTTGGCGGAATCGCGCTCCTGCTCGCGGTCGTCGGCGTCTATGGGGTGAAGGCGTACTCGGTCGCGCGCCGGACGCGCGAGATTGGAATTCGAATGGCACTCGGGGCGCATCCGCATGACGTGTTCAAGCTCATCATGAAACAAGGTGCGCTTCAGACGGCGTTCGCGCTGGGCGTTGGGATCCTGCTCGCGCTCGGCGTCGGCCGCGTTCTCGCGCAGATGCTCTACCAGGTAAGTCCGGCGGATCCGATCTCGCTCGCGGTTGCCTCCGTCTTGCTCGGAGCGGCGGCGTTGCTGGCGTGCTTCGTGCCAGCGCGACGTGCGACGCGGGTGAGCCCGATGACCGCGCTACGCACGGAGTAGCGTACGGGCGCGCCGCAGCCGCTCATCAGCCTTTCTTCTCTTCTATGTAGTCGTTGATCTGCTGCTCCAGAATCTCCAACGGCAGCGCGCCGTTCTTCAGCACGGCAGTGTGGAACTCGCGCAGGTCGAACTTCGCGCCGAGCTGCTGCTCCGCGCAGGCACGTAATTCGCGGATCTTCAGCATGCCGACCTTGTAAGCGCACGCCTGCCCGGGTGAGACGATGTAGCGCTCGATCTCGGAGATCACGTCCTTCTCGTCCATGCCGGTCTTCTCGCGCATGTAGGCGATCGCCTGCTCGCGTGGCCAGCGTTGGGCGTGAATGCCCGTGTCCACCACCAGCCGGACGGCGCGGAAAAGCTCCGCCTGCAGGCGCCCCAGATCGCCAAACGGATCGGCCTCGTACCAGCCCGCATCTTTTGCCAGCCACTCCGCGTAGAGCGCCCATCCCTCGGAGTAGGCAGTGAATGGAATCAGCTTCCGGAATTGTGGCAGACCCTTCAACTCCCGCGCGGTAGCAATCTGAAAGTGATGACCGGGGACACCCTCGTGATACGACAGAGTCGGCATGCCCCACTTTGCGATTGGGGCCATATCACGAAGGTTCGCGTAGAAGACTCCCGGACGGGTGCCGTCCATCGCCGGGCCTTCGTAGTAAGCGCCCGGCGCGGTGGCTTCCTTGAATTCCGGGACGCGTCGCACCTCTACGGCCGCGCGCGGGAGCGTGGCAAACAGCTGTTTCGAACGCTCCATCGCGTCGTCGATCAGGCGGGTGTATTCAGCGATGGCTGCCGCGCGGCCGGTGTCGTCATTCGCGAATAGAAAACGCGGATCGTCTCTTAACGCCGCGATCACCTCGCGCGTCGGCTGCCCTGTGTACCCATTCGCGTCGAGAATGGTGCGCATCTCCGCTTCGATGCGTTCGACCTCGGAAACGCCGAGCGCGTGAATCTCCCCTGACTGCAGCGGCAGCGTCGTGTTCTGCCGCAGCATGTGCGCGTAGAACGCCTCCCCATTCGGCAACTTCCAGACGCCATCATCCGTCGTCGTTTTCGGGAGGAGGCCGGTGAAGTAATTGATCAGCTTCTGGTAGGCTGGATAGACGTGCGCGTTAATGGCCGCTTCCACGCGGGCCTGGAACTCGGCTCGTTGCTGGTCCGTCAGCTTTTCGATCTTCTCCGCGCGCCCTTTGAAAGAGGTGGCGAGGATGTTTTCGGCCGCAGGTTGCGCCACAAAATCGGTCATCTCCTTCAGAACCTTCTCCACCACAAAACGCGGCGGCGTGATCTGCTTCTGCTCGCGCAGGACAAGCCCTTCGAGCACCTGGTCGAACTTTGCCGGGACGGCTTCGAGCCGCTGCAGGTAATACTCGCAATCACGCTCCGCCCGCAGGCGGTGGGTGTTGGCGAGGAATGACGGCAGCTGGTTCTGCACGCCGAAGAGCTGATTGACAGGGTAGTTGTGCCACTGGAATTGCTCCGCTTCCGCACCCCGCTCCAGAAACCACTCGAGCACGCGAGTGGAGAGGCGTTGCGATTCCGATTGCCGCTCGAGCGGGTATTGGCGGAGCTGCGCGAGGCTCTTCTTGGTGCGCTCGATCTGCAGCTGCTGATGAGCGGGCGACGCGTCGCTCAGCTTTGCGTTGTGCCCGGTAATTCCGAATTGCTCGACGAGACCGAGCGATGAGAGCACCTCCGGCTCATCGAGCATGAACTCGATGAACACCTTCTCGTAGAACACGTTCAGGCTCCACGGGCGGAACCAGATCGCGTTCACCGCGAACACTGCGGCCGCAAGCAGCAGGACGGCAATGATCGCGAAGAGCCACTTGAGCAGGCGCTTAAACATGGTGCAGAAGAACGTCAGCAGCGGGGGTGGTCAACCGGAAGCTGGAGACGTGCTCGGCAGGGACGTAACGGCCCGCTGCACAGTGCGTCATCCGAGCCGGCGCGGATGGCGATGGACCTCACGCAGCCAGTGTTGCTTCCGAATACCGGGAGACGTGGTGCGACATTTTCGCTGCGTTGCTGCCGGTCCGTTCTGCGGACGTCAGCCGCGAGTAAGCGAGGTCCCTCGCGGTCTGCGCGGCTCGGGATGACCGACGGCCCGTGGCGTTCCGTAGCTAGCTCAGCGACGCCATGTCGATGACGAAACGGTATTTCACGTCGCTCTTCAGCATCCGATCGTACCCTTCGTTCACCTTGTCGATCGTGATCATCTCGATATCGCTGGTGATGCCGTGCTCGGCGCAAAAATCGAGCATCTCCTGCGTCTCGGGAATTCCGCCGATCAACGAGCCCGCGAGCTGCCGCCGCGGCGCGATCAGGCTGAACGCCGCCACCGGCACCGGGTTCGGCGGCGCCCCCACCAGCGTCAAGGTGCCGTCGCGTTTCAACAGCGAGAGGTAGGCGTTCAGGTCGTGATTGGCCGACACCGTATCGAGGATGAAATCGAAGCTGTTCGCGTGCTTGTTCATCTCGTCTTTGTTCTTCGAGACGACCACTTCGTCGGCGCCGAGCCGCCGCGCGTCCTCGGTCTTGCCCGGAGAGGTCGTGAAGAGCACTACGTGCGCGCCGAACGCGGCCGCGAATTTCACGCCCATGTGGCCGAGCCCGCCGAGGCCCACCACGCCGACCTTTTGTCCTTTGCCCACATTCCACCGGCGCAGCGGCGAGTAGGTGGTGATGCCTGCGCACAACAACGGCGCACTCGCGGCCGGATCGAGTTTGTCGGAAATCCGCAGCACGAATTGCTCGTCCACCACGATGCTCTTCGCGTAGCCGCCAAACGTGTGGCCGCCGGTATGTTTGTCGGGGCCGTTATAGGTGAAGGTGGCGCCGTTGCTGCAGAATTGCTCGAGACCTTCCTTGCAGTTCTCGCAGGTGTGACACGAGTCGACCATGCAACCAACCGCGGCCATCTCGCCTTCGCGGAAGTTCTTCACGTCGCGTCCGACTTTCACCACCCGGCCGACGATTTCGTGCCCGGGCACACATGGATACTTCGTGCTGCCCCATTCGCCACGCGCGGTGTGGAGATCGGAGTGGCAGACGCCGCAGAAGAGGATGTCGATCTGGACGTCGGTCGCCAGCGGGTCGCGCCGCTCGAAGGAAAATGGGCTGAGGGGGGAAGCCGCGGATTGTGCGGCGTAGGCCTTGGTCGAATACATGCCAATGATTCGCGCTGGCGCCGGATGTGGACGCCCGCGATTCAGGAGCGGCTGCTGCGAGCGAAGTCAGCGACGAGCGGGAAATGATCGGAGGCGATGCGCGCATGGCCGCTGCGATAAACGCTCATGCTGGTCGGTGTGAGCGCGGGCGTGGCGAAGATGTGATCGACGGCCAAAACCGGAAAGAGAGTCGGAAAAGTCCGGAACGACCAGGCGGATGCGATCACCCGGCGCACATCGCGGAGCTGGCTCTCGATCATCCTGTAAGCCGGCGACCAGGGAAGGCTATTGAAATCGCCGAGCACGATGACGGCTGTATCCGGCGTGACTGCGCCGAGCCACTCCGGGCTGGTGAGCAGGCGCGCTTGCAGCAGGCGTTCGCGCCGCCCGAGGCCGAAGTGAGTATTGATGATGTGGACGGGCCCGAGCGGAGTAGCTGCTTCCGCCCAGGTGACGCCGCGGGTTTCGCGGCAATACCACGGCGCGAACCCGGGAAGCTCGACGGCATGTCGTACCGTGATCGGATAGCGGCTGAGGATGGCGTCGCCGTACAATTCCTCCGTGCGCCGCATCGCCGGATGGAAGAAATGATGCCAGCCGAGTTGCTTCGCGATCGTGCCAGCCTGGTCGATGGCGGCTGAGCGGGCGCGGTTATGGTCCAGTTCCTGGAGGCCGACGATGTCGACGGAGAGGCTCGCGATCACCTCCGCGATGCGTGATTCGGATCGCTTTCCGTCCATGCCGACGCAGCCGTGGACATTGTAAGTCGCCACGCGCAAACGTTGTGCGTTTTCGTGGTTCACCGCTCCTCTGCGCCTTTCATGTCGTGCGATCTAAACGGCACGCGTTGCGCTTCGTCGGAAATGACAGAGCGCGAGAACGGGATCACATCTGCGATCGCAGGATGGATCCGAGATGGCCTTTGATCTTGTCACCGAGCGGTCTGTTCAGCCAATCCTGCATCGTGATCTCGCGCGAGCGATTTTTGTCATCCTCGAACACTTGCGCATGCGCGGTGACAAAATCGCGATCGAGCACATTCAGGTTCGCCTCTTCGTTGAGCGAGAGAGAGCGATTGTCGAGGTTCGCCGATCCCATCGACGCCCACATATCGTCGACGAGAAAATACTTACAATGAAAGCGCGCCGGCTGGTACTCGTAGAAGCGAGCCCCTGCCTCAAACAGGCGCCGCCACCGCGTTTTGCCCACCGCGCGCACCAGCAACGCATCCGTGTCTGAGCCCGGTGTGATGATCTCGACTTTGACGCCGCGGTGACAGGCTTCGAGGAGCGTCTGCAGGCAGAGATTGTCGGGGATGAAGTACGCGTTCGCGATGCGAATGGTGTGGCGAGCGGCGGCCATCGAGACCAGGAGCATCATGCGGGCACTGTCGGAACCTTCGCCGGCCGAGCTTTTGAACACCTGACACTTGTGCGGTCCGCATTTCTCGAGTTTCGGAAAATACCGTTCGCCGTGCAGCAGCTCCGCGCGCGTCTGCATCCAGTTATCCATGAAGGCGTGCTGCATCTGCGCGACTGCCGGCCCCTCGACGCGGTAATGGGAGTCGCGCCACAAACCGCGCGTTTCTCCATCGCCTTTCCAATCGTCCGCGATGCCGGTGCCGCCGATGAAGCCGGTGCGACCATCGATCACCAACAACTTGCGGTGGGTGCGGAAGTTCATGCTGAGATTCATGAAGCGGAAGACCTCCAGCTCCACGGGCGAACGGCGCAGAAGATTCATCGCGCGGCCGCGGATTTCGTCGCAGCCGAGGGCGTCCTGAAGGAAGTGAACCTTCACGCCCGCACGCGCACGCTCCGCCAGCGCCGCGGCGAAGAGATCGGTGATCTCGCCCTCGCGCCACAGGAAGTTTTCAAACGTGATCGTGTCTCGCGCCGACCGGATCCCATCGAGCATCGCGGGGAAGATCTCGTCGCCGTTCTGCAACGGCGTGACGTGATTGCCTTCGAGAATCGGCGGCCCGAGCAGCGTGCCCATGGTGCGGAGGAACGTGTCGTCGCCGACGTGATAATCAGCGGTGATCTGATGCGTGATTTTCTTTTCGTTCGGGAAAAAATTTCGCGCGATGAACAGCGTCGCAAAGCTACTGACCGCCGCTGTCCCGAGTAGAGCAGGCCACCGCGCGGGGGGCGCTGGCTCGCGTCGAAAGTGCAGCTTCACTGCAACTGTATCGGAGCGAAGAGGCAATTGGCCCCATGGGGCGCGACAATTAGCGAAGGAGAGATCACCTGCGTCGATGGTCTGAATTGCGATGCGTTCAAAATCACCGTCACGGGCACGGAGGCGGATTGGCGGACGAAATTGATCGCGTTGACCTTCCGCTGGACCCTGCCGAGTCAGGATTACGACTTCTACATCCATAAAGACACAGTAAAGGGCCCGATCACCTCGACCGGGCGAAACGGTGGTGCGCCGGAGACAGATGACAATGCGGCAATCGATCCGGAAGCAACTTCGTGCACGTCGTTTACTTCACCGCGGTGGGCGTTGACCCGTATCGCGGCACCGCAACCATTCAGGACAAGGGGGCGGCGCAGCGGACGGCGGCGTATGTGGACGGTGGCGGATTGCTTTCAGCCCGAATGTGACTGTGAAAGCGCCGGTCGCCGGGCGTGACGGTGAGCCGAGCATCCGTACCGATTACCGCGGAAACAACTACACCGGCGGCATCCGCGGTGTCCCGGCGGGCGTCGACCTTTGGTTCCACGACCTGAATGCGGCGAGCCTACGTTCGATCCCTTCATGAGGGTGCCGTTTTATCGGGGGCAGTCGGACGAGTTCACGGAAAAGACTGAAGCCGATGTGGGTGGCGACGGCGGCGGTGACATCGATCTGGCGGTAAGCTTCCCGCCACTCTCCTCTTCGGACGTGGAGCGGAACCCGCCGATTCTTGCTTACAGCAGCCTTACTCTGGCGAACATCACGACGGGCCGCAGCCGGGATCGTGGCATTACATATGAGTTCAACAATTTAGGCAACCTCACCGGAGGTCCTCCCGGCGACGCGAATTGACTCAAATAAAAAGACACCGAGCGGGTGTCAGGAAGGAGAGGGAAAAGGATTCGTTGCCTCAATGAAAAAAGACACCGAGGCAGAAGATTTCGTGTGAAGCCACTGGAGGC
>JACDCC010000046.1 GCA_013694595.1 Chthoniobacterales bacterium
CTCCAGCCCGGCTTCGACCGCTGTGCGTTAGTACTTTACCGAGCAGCCGTACGGCCTCGTGCTCGCGTTGGCGACCGGCTTGCCAGCCATCGTGTTGTCGAGCGCCACCCTCACGTAGTTCTCTGCCCCAGCCACATCGGCGGACTTCGTCGTCGCTTTGCCGTCGATCGCGCCCCGGTAGATGAGCTTGCCTTCCTTATCGATCACGAACATGTGCGGCGTCGTCTTCGCGCCGTACATCTTGCCGACTTTGCCGTCGTGATCGAAGAGGATGCTCGTGGCCTTGATGTTCCACTCCGAGATCGTCTTCGCCGCAGACTCCGACGTCATGTGGCCCTGCTTCCACCGCGCGGATGAATTGATGGACAGCCAGACGACGTCATTGCCCGTGTATTCCCCCTGCAGCTTCTGCATGTTGCCGCTCTCGTAGTGCTTCTTCACGAAGGGACAGCCCTCGTTAAACCACTCCAGCACGACGAACTTGCCGCGGAAATCGGAGAGCGAGCGCTCTTTGCCGGTCGAGTCTTTCAAGGTGAAGGCAGGTGCTTCGCTGCCGATTTGCAAATCCGCGAGCGCGTCGGTCGAGCCCGCCATCGAATACCAGGCGAACCCGCCGGCCGCGACGGCGGTGAGGGTGAGAAGAGCGAGAATAGGTTTCCATTTCATAGGTTTATTAAATGCGAGACGTTGGGTTGGGTTTTTTAGGTGTTCGAAGACGATGTTTGGGAAGCAGTTCCGGTAAGGTGATAGGCCGGAGCGTGTTACTGAGGGGACTCATTCGAGGCAACAGCTGCCGCACGTTGTCGCGTGAGTTCCGGTCGATGTAGTAATTGTAGGGATCGATGCCGGCGTGAGTCGGCCTTCGGTCGGTCACGAAGCTGAGGATGCGGATCTCGAGGAAGTGATCGGGATCGAGGAAGCCTCGCGCGTTGCGAGACGTCGCCTTCGAACGTCAGACTCTCCTGCACGGCCGACATCCCTGCTGCACCGAAGCAGAGCAGAAGGAAGGCGAAGACCAGGTGCAACGCTGCCCGAGGAGACCGCGTGGTCGGCGCGTTAACCTGCGCCACCAGCCTTGAGGTCCTCCAGCTCCTTGCGCGCGCGTTCGATTGCAGTGGCCAATGCGGCGCTCTGCGAAGGCGAGTCGTTCTTCTCCGTCAGCTTCGTCAACGCCGCGAGATGCGCAGTATGCAACGCGAGCTTCGCCGGCACAGAGATGTCCGGTTTCACGCCGGCCCCCTCCCAATTCGTCTGCGTGATCGGGCTGCGCGCACGCCCTATTGGCAGTGCAATGCGAAACCGCTCACCGACATCCAGCATCGTGACGGGGTTCGCGCCGCCGCCGGTTGTTTCACCGACGAGCGTCGCGCGCTTCAGGTTCGTGAGATCGTAAGCGAACCCTTCGGCCGCAGAGAACGTGGTGCCACTCGTCAGCACATACACATCTTTGCCCACGAAGAGTTTTCCAGGCAGCCCCTTCGATGTCCAGAAGTCGCTCACTACCTTGCCTTCGCGATCGACGAAATCGTTCAAGTGGACCGGCTCGCCCTCTAAGAGATACGAGACCATCAGCGCAACCATTTCCGGGTCGCCACCACCGTTCTCGCGCAGATCAATGATCAGCGCCTCCGTGTCCGCGACGAGGTTCATCGCTGCGGCCGCCTTCTCCGCGGCCCACCGCGCTGGCGAGAACGCGCGCAGATCGATGTAGCCAATGTTTCCCGCGAGACGTTCGACGCGCCTGAATCCGTGATTCCCTCTACGACTCTCGACAGCCGCGGCCTCGCGTCGCGCGGCATCGTCTTGCGGCAGTCGCGCTCGCGCGGCAGCCGGATCGACAAGCTTAACGCGCAGGTGTTTATCGCGACTGACCGCCTGCAAGTCAGCCGTCAGCTTCGCTGCCAGAGCCGCGGCGCTTTCAATGCCGTCGTATTCTTTGTTCGCGATCCGCACACGAAGCGCTTTCTCCATCGCGTCGCCGATGTCCGGAAAGACGTAGCGTTCTCGGACATGCTTCAATGATTGCTCGAGCACCTGTGTGCGCGTTGCCTCATCGAGCTTGAAGTCAGCGACTGGACCCGGTGGCTGCGCGGTCTGCGCAATCGTCAGCTGCGCGCTTGAAAGAATTGCCAGGAGGACGGTGAATGCTGTTCTGTAGATCATAGATTTGGTTGCAGAGTTGCTGTTGAGTAACAGTGCGACTTTGCCGCGCGTTTGACCGAAAGTCAAATCGAGTCATTAGTCACTAAGATGAAATTAGCCGTTGATTCGGAGACACGCGAAGACCTCATCCTTGATGCTGCGGATCGTCTGCTCGCGCGATACGGCTATAAGAAAATGACAGTCGAGGATGTCGCGAACGAGGCGGGCATCGGAAAGGGAACCGTCTATCTGCACTTCCGGAGCAAGGAGGAAGTGGTCCTGTCACATGTCGACCGCATCGTGCGGCGGCTGCTGGAACAACTGGAGGCGATCGCTGCTGACAGCGACACCGCGGCTGGACGAGTGCGCGAGATGCTGCTGTTGCGGGTGATGTTCCGCTTCGATGCTGTCCAGCATTACACGCAGAGCATCAGCGAAGTGCTGCGGGACCTGCGATCAGGCCTGCTCGATCGGCGGCAGCGTCATTTCGACCGCGAGGCGAAGGTGCTCGCGGCTGTCCTGAAAGAGGGGGACCGCTCAGGTGAGCTTCGCTGCAGCGACCCTCTCCCGACCGCTCGAGTGTTGATCGTCGCCACGAACTCACTGCTGCCGTTTAGCCTGAGCACCGCGGAGCTTGGCAAACGCCGGGATGTCGAAGCGCACGCGACGCGAATCGCGGAGCTACTTGTCGGTGGATTGCGCCGCAACTGAACGCACCGATGTTCCGCCGCCTCCTCGATCTCGAGTTCTGCAAGCGTCATCGCGACTACGCGCCCCTCTTTCTGCGGCTGCTCATCGGCGCGTTCATTATCCACGGCGTGCAGGATAATATCCTCAACGCCGAGCAGATGACCGAGTTCGAGAAATTCCTCATGGCACGAGGCGTACCGGCCGCAGCGATCGCGGCGCCACTCTCGGTCTACGCGCAATTCATCTGCGGCGTCTCGATTCTCCTCGGTGCCTGGATTCGTCTCACCTCCGTCGTTTTCATCATCAACTTCGTCTGCGCCATCGTGATTGCGCATCTCGGCCAATCGTTTCACAGCATGTTCCCGGCGCTGATGATAATCGCCGCTGGGTTGTTCTTCTTGTTCAACGGGGCAGGTCGCCTTTCCATTGATTCACTTCTCGAACAACGCGGGATGGTGAAGGCCGGCCATTAGGCGCACCACGGTATGCGCGTGGTGGTGGAGGTAAGGGGTTCGAACCCCTGGCCTCGTCATTGCGAACGACGCGCTCTACCAACTGAGCTATACCCCCGAAAGTCTTTCGACCCGCAAGATTTAACCCGTGAAAACGGGGGCAGCAAGGATGATGTGGGTCCACCCGGTTTGCCCCCCTGATGATTTTCGGAGAGTCCGCTCGTGTCGGGATTAGTCGCACGCACCATAGAGAAGGCCTTGACGATCCTGTCCTGCCTTAAGCCCGCCGATAGCGGAGTCACGGCCAACGCGAGCTGCGGTAGATGATGGGGTAACGGATGATCGGGCCGAAGCCTGTCTCGTCATCGCGGAGGACGGCGTTCGCGACGAACGATGTCGTCACGAACATGAAGAAGACCGAGATCATCACGTAGTTCCGCAGCGTCGCGTAGGCCGCGTTCTTCAGGAGGCCGCCCTCGTCGCCGAGGTCGAAGCCGTCCACGCTCGCTCCGAGGAAAAACAGCGCGAAGGCCCCGGCGGCCGTCAGCCACAACAGCGGGTTGCGGCGCAGGTAGCGGAACTCGAATCGGGCGACGTGTGTGAGCATCGTTCCGTCAGGCGGCGCGGCGGACAGCGGCGAGCGTGGAGAAGTAGACCTCCTCCAGCCCGGCTTCGACCGCTGTGCGTTAGTACTTTACCGAGCAGCCGTACGGCCTCGTGCTCGCGTTGGCGACCGGCTTGCCAGCCATCGTGTTGTCGAGCGCCACCCTCACGTAGTTCTCTGCC
>JACDCC010000054.1 GCA_013694595.1 Chthoniobacterales bacterium
ATGACACGCTCCAGGGCCGGCGCTCGAACTTGCGAGGTCCAGAACGGCGGTGAAAATTGCCGCCCATGTTTCTTCCCAACCAAAAAGTCGTCTGCGTCAACGGTCGGTTCCCGCTCGGGATCGAGAAGCTCTACACGGAGCTGCCGAAAGAGGGCAACACCTACACGATCCGCGACATCGTGCCGGGCGTCGGATTGACAGGAGAAGAAGGCGAGATCGCGGTTTACCTTTGCGAAATCACCGGGCCGCTCAACGCACACGGAATTGAGCGGGGATTCCGGGCCGACCGGTTTGCGCCGCTCACGACGATCGAAGACGAGGTGGAGGAAGAGATCTCCCTCAGCACGCCTGAGCTCGTCCCGGCCTGATCCGCACGAGAAGGTCATAGACGCGGCAGGCGGAAGCCGCATAACATCGCCCGCGCCAGGAATCTGGCAGATCGTACGGGCGGCGCCGTCAGCCGCGAATTATCTATGAACCAATACGTCTCGGAGTTGATGGATGCGGTGAAGGCGAAGAATCCGGCAGAACCGGAGTTCCACCAGGCGGTGCAGGAAGTGGCCGAATCGCTCACGACAGTGCTCGACCGGCATCCGGAGTTCCGCGAAGCGAAGATCCTCGAGCGGATGATCGAGCCGGAACGCGTGATCATGTTCCGCGTGCCGTGGCGCGACGATGGGGGGGTAATGCAGGTGAATCGCGGCTTTCGCGTGCAGATGAACAGCGCAATCGGGCCGTACAAGGGCGGGCTGCGGTTTCATCCTTCCGTTAATCTTGGGATCCTGAAGTTCCTCGCGTTCGAGCAGGTGTTTAAAAATGCCCTCACGACGCTGCCGATGGGCGGCGGAAAGGGCGGCGCGGATTTCGATCCCAAGGGAAAGACGGACTCGGAGGTGATGCGGTTCTGCCAGTCGTTCATGTGCGAGCTCTCGCGGCACATCGGCCCGAACACGGATGTGCCCGCAGGCGACATCGGCGTCGGGGCGCGCGAGATCGGTTTCATGTTCGGCATGTACAAGAAGCTGAAGAACGAATTCACCGGCGTGATGACCGGCAAGGGACTCACGTGGGGCGGATCGGTCATACGACCTGAAGCCACCGGCTACGGCGCTGTTTACTTCGCGTCGGAGATGCTAAAAACACGGAAGGAGGAGCTAAAGGGGAAAACCTGCCTGGTCTCAGGGAGCGGGAACGTCGCTCAATACACCGTGGAGAAACTGCTCTCGATGGGCGCGAAGCCGGTGACGTTATCGGATTCTGGCGGCTACATCTTCGACGAAGAGGGAATCACGCGCGAGAAGCTCGCCTGGGTGATGGATTTGAAGAACGTGCGGCGCGGACGGATCGCGGAGTACGTGGAGGAATTCAAAGGCGCGAGCTTCACGGCGCTGGACGGCTCGTTAGGCGAGAACCCGCTTTGGGATCACAAGGCGGAATGTGCATTCCCGAGCGCCACGCAGAACGAGATCAGCGAGAAGGACGCCGCGAATTTGCTGCGCAACGGCGTTTACGTCATTTCCGAAGGCGCGAACATGCCGAGCACGATAGGCGCGATTAACCGATTCCTCGACGCGAAGATTCTCTTCGGGCCGGGCAAAGCGGCCAACGCCGGCGGGGTCGCAACCTCCGGCCTCGAGATGGCACAGAACAGCATGCGCATCTCGTGGACACGTGAGGAGGTGGACAACCGCCTCTACAACATCATGAAAACGATCCACGAAGTTTGTGAGCGTACCGCCGAAAAGTACGGCACGCCCGGCAACTACGTGAACGGCGCGAACATCGCCGGTTTCCTCAAGGTAGCGAACGCGATGATGGACCAGGGACTGGTCTAAACGCGTCTGCGCTCGGCTGCTGCGCCGACTGTCATCCCGACCGAAGTGGAGGGATCCCGCGGCACTACCTGCACGTAATGCTACGGGATTTCTCGACTCCGCTCCGCTTCGCTCGGAATGACAAGAGCATTCACGCCGGGTTCGGGTTGCTTGGCGGAGTTGGAGGAGCGGGCGACGCCACCGCCGGTTTCTTCTTCGCCGCGGCGGCAGCGGCGGCGGCTGCAAGACCTGCGTCGACATCGGCGGCTTCCGTCGGATGGATCCGGTGGTAGTACTCGTTAGACTTAGCCAGCTCCGGCTTGCGCAGAAGCAAGGCGTCGAAACGTTCACGGCTGCTGAGCTCATAAACCTTGTCCATTTTGATCGCCTCGAACGGACAGACCTCGACGCAAATCTGGCAGCTCATGCAGACCGAGATGTCGATATCGAATTGCGCCGGGTAAAACTGCGGCTTCCCGACGTAATCGGGCTTTTTGTCGTTGCTTTTGACGATGTAAATGCACTGCGGCGGGCATTCCTTCTCGCAAATCTTGCAGGCAACACATCGCAAGCCGGCATCCGAAGCTTCACCATCGAACACGAGGAACGGGAAGTTCCGATAGTTCTCGGGCAGCGGCGCGCGTTCTTCCGGATACTGCACCGTCGTCATCCGCTCCTTCACGAAATAGCTGCCGACGAAATTCCGCGCCGTCACTGCCATGCCTTTGAGTATGCCGCCTCCGAGCATCATCTTCAGGTGCTGGGATATCACACCCGCGCCCGCGCGCGAGCCGAAAGTCCGCCAACGGTAAGAGGAAAGGAATCGCCCGTGTGTTGAAAGGCAGTGGCCTCCGCGTCTCGGTGCAGCGAAGAGATCGATAAGGAATGTGCTTTTCTCGAGCAGCAACGGACCGAGCTCGAGAATCACGCGAGACAGACTCTTGCCGCCGCCCAGGATGGGAACGGATTTAGCCGTAATTGACCCAGCGCTGCTGGCGTTGCTGCACGGCTCGTTCGACAAAGCCGGGCAGCTTCAACCGTTCGTTCGCGAGATCATGCTCGTGGAATGCGCGATCGCTGGCACGAGCTTTCGCGAACTGCAAGGAGTGGAGCCGCTGCTTACCATCGGCTCGCTCCTCCCACTAAAGCGCGAACCGGCGAACGAACACGACGCCCCCGCGATTATGATCTTCGACGAGAAAGGCCATCATCTCGGCTATGTCCCTCGCGCGAAGAACGAGGCGCTCGCAAGACTGATGGATGCGGGCAAGCTGCTCTTCGGCCGGCTTGAGTCGAAGGAGTGGCAGGGCAACTGGCTCAAAGCACATCCGAATTTCCTTCGCGATTTTTAGATGCAGTAATCCTCCCGACGGTGAACTGCCTACGGTCCACGCGCGTCCAAAGTCGGTTGACGCTCCTTGCAGCAAAAGTTAGCTCCGGCGAGATGGACGCCGGCACCCGGATTTGTGCGGCCGCCGCTCACTGCGCTATTCCGGTTCGACCTGCGTTTCACCCCAAAATTCGTACTGTTCGAGAGTCCATCCCAGAAACTTATACAGCGGTCGCGCAGGATTGCCGGCAGGATCACTTGCCCTTTCGAGGAAACGACCGTTTGCACAAGCGTGAGTGGACATCTTCACGTCCGACGCTCACCCGTGGGATAAAACGGATCCGGAGACGCGGAAGTTCGAGCTATACCCGCCGTCCTGACGGTTGTCTCGCCTTCGCTACCAAGGTGCGAGGAGCGGGATCAATTGCCGCGCGTTTCGGCGATAGCGGAAGAAGTGTGAGTTGAGCGTGAAGACCCGACAGTCGCGGTGCAATTCACTCAACCGAACGAGACACGCATCGGCCAAAGACATCGGTGCGTCGGAGTAACGTTCCATGAGCGACTCCAGCGCCGCAGCTTCTGTCTCAAGATCGAACGCAACTTGGATAATGCCGTGACGAACCGCCTTCAAGATCGCGGCGGGTGCGCCGCCATCTCGACCAACCAAAAAACATGCTTCGCTCAAAACCGCTTCGCAGGTCAGAAGCGGAGGAGGCAGCGCGCTGAAATTGGCGAAAGCCCAATTATGATGACGATCGCGCGTGGAGTAAAAAGCTACGAGCGGTCCGCTATCCAGCAGCGTCTCGGTCACTTCCCATAGTCCTTCAAATATTTCGGATTAGTCGAAAGGTCGCGCGACCCCTCGAAAAAACCATCCAGCTCGGAGAGCAACTCGGCGCAGGATTTACTCTTGGAACCGGGCTCGCCGCGGCGTTGCGCTTCGAGGGCCTGCCGGACCAAATCAGACTGCGTCCGTTTCATCTCTTGCGCCTGCTTGGAAAGCCAGCGCGCGAGCGGCAGGGGCAACTTTACCGAAAGCGTTTTCACGCTTCAGGGTATGACGATGATGGCAGAATCGCAAGACGAAGAATCTCCGCCGCTCAGCGGTCAACTTCGCCCATCACGATATCGATGCTGCCGGGGACGACCATGACGTCGGCCACGGTGTGGCCGAGGCACATGTCTTCGAGAGACGGTGAGATTGATGAAGCTCGGTGGGCGGACGCGGTAGCGATACGGACTCGGGCTGCCATCGCTGATAGGTAGTCGCCGGCGCCAAGACAAAACCCGCGTGAAATTCCTGCATTGATCGCGGGATGTTCATGGTGGCGTTTAACCCTGATTCACTGCGGACCGACACGAACCTGGTCGGCTCTGCCATGAAATGCAGCCGGACGCTTGCGGGCGAACGCGCGCTATCTTGTAGAGGCGATATGATGTTCCTCGCGTCTTCGTCGCACCTGATCATGGCTCAAGCCGCGCTCCGATTCTTTCGCCTTGAAGGCAGATGCGGGATCGAGCCCGGAAGGTTTCCATATCGCGAAAGATTTCAAGCGGAGATGATTAGATTGACGCCTTGCAACTCGAAGAGTGGCGCCGCGGCGAGCAGATGACGATCATTCGAATAAATTTCCTCAAAGCCATTCTCCGCGGCGCATGCCAGATGGAGAGCATCCCCAGCGCGAAGAAAAACCGTGGCGGGAGCGGTTCGACAAACTTCCTCCACGCGCTCAATGCTTGTGGGGTTGATGGGGAGCCACCGGATGCCGCCGGCCACGGTGTCGGCCTGAAGCTGCGCGAGCAAACTGCGCACCTGAGCCCGACTCGCCGCGCCTTCACGGAACTTGCGATGGCAGATCGAGGCAAACTCGGCGCGCCCATGGATCGAGCACGCCACCCCTTCCACCGTGACGGCGTGGGCGCGCACCTGCTCCGCACCGCGCTCGCCCGATTGCAGCTTGAAAAGAAAAGCCGTGTCGTAGTAAGCCTCGCTCATCCAGCATCACGCTCTTGCGAGACGATCTCGGCCGAGTCGGCGCCTTCACGAAAAGCGCCGGCTTGCAAAAGCGCCTCGTACTCGGGCAGCAGTTTGCGTCGCGCGAAGTAAAGTGGACGCGGCTCAGTTTTCCCCGGGTCCTTTCCCAGTTCCTCTTCGAGCGCGGTCAAGACGAGGGCCTTCAGGCTGGACCCGAGCTCGACCGCACGAATCTTCGCTCGCCTATAAAGCTGCTCAGGAATATCAATCGTAGTTTTCACCTTCGGCCATCTTTCCATAAAGAAGGATTGCTGCAAAGAAGGATTTATTGAATAGCTCTTAATTCCTGCGTAACCGCACAGTTGACCGTATAACCGTAAACCTGTATAAACAGCCGATGAAGACGACGATCGATTTGCCCGAGAGCGTTCTGCATCGGGCGAAAATTGTGGCGGCGCAGAGGAAAACCACTTTGAAGCAACTCGTTCTTCTGGGGTTGGACTGGGTTATCCGATCCGGCACCGAAGCTCCCGACCCAGGGGCGGCCCGCGCCCGTCTGCAGAAGGGGCTCCGGCTCGGCGGGGAGCGTCTCAGCCGCGCAGAAAGTCATGAGCGCCACTAAGTTTCTCGATACAAACATCCTTCTCTACGCATACGACCTTGATGCGCCGGCGAAACGGGCCGTGGCGTTGCGGTTGGTGGAGGAAGGCTGGTTCGCCCTCGGCGAAATCGCGATCAGCGTTCAGGTCCTCCAGGAAATGCATGTCAACCTCGGGCGCCAAGGGGTTTCCCAAGTTGAGGCAACTCTGATCGTCCGCGACTTCACGGCCTGGCCCGTCGTGGATTATACCCTCGATCTTCTTCAGGCCGGATTGGACGAGCAGGCGCGTTGGAAAGTTTCCTTGTGGGACGCTCTGATTATCGCGGCCGCGCGGACATCGGGTGCTTCCGAATTGATTACAGAAGACTTCAACCATGGCCAGGACTACGACGGCGTCCGCGCCATGAATCCCTTTCTCTAAC
>JACDCC010000068.1 GCA_013694595.1 Chthoniobacterales bacterium
CCGTCGCCGCTGATGGTGCCGGTGCGGTGGGTGAAATTCGTGGTCGCGATTTTCCTCCTGCCCGTCTGCGCCGTCCTCAGCGTCACGTTTTTCACCGTCTTCACGCGCGCGGCGGTCGATCAGCAATTCTGGGCCGGTGAAGAGTTCTGGTTCTTCTCGTTAGGCTGCGTTCTCTGGCTGATCGCGTTTTTCGGGCTGCCGCGGCCCCTGGTGATCTACATCTTCGGTCACGAACTCACTCATGCCGTCTGGGTGTGGCTGATGGGCGGACGCGTGAGTCAGTTCCGCGTGGGACGCGACGGCGGCTACATCATCACCGATCGGAATAATTTCTGGATCGCGCTCGCGCCCTATTTTTACCCGCTCTACAGCATCATCGCCCTCGCCGTTTACGGACTCTTCAGCCTGATCACCGATGTGCAGCCGTTTGGCCGTCTTCTTTACGGCGTGATCGGCGTGACATGGGCATTTCACTTCACCTTCACCTGCTGGATGATCCCGAAGAGCCAGACGGACCTGACGGATCACGGCACGTTCTTCTCGCTGGTCGTGATCTACCTGATGAACCTGCTGCTGCTCAGCGCGATGCTGGTCATTGCCTCCGCTGAAATCAGCTTCATCGATTTCGGCTCGGAAATCGGGGAGAACGTCAGCTGGCTCGCGAACAAAACCGTTGAGCTGGCGGACAAGTTCGGCCGCGGCGCGCAAGCGCGTTGAATTTCCTGGTGGGACGAGACTCTGTCGAGCCCGGGCGGTCCCGTGTGGAGGCTCGACGGAGTCTCGCCCTACCCACCGGAGGGCCGTTCGCGATTTACACAAAGCTGGTATTGGTCATCCCGAGCGAAGCCGAGGGATCCCGTGGCAAACCGATCGGTATACAACGGGATCCCTCGACTCCGCTCCGCTGCGCTCGGGATGACCCCTACGAGGAACTTGTGTAGACGGCGAACGGCAGCTCTGCCATCGCATCCGACAGCTTCAGCGAAGTGCCTTCGAGGCGCAGTCCGGCCCCAGTGAAGAGATCGCGCGCGCCCGCTTGCGAAGCAGCTTCCGGCAGCTCGACCGCGGTGTCCTGCCAGTGCTCACCGAGCGGAGGAAATCCGACGCGTGACGATAAACGCGGCACCACCACGACCAGCCATGCTCCGCCGTGTTCGCGCGCGAAGGCGAGACACGAATCCGCGAGTGTGCCCGACGTCGCCAGCGGCACATAATTTCCGTGCAAGAACAGGGCCGGCTGCTCCCGGCGGAACGTGAGCAGCCGGTGAGTGACGAACAGCTTGATCGCGCCGTCCGGCCAGCTTTGCAGCAACTCCGCAGGCGCGGCGTGTTGCACGCGTGCGAGCATCTCGCGCCGCAGCTGGTAGTCAACGGGTCGCCGGTTATCCGGATCAACCAGGCTGAAATCCCAGATCTCGTTCCCCTGGTAAATATCCGGCACGCCCGGACTCGTTAGTTTCAGCACCACCTGGGCGACCGAATTGATCGCGCCAAGCCGTGCGATCTCCTCCGCCAGGGGGAGAAACGCCGGCAGAAATTTGTTTTTCTCCGGTCCGAGAAGACCGCTGATGAATTCGCGCATCGCGGTATCCCACTGCTCGTTAGGCTGAATCCAGCTCGTGTTGACCTTGGCTTCCTTCAGCGCCTTGGTCATGTAGGCCTGGATGCGACCGATGTACTCTTCGGTCGCGCTTGGAACTGCTGCGCCGGTTGCATCTACGTGCCAGGTGCCGAGCAGCGTCTGGTAGAGCAGATATTCTTCATTCGCGTCCGGCGCTTCCGCATCTTCGATCCGGCGCTTGAACCGCTTATTGAGCGTGCGCCACTTCTGCAGCGACGCGCGCCAGAGCTGCGGGATCTCCGAGATCGCGATCATCCGCGCCCGCACGTCTTCGCTCCGTTTCGTGTCGTGCGTCGAGGTGGTGAGCATCGTCGCCGGCCAATGCCGCTGATAATGCGCGTTCTCCTCGTGAAAGGTCGGAACGCTGATGCCGAACTGTTGCGGCTCGCCGCCCACTTCGTTCAACGCGGCGAGGCGGTTGTAGATGTAGAAGGTGGTATCCTCGAGACCCTTCGCCATGATCGGGCCGGTGCACTGCTGAAATTTCAGCACGAAGTGCACGTGATCGGCGCGCGCTTCTTCGTCGAGATTCTCCGGGAAACGGAAGAGCAGAATATCGCGGAGAAAGTTGAAGACGGATTCCTCGATCGCCGGGTTGCGCCGCTTGGCGGCAGCGACTGCGCGTTCGATGACAGCGCGATCTTCGTCGCTCACCGGCTGGCCCGGCGTGATGTAGGTCCGGTAAACGGGGAAGCAGGCGATCGTCTCACGCACCGCGCGTCCCAAAGCTTCGAGGGTGAAGTCGCGGAACCAGCGGTTCCTCTCCGACAGCCTGTCGAGCATGTTGCCAAGGACGTTGACGTCGTTCGCCAGCGAGAGGCGCATCACAAGTCGCTTTTTCGCGTAAACCAGATGGCCGAAGTGCATCGAGTGGTCGATGAAACGCCGGTGCGTCTTCGTGATGCTTTCTTCTGCCGATGGATCGCAGAGGACGCTGTTCACGAGCCGGCCAAAATCGTAGCCGGTGGTGCCGTGCACCGGCCAGTCCGCCGGCAATCGCTCCATGCCGGACAAGATCTTTTCCACGACGAGATAGAGAGCGCGATTGTCCGACGAGGATCGCGTCCCGAGTACTTCGGCGCAGCGCTGCTGCAGTTTAGTGAAATAGGCGCGCGGCAGGTAGAGCCCATCCGGATGGTCGATTCGCAATCCAGTGACCGCGCGCACGCCGACGAGTTCGAGCAGCAGCTGGTGGGTGGAGTCGAACACTTCCGGCAGCTCCATCCGGATTGCAGCGAGATCGTTGATGTCGAAAAACCGGCGGTAGTTGATTTCCTCCGCAGCCACGCGCCAGAAGGAGAGGCGATACGCCTGATCGTTCAGGAGTTCATCCAGCGCATCGAAGCTGCGCGCGTCTCCGGGGATGCCGTTGATCTGTCGCACCGCTTTCTCGATCGCCTCCCGGACCTCCGGCGCTTCCTGACAACGCCGGTCGAGCCGGCGCTTTACAATTTCCTTCTCCCGCGCGCGTTCGGCGATTCGCGATGGATCGGTTTCGCTCCGGCGCGGGAGGTAATCGAGCGCCGTGATGATGCTTTGGAATTCCGCGTAGAAATCCTCGTCGCGGTGCGGCGTGAGGAGATCGAGCGCGATTTGCAGGATGTGCCGGTAAGTGCGCGGCGCGATCGGCCATTCGTGCTCGAAGTAGTTGAGGTAAAACGCGCCGCTATCGAAGCGCGCCTTCAGCTCGCCCCGCTCAAGCACGCGGCCGTACTGATCGCCGAGGATCGGCAGCAGCACCTTGTCGTGCAGGTCGGACTTCAGCGGGCGCCAATCGATGTCGAAATAGGGCGCGTAGATGGAGCTCGGACCGTTCTCGAGCACATCCATCCACCACTGGTTGAGCGGCTCGCCGATGCCCATGTGGTTGGGAACAAAGTCGAGCACCTGGCCCATACCGCATGCCTGCAACTCGGCGACGAAGGCATCGTACTCCTCGCGCGTGCCGATCGCGGCATTGAGCTTGTTATGATCGGTGATGTCGTAGCCGTGCAGGCTTTCCGCGCGCGCCTGGAAGTAAGGCGACGCGTAGCAGTCGGTGATGCCGAGCTCGTGCAGGTACGGGACGATCACGCGCGCATCGTTAAACGTGAACGTGCGGTTGAACTGCAACCGGTAGGTCGAGGTGGGGATGCGCAAGGGTTCGGTGCTCACTGCGGGATCGTCACCATCGCTATCGTGGGCGTGAAGGCAAAACACCACTGTCTGCCACACGCCTGGTCATCCTGAGGCTGGCGAAGCGCGCCGAAGGATCTCCCGCACACCGTGCGTGTGGCCGAGCTACGGTTATCACCGCTTCGCACCGTGCAGCTCGGACGCGCGAAAGCCCACGCCCGCTGATGAGAGATCCCTCGCCGTCTTCGCGACTCGGGATGACGGGCTTTCCACCCTTCACATCCGTTCCGGCACTTGGATGCCGAGCAAATCGAGCCCACGCTGCAAGACGCGCGCGGTGAGGTTGCACAAGGCAAGGCGTGAAGCGCGCGCGGGCTCTTCGGATTTGAGCACCGGGCAGGCTTCGTAGAAGGCGTGGAAGCTATTCGCTAGCTCGAACAAATAATTGGCGAGCACGTTCGGCCGGAAATCGTTGAGGACGGTCGGCACCACCTCCGCGAACTGGCAGAGACGTTTCGCGAGGACGAGCTCCTCTGATTTATTCAGGAGGATTGTCGCCTCCGCCATACCCCTCATCCTAACCTTCTCCCCAGGGGAGAAGGGATTGACACTCTCGCGCCCATTCGCGTCCGCGGAGGATATCCCTCGCCCGCTTGCGGGAGAGGGCTGGGGTGAGGGGGGCTCGGCTTTGCGAAAAATCGACTGAATCCTGACATACGCGTTCTGCAGATACGGCGCGGTGTTGCCCTGCAGGGACAACATCCGATCCCACGAAAAGATGTAATCGGTCATTCGATATTGCGAGAGATCCGCATATTTCACGGCGCCGATGCCGACCACCTGCGCGATCTGCGCCTTCTCCGCTTCCGCGAGCTCGGCATTCTTTTCGTCGACGATCTTGCGCGCGCGGACGACCGCCTCGTCCAGCACGTCCTTCAACGCCACGTTGTCGCCGGAGCGGGTTCTCATCAGCTTTCGGTCTTCGCCGAGAATGCTGCCGTGCGTGATGTGGCGGAAATCAGCGGTGTAACCTTCGCGTCGTGCGAGCTCGAAGATCTGCCGGAAGTGAAGCTGCTGCGGCGCGCCGGTGATGATCCATACCGTGTCTGCTTTCAGGTCGCGGACGCGGTAGTCGACCGTCGCCACATCGGTGGTGGCGTAATTGTAGCCGCCATCGCTTTTGCGGATGATGCAGGGCTTATCCGCGAGTTCCGGGATGTCGCGAAAGAAGACGCAAACTGCGCCTTCGCTGATCTCTGCCAGGCCAGAGTTCAGCAGCCTCTCGACGATGCCGGGCAGCCGATCATTGTAGAAACTCTCGCCGCGCTGGATGTCATAGCGAATCCCGAGAACTTCATACGCGCGCTCGAACTCACGCATCGAGAGGCCGACGCACTCCTGCCAGATTGCGAAGTTCTCCGGCTCGCCCGCTTGGAGCTTCACCAGCTCCTCACGACACGCTTCCCGCACCGCTGGATCGGCTGTCGCGCGCTGGTTCGTTTCTTTGTAAATGCGGACGAGCTCTGCGATCGGGTCCTGCTCGAGCGCGGCGCGGTCGAGAAGGTTCTTCCAGCCGTGGATCACCATCCCGAATTGCGTGCCCCAGTCGCCGATATGATTGTCGCGGATCACCTCGTGGCCGAGAAAGCTCGCGATCCGCGCGAGCGCGTCGCCCAACACGGTGCTGCGGATGTGGCCGACGTGCATCGGCTTGGCCACGTTCGGGGAGCCGAAGTCGATGACGATGCGCCGTGGCTTCTCCACGCGGGACACGCCGAGTCGCTCGTCGGTGAGCAGCTGCGTGGTCTGTCGCTCCACCGCTTCGCGCCGGATGGTGAAATTGATAAAGCCTGCGCCTGCGATTTGTGGCGGCTCACAAATATCGCTCACCCGCAGGTGCTCGATGATCTTCGCGGCCAGCGCGCGGGGATTCTCGCCACGCTGCTTCGCCAGGATCAGCGCCGCATTCGTTTGATAATCGCCGAACCGCGGATCCGTCGCCGGTGTGACGTCGCCGGTTAGCGGCAGCTCCGCCGCGGCCAGCGCTTCGGACAATTTTCGCGCGAGTCGCGCCTGGAATGTCATGCCTCCGTCTGTCATTCCGAGCGGAGTGAAGCGGAGTCGAGGAATCCCGTGGCGATACGTACAGGCAACATCACGGGATTGCTCGACTTCGCTCGGAACGACGGCGGCTACTTCTGCGGGCGGTCGCGAAAGATGCCGAGAATCTCCTGCGCGGAGCCCGCGCTGGCGAGGCTCTCGCGCGTGCCGCGATCGTTCAGGAACTTCGCGATCGATGCGAGCGTGCGGAGGTGCGTCTGGAATTGATTCTTCGGCACCACGAAGAGCACCACAAATTTTACCGGGGCATTATCAAGGGCGTCGAACTCAATCCCAGACGATGAGCGGCCGAACGACGCCACCACCTGATCGATCCGGTCCGAGGAAGCGTGCGGGATCGCGATTCCAAAACCAATCCCGGTGCTCATCGTCTCCTCGCGCTGTTTCAGGGAGGCGAGGATGCTCTCGCGGTCCTCAGCTTTGATTTTCTGCAAACTGACGAGCAAGTCGATGAGCTCGACGATGGCGGGCCACCTTTCGGTCGCCTTCATCTCGGGAATGATCTGCTCGGCAGAGAGTAGGCTGGCCAGGGACATGCATTACCCGATCGGGGAGCGGAAGCTTACGGTCAGCACCTCCGATGACAAGCGTGATTTGGCGTATTGCGAGCGTTGTGGATAAGTGTCGCCGCCGATACGCTGCAGGACGCTTCCAGGAGTTCCACGAATGTCCCGTCCGCCGCGAGCGATCGCCTTTTATCTCCCCCAATTTCATCCGATCCCGGAGAACGATGAGTGGTGGGGCAAAGGCTTCACGGAGTGGACGAACGTCGCCAAGACCCGTCCGATCTACCCCGGCCACTACCAGCCGCACCTCCCCAATGAGTTGGGCTTTTACGACCTGCGTTTACCCGAAGCGCGGGACGCACAGGCGGATCTGGCCCGCGATCACGGGATCCACGGCTTCTGTTACTACCACTATTGGTTCAATGGCCGGCGCGTGCTCGAGCGGCCGTTCAACGAAGTGCTGGCGAGCGGCCGGCCGGATTTCCCGTTCTGCCTCTGCTGGGCAAACGAGAACTGGACCCGCGCCTGGGATGGTCGCGAGCACGATGTCCTCCTGGCGCAGCACTACAGTGAAGCCGACGATCGAGAGCATATTCGATGGCTCTGCCGTGCCTTCGCCGATCCGCGCTACATCCGGATCAAGGGCAAACCGCTGTTCCTCGTCTACCGCACCACCGCGCTCCCCGACCCGCGTCGCACCACCGACATCTGGCGCGAAGAAGCTCGCCGGCTCGGCATCGGCGAGCTCTTTCTCGGACGCGTAGAAAGCAATTTTCCGGGCGAACGCGGTGATCCGCGCCCGCTCGGCTTCGATGCAGCGGTCGGTTTTGAGCCGGACGCATTGACGCTGCTGAAGCTGCGGCCACAAACGCCAGGCGAGGGAATGTGGTTTCCTTACTCTGAGATGGTCGACGTGTTGATCGCGCGGCCGGCAGTGGTTTACCCACGCTTCGGCGGCGTTTCGCCCGGCTGGGACAACACTCCGCGCCGCGGAGAAGGCGGAGCCGGCATTCGCGACAGCACGCCAGCCGAATATGGACGCTGGCTGCGACACGAAGTCGCGGCTGCTGCGAGTGCCGTAAAGCCAGCCGGCGAATTCATCTTCATCAACGCATGGAACGAATGGGGCGAAGGCTGCCATCTCGAGCCGGACCAGCGATGGGGCCGCGCGTATCTCGAGGCGACCGCACGTGCGCTTCCTGTCTCCACCCGGAGCCGCCCGTGACAACTCGTGATCCTCTGGCGGGATATGTTTTTGGACAGAGCGTGCCGCTGAGCTACGGTCGCTGGATGTATTTCTCACGACCCACAGCACTCATCACCGGGTGCCTTCTGACATTGTCGCTCGCCTTCCTGCTTAGCAGTTGCACCGAGGCGCCGAACGCTGCTGCGACTCCTGTCCCGTCCGGCGCGAATGCCGCTGCCTCGCCGGCCACCCCGTTCGCATTACCAGCCGATCAGGCCTTACCGCAGTCCGAGCTGGCCAGCATTTTCGAGACAGCAAAGAACCTGCTGGCAGAGGCGAAAACAGCGGCTGTTTTCAGCCAGTTCCGCGCCGGCCAGCAAGTGCAGCTCACACCAGCGGGTGACTCCTTGAAAGTCACTGCCACCGGCGATGATCCTCAGGTGTTTCTCCCGGCGTTCACGCAGGGCAAGCAGTTCATCATTCAAGCGATTGTCGAGAGCCCGACCGATACCGTCATGGAAATGTACTACCTGCGCCGCGGGACACCGGACTACACGAACGAGCAATCCCAGTCCGCCCCCCTCGTGAAAGGCAGGAACGTTGTCTATTTCCGGCTCAATGCGCCTGACCTGATCGATCCATTACGCATGGACATCGGAGCTGCACCCGGGAATTACACGGTCGTCAGCATGATCGCGCGGGTGCTGCCGTCGCCGGCACCTTGATGCGGCAGAGGCCGCGACGCGTGACTAGCCGCTCTGCACCGCGCATCGGCGCGCGCTGACGCAGCGGGTTCGAGCTGACTGCAGGTCGACGGCTGCGCATTTTCATCGTCAGCTTTGAATCACCGAATACTGTTCTGCCAGCTGTATGAGGTCTGATAAAGCTGCGGTCGCACAGACCGCGGAGCTGAAGCGAACGCTGGAGCGGCTGCGCGCGGAAAGCGAGCGACTCTCTGCAGAGCTGGCGGAGCTACGGGCGGGAAAGGCGCGCGAGCAGGAGCAGCTCACCGCGACGAAAGCTCGCGAGATCGCGCTTGAGGAGCAGCTGTGCGCCGCAAGGCGGCACGGAGATGACGGCAGGCGCACCGCTGAGCGGCTACTCGGCGCACTGCAGCTGCGTCGATCTTACCAGGCCGGCGCGGAGCGCTATCGTGAGCTCCTCGAGCACCGGCTCGAGAAGCTGGCGCGCAATCTCTCGACAGCATCACAAGCGATCGCCGTCGCATGGCCGCACGTGCCGTCCGTAATCGCAGCCGTCGCGGCTGATATCGCGCGCCTTCGCCGGAACGCTCGGTGGTGGAAAGTTGCTCGGGCATTTAGTGCTACGACGGGGAATAATCAGGCCGCACCTCGAACGGTCGCGCGGAAACTGGAGCGCGAGCTGACGCAGCTGCGGCACGCGGTATCTGAACCTGCGCGATCGGTCGGCAACGCGGCAGAGACGATTATCCGGCTGCTGGATCTGCGGGAGAGATCCCATCGTGCCGTCACTGGGTCCACTTTTTCGGCGCTGCTTGGCGAAGCAGCACCGGGCGCGACCTCTGCGAGCGAGGCGAGGTTCTCCACTTCGCTGCCATCTCCTCTCTCCAGCGCTGAGACTCTCTATCTCCAAGCCGCCTCGAGTGGTGGAGAACTCGCCATATTGTTCGACTCCGCCTGGTACCTGGACCAGAACCCGGACGTGGGCTCGTCGGGATTGAGCCCGGTCGAGCACTTCGCCCGATGGGGTGCCGGCGAACGGCGTAATCCGAACCCACTCTTCTACACCGGATGGTATCTGGAGCGGAATGCCGAGGTAGTGGGATCGGGCATGAATCCGCTGCTGCACTACGTGGAAGGAGGTGGGAACGAAGGCCGCGACCCGTGTCCGTTGTTTGATTCCGACTGGTACCTCGCGCAAAACGCCGACCTCGCAGCGACCGGTGGTAATCCGCTGGCGCATTTTGTCCGATGGGGCGCGGCTGAAGAGCGCGATCCGCACCCGCTTTTCCGCACCGGCTGGTATCGGGCACGCAATCCAGAGATCGAGGAGCTCAATCCGCTCGAGCATTACCTCCGCTGGGGCGGGTTCCACGGGCGCAACCCGCATCCGCTCTTCGATTCCGGCTACTACCTGGCGCACAATCCCGACATCGCCGCTCTCGGCGTTAACCCGCTCGACCATTACCTCGAGGTAGGCGGCCGCGAGGCGCGGAATCCGCACCCGCTTTTCATTTCCGCGCGTTATCTGGCGGAGAACCCGGACGTGGCGGAGCAGCGGACGAATACGCTCCGGCATTACGTCGAGTTCGGCGCGGCTGAGGGACGCGCCGCGCATCCGCTTTTCGACAGCGCGTGGTATCGGCAGCAGTACCGCGCAGAGATGGGCGCAATGGTCGATCCCCTCGAGCACTATGTCGAGTTTGGCTTCGCCGAACGTCTCATGCCGAATCCGGTTTTCGACACGAAGTGGTATGCGGTGCAATACGGGCTGGCGCCGCACGAAGATCCGCTGCGCGATTACGTTGAACGGGGCGCGCGCGAAGGGCGCGATCCCCATCCGCTCTTTGCCTCCCGCTGGTATGTGACGCGGAACTTCGATGCCATCGCGGAAGGCACCACGCCGCTCCAACATTATCTGGAGCACGGTGCCGCGGCCGGGCGGAATCCGCACCCTCTTTTCGACACCTCCTGGTATCTCCAGCAGAATCCTCACTTTGGGCCAGATGCCGCCGCGAACCCGGTGCGTCACTACGTTCTACAGGGCGCGAAGGAGCGCCGCTCGCCGCACCCGATGTTCGATGCGGCATTCTACGCCGGCCGATATCCGGAGGCCGCAGCCGAGTGCGAGAATCTGCTCGTTCACTACCTCTCGATCGGGTGGAAGCGCGGCTGGCGGCCATCACCTGATTTCGATCCCACTTACTATCTGCGCGCCAACCGCGACGTAGCCGAAGCCGGTCTCGAACCGCTCAGTCATTATGTCCAGGCAGGTCACGCGGAAGGGAGAAAGCCGCGTGGAGAAGGGATCACGTTTTCGGAGCAGCAATCCGACTCGTCCATTCCTCGCGAGCCGATGCGCTTTGCGACACCGGTGGTCGATGACGTCCGCGCGATTGCGTTTTACCTGCCGCAGTTCCACACCATCCCGGAGAATGATCGCTGGTGGGGCGAAGGCTTCACGGAATGGCGAAATGTCCGCCGCGGCACGCCGAACTATGAGGGCCATTACCAGCCACATGTGCCTTCGACCCTTGGCTACTACGACTTGCGCGACGAAGGCGCGCTCCAGTGGCAGGCAGCGCTCGCACGGCAGCACGGCATCCACGGCTTCTGCCTCTACTACTACTGGTTTGCAGGTACGGTGCTGCTCGATTTGCCGCTGCGGAAAATCCTCGAAAGCTCCACGCCTGACATTCCGTTTTGCCTCTGCTGGGCGAACGAGAACTGGACGCGGCGTTGGGACGGGAAAGAGAGCGAGATTCTTATTGCGCAGCATCACTCACCCGAAGACGACCGTGCGTTTATCGAGCGGGTCGAGCCGCTGCTGCTGCATCGGAATTACGTTCGTGTGCATGGGCGGCCGCTGCTCGCGGTCTATCGCGCGTCGCTGCTCCCGAATGCGCTCGACACGACCAACCGCTGGCGCGAGCACTTCCGCACGCGTGGTAATGGCGAGCTGCACCTCGTCATGGTCCGCAGCTTCAGCGACCAGACACCGCCGGAAGTGCATGGGTTCGACGCGGCGATTCAGTTCCCGCCGCACTTTATGTCGACGGATGTGGCGCCGCTGGTGCCGGCGAAGCGGCCGGAATTCACCGGGCACATGTACGATTACAACGAGCTGAAGGCGAACGCGCTGCGGCAACTCCGCGCAGGCGAAGCCAGCGGACTGCACTTGTATGGCGGCGTCATGCCGTCGTGGGATAACACCGCGCGCCAGGGGCCGCGTTCGACCGTCTGGTTGAACACGTCCCCGGAGTCCTATTACGAGTGGATCAGCGAGACGGTGGAGCTGGTGAAACACAAGCCGCCAGAGGAGCGACTGCTCTTCATCAATGCGTGGAACGAGTGGGCGGAAGGCTGCCATCTGGAACCGGACGCGCGCTACGGCCACGCGTGGTTGAACGCAACCGCAATGGCGTTGTGCGGACCTGCTGAAGGGTCAGCGGAGGCTGCAGCTCGCGTCGCTCCGCCGGTGGAGGAAGCAGTCGCGGTGGCGCCGCTGCCGGCGACGGTGAAGCTGGATATCTCCGTCCTCTTTTATCATCGCGAGGACATCATCCCGTCGTTCCTCCGCACGATCCTGCTGCAAATCGAAGCAGCCTCTGCGGCGAGCGATGTGGCGATCGGCCTATATCTTGGCTTCAACTACAAGCCCGCGGCCCGCCTTTACGCGGAGATCGAGACCCTGATCGCGGAACTTTCCCCAACCCGCACTGATCTCGTGCGGGTGATCGAGCACGGGTTCAACCTGGGATTCGGCGCCGGCCACAATTCCATCTTCTCTCAAAGCGACGCCGACTTGTTCCTGATGGTGAATAGTGATGTGCGGCTGCTGGCCGATGACTGGCTCTCGCAGCTGATCGCCAAGTTCCGCGACGGAGAGACGGCGATCGTCGGGCTGGCGGAGACCGCATCGAAACTGCGGGAAGATGGTTGCGGGATTCCTGTGACCGGATCTGAGCAGTTCGACTTCGTCGATGGCTCGGCATTGGCAATTCGATCGGATCTCGCGCGCCGCTTCGGGTTGTTCTCGGACGCGTTCGATTACTTCTACTTCGAAGACGTCGATCTTTGTCTGCGCTACCGGCAGATGGGCCTCCGCATCGAGTTGCTGGACCTTCCGTACGAACACGAACGCAGCTCCAGCAGCCGTTTGCTGCCGAAGTATTCCATCGAGAATGTTCTCGGGCAAAATCGGGCGCGATTCTTCCATCGCTGGGGCAATTATCTGCGCACGCGCCGGCTGCCGAATCGTCTCGCGATCCGGTTTGCCAAGCCGGATCGCGAGCTGCAATGCGCGGCGCTCCCTGCGCTGTTCGGCCTGCTCGCCGATCATCCGACAGCAATCATCGATATCAGCGGCGTGCACGAGCAGCTTGTCTCGTTGTTTGCCCACCCGCGTCTGCGGCTGATCGCCAGCTGGCAGACAATGAAGGAGCAGGATTATCTCCGCTTCTACGAGATCGCAGAAGAGAGCGGGAATACGGAGCCGCTCCCGTATGTGATCGCCGAAATGCTCGGCTGCGCGGCCGATTTCAAGGCGGCCAGGGAACATCTCGTTAGACTCGCCAGCGCTGGCGCAAATGGCTCGCGCGAGGCGCTCGTGGTCATCGCGCGTAAAGATCCGCTGTTTGACGGCAAACAGCCGGCCGCAGCCGCTGGCGCGCAGATCACAGAAGCGCTGCGCCGCAAGGGCTACGCCGTTGGAGTTCGCCACGAGCTGGCGAATTACGAGGTGCAGAGCACGCTCGCGGAGGCCGACGTTCGCGCAGCGAAGTCGATGCTCGTCACGCCGGCCGTGGAAATCCTCCGCGACGTTGCAGGAGCCGAGGTTGTTGTGAGTGCTGACAGCTGGGTGGTGCAGCTCGCGCAGCTGCTCGCAAAGAAAACGTTTGGGTGGTTTGGCGCCAGATCCGCACCGCGCGCGCTTTGGCGGCTCGAGAGCTCGTCATTTTTCGTCGATAGCGCGCTGCCGTGTCTTGGTTGTTATCATCACTTTGGCACCGATCACCGGAACACCTGCTTGCGCGGTGATGTCGCATGCATGCGAAGCGATTTGCTGCCGCAGGTCATCGAGCGGCTCGAGCGGTTCCTCGCGGGCGAGATGGCATCAGCTGCGGAGCTTCAGCAGCTGCAGCTTAAGACCACGCCCGATCCATATGTCCATTCGGAGGAGCTGGATCTCGGCCGGTGGCCTCGTAGCCGAGCCTCGTCAGTGCTGGTCCTGACGCCGATACATCCAAAGCTCCCGCAACGGGTGATTGACCATGCGCGGCATCTGGCGGAGCGCGCGACGGAAGGGATGAACGGCTGCCGCATCGTCTTTGATCCGGAAGGCGAATCACCGCCCCGCGGCGTGCCGCAACCGCACCGACAGGACGCGCTGGCCGCCATCCGGCAAGGGATGATCGATCGCCACCTGCGCGACGAGCAGTGGGTCTTCTGGGTCGACGCCGACATCGTCGACTATCCGGCTGATCTGATCGACGGGTTGATCGCGCGCGCGGAAGGTGGAATCGCGGCGCCACTCGTAATCATGCAAGGCGACCCCAGCGAACCGCCGAGCAATAAGTTCGGCTTCGGCCCGGGGCGTTTCTACGACGTCGCCGGCTTTGCGGAGCGCGGTCGCTGGGCCCGCTTTCACCATCCGTATTTCGATCAACTCGGGCCGGTGTATCAGCTCGATTCCGTCGGCAGTTGTTACCTGGTGAACGCCGATCTCTATCGGCATGGCGCGAAGCACATGATCGATCCGGCGTCCGCTGAGTTTGTGCGCGAAAACCGCGATTGGCCTGACGATTCCATCGCGCAGAATCAGCAACAGCCGGCGAATTGCTTCACCGAGCACTACACCGTCTGCGCATTTGCGCGCAGCCAGGGGCTGCCGGTGCAGGCCTTCGCGGATCTCATCGCGTGGCACGAGCGGGCCTAGGCGCGCCGCTTCCTCACTCGTTCCACGACGGCAGCATGTTCCATCCTTCGGTCCACGGCAGGTCGTAGAACAACCCTCCGTTTTCCGAGTAGAAGCGCCCCTTTTCGTCGGCATCAGCATACCGATGCTCCGGATTGTACGAGCTCTTCGAGGTATAGTGCGTGACGAGAGATTTCCGCGTCCGCGATTCATCACGAATCGTGGTGCCCGCGTGCGCCAGGTATCCGTGCCAGATCAGCATGTCGCCTTTCTTCGGCAAAAATGTCCGCGGCTGGATGCCGAGCCGCTTTACCTCATCCTGCAGGTAGGTCACAAACGCGTGGGGGTCTTTCGTCGAATTCGCCTCCAGTGTGATGCTGCCGCCGCCCCAATCGAAAAACGGCATCACTTCCGGCATGTGGCTGCCGCAGTAGTATTCGAGTGGGCCGCTGTCCTCATGCACATCCTCCAGCGCCACCCATGAGGCCGCGAGATTCGCGATATGCTGCTGATGTTTCACGTAGGGGTAGTCGAGGTGGATCGGCTGCTGGCTGCCTTTGATAAAAAAGAGCGACTGCTGCACGCACGGCGTGTCCTGGAAGATGTGCCGCAGGAATGAGGTCGCGTATTTATTCAACGCGCACCTGATCGCGGCCTTCGAGAGCGAGTGAAGGTTGTTCAGCTTCAAGCTAGTGCGTCCGAGCAGGTCACGCGGTTCGAGCTCCTTGATCGGCATGTGGGGCCGGCCACCTCCGAGGTCGACGCTGATCTCAAAGTCCTTCGGATGGTGAACGAGATAGTCGATGTCGGCGAGCAAGGCATCAATGGTGTCATGGCTCACCGCCCCTTCAAAAATTACGATCCCATGCTCGCGCCAGTGGTTGAGTTGGTCTTTCAAGTCGTAGTCGTCCGGAGCGGGACCAACCTTGCTCACGTATTCGTCGATCGACGCGCCGGGCTCATCAATCCAGGGGCGGCGTGAAAGCCACGTTTCTGCCGTTGTTGTTGCGCTCATGCTCAATAAATAACGACTCTGGAATCTTCGGCTACTGGTTTGTAGGCATTTCCCGGTTGCGCAGCCGCCTGTGCGAGAACTACGATGCGGACCCATGAGAGCCTTGCCTTGGAACCTGGTGCTGGTGGCGATTGCGATCGCGTTTTCCGCATGCGGCCGCGACGGTGGTGGCGCGAAAGCCGGCGGCCCGCCGCAGGAGGAGCTTGCCGCAGCGTTCGAAGCTGCCACTGAGACTGTTTTCGAGGCGAGAACTCCCGCGCAACTCGGCGCGGTCAAGGCGGCAGGCCAGGCAACGATCGTCCCGGCAGACAATGGCGTGCAAGTCACGGCAACGGGGGACGACCCTGCGTTGCAGTTGCCGCCTTTCGCTGCAGGGAAGCGCTTCATCATGCAGGTGGTGATTCAAAGTCCTGCGGACACGGGTATCCAGTTATTCTACAAAGTCGCGGGCGACGCCGAATACATCGAGTCGCGTGCTCCATTGTACGCGCTGACGGCCGGCAGGAATACTGTCTACTGGCGGGTCGACGGCGAGAACGTGGTGGATCCGTTGCGGCTCGACCCCGGCTACACGCCGGGCACTTATGTCATCGAAAGCATCGTCGCGAAAGCGCTGGCGGCTGCAGCGCGGTAGAGCCGCAATCGGTCGCGGCGCGCGACGTAGAAGATCCATGGGCGCTTGGCGGTTTCTCTTCCGGCCGCCGTCCCATGGTTTTCTGCCGAGGCGGCAGCTGCTCCCGTGGTGGGGATGCTCACGATCCGCTCGCGAATGGTCCGGTTCGCGGCCATGCTGCACTTTTATCGCGCGGTATCTCGTCGCGAACCGCGTCTTTGCATCGGCGGACGCTGCTGCGCCGTTGCACCCGCCCACGCTACAGCTTCCCTTTTTGGCGCGATGAACAACACGCCCAGCGCGGAGGTCGCGCCTGCGACTTTCGCGAACACAGCTTCGCGTTGGGATCTGCCGCTGCGCATTGTAGCGCTGGCGGTGTGGCTTGGCTTCGTGCTTTTCTGCGTCGGGCTCGTGGTGTCTCACGGCATCTGCTGCGCCGACGACGCGTGGTTCGCGATCATCGCGAAGTCAGTTGCTCGCGGCCTTGGCTACGCCACCACGTTTGCGAAAGACGTCGAGGCGTTACAGCCGATCCTCTTTAATCCCACCACTGGCACCGGGCCGGCGCTGATCCTGCCGTGCGCGGTCGCGATCAAGCTGTTCGGCGTTGGCGATCTCGTGCCCGGGCTGACGGCTGTCGTGTGCTGGGCTGGAGCGTTGACTGCACTGTTGCTGCTTCTCAGCCGACACACGGACGGTGGGTCGCTGCTTCTCGGCGTCGCGTCGTTCTGCTTCGCGGTGTTTGGCACGTTCGCATACCACTTCGAGCAATGGTTCGCGTTCATCGGCGAAGTGCCGGCAGCCGCGCTGCTATTGGTCGCGCATTGGTTGATCGCGGCAGAGAAGTTCGGGCATCGGGCCGTCTTCCTGTCTGGCCTCTGCATGGGCCTGGCGGTGCAGACGAAATACCAGGCGGTGATCGCGACAGCGGGTGCGTTCATCATCTTCGTGCTGCAGCTGAAACGCTGCGGAGGCGGCTGGCGCGATGCGGGTCGGATGGTAGCCCTCCTTCTCGCGGGGTGCGCGCTTCCGACTGCTCTTTTCGAACTCTACAAACTTTCGCAGCTTGGCTTAGACGGGTACGGGCGGAACTGGCAGGAGTTTCTCGTCGCCTCACGCGAGATGGGGATGCAATCGGGTGCGGGGGTGACGATGCAGCTGCTGCAGGAGCGGATGGCAGTGCTGTACGACCGGTTCGCGCTGCGGTGGTGGGGGGTGCTCGGCGTCATCGCCGTGGCTGCTGTTCTCTTCTGGCGGAGCGCGGCAGAGCGTTGGCGGATGTTTTTTACGGCGCTGGCGCTGTCGGTGCTTGTCTCCGGCGTCTACTGGGCCGCGTTGTCGGTCGGCCGGCCCCGCTACGCGATCACGACCATTACGATGATATGCTTTCTTTTTGCGGTGCCGGTATTCGGAGTTGTGCGCGTGTGGCAAAAACTGCTCTGCACCGCGCTCGCTGCCGTCATTCTGAGCACCGGGATTCAGCGCGCGTCGTACGTGCTGAAGCTGGCTGACCGCGGGCTGTTCCGTCCTTCAAGTGAACGCCTCGCGCGTGCCGGGCTGGTGGACCGGATCCAAAGCATCCAGGCACGCGAGCCGGTGCAGCTGGCCTCGCGCTACTGGGGTTCGTTCGCGGACATAGAATTTCTTCTCCCGCAAAGCATGAACTTCCGTCGCATCGAGAGCGTGGAAGGGGACCCGCGCAAGAAGCTGATCCTCATCAACAGCCGCTTCAATGAGCTGAGCGATTATGGAATCGTGAGCGCACGGCAGCGCGCAAGCTCGGTCTTGTTTTCGGGCGGTCCATACGAACTGCTCGAAGTGCCGTAGAAGCGCGGCAGGAGCGCGAACGTCGCGCAAGTATTTGTGATTGGTCGCGCGTCGGATTACTGCATAGCCGTGCCGGAGCCCGGGAATGGTGATGCGCCGCAGTTTTATGTGCCAGGGCACTTCTATTCGCCTGTTCCAAATCGCGCAGATATCCGGCGCGCCCTCGACGCAACGCAGCAGCCGGCCGAGATTTCCGCGATCGATTTTCGCGAATCCGAGCAGCTCGAGCTGCTCGAGCGGCTGAAGGTTTACTACCCGGAAGTGCCGTTCCCGGAGCAGGCGACCTCGGATTTCCGGTTTACGTTCGACAATCCCTCATACTCGTGGTGCGACGCGATCATGCTCTTCTCGATGCTCCGAGAGCTGCGCCCGCGGCGGATCATCGAGGTGGGCTCCGGTTATACCTCGGGTTTGATGCTGGACGTGAACGACCGCTTTTTTGACTCGAAGATCGACTGCACGTTCGTCGAGCCATATCCGAATCTGCTGCTCTGGCTCCTGCGACCTGACGAACTGAAGCGCGTCACGATCATCCCGACCACGATGCAGGAAGTCGATACCGACATCTTCCGCACCCTCCGCGCAGGGGACGTTTTGTTCATCGATTCGAGCCACGTCGTGAAAGCCGGCAGCGACGTCTACGCGCTGTTGTTCAATGTGCTGCCCGTGCTCGCGCGCGGCGTCGTTATCCACTTCCACGACATTTTCGATCGATTCGAGTACCCCGCCGAATGGCTGGAGAAGGGCTTCGGGTGGAACGAGCAGTACGTGCTCCGCGCGTTCCTGCAGTTTAACAGCGACTTCAAGATCAAGCTGTACACCGGCCGCATGATCGCGCGACACCGCGACTGGTTCGCGCGCTGGATGCCGAATTGCCTGCGGAATCCCGGCGGGCATATCTGGATCGAGCGCACGGGAGGCGGTGAAAACATCGGGTCGAGCGGACAAGCGGACGCTCCGCGACTCGCTGCGCCGAGCGCGCGACCACTGCGGTTTCGCTGCAACATCTGTGGCGAGCACAACACGGCCATACTCGACGATTTGCAGCGGGAGAAGCCGACGTGCACGACGTGTGGTTCGACAGCGCGGGCGCGAGCGATCATCCGCGCGCTCTCGGTGGAGCTATTCCGTGGCGAGAGTGAAGCGTTACCCGATTGGCCGCTTTGGAAAGAGGTGAGTGGCCTCGGAATGACGGACTGGGAAGGCTACGCGGCGCGGCTGGCGGAAAAATTCAGTTACACGAATACCTTCCTGCACAAAGAGCCGTGGCTCGATGTCGCTGCGGAGGAAGTTCCTGCACATTGGATCGAGTCCTGCGATTTCGTCATCTCGTCGGAAGTGCTCGAGCACGTGTTGCCGCCGGTGAGCCGGGCGTTCCAGAACGTGTACAACATTTTGAAACCTGGTGGCGTTCTCATCTTAACGGTCCCGTACGGTCTGATGCCGGACACGCAGGAGCACTTCTCGGATCTATACGACTTCCAGATCGTAGAGGACAGAGGCACAAGCGTGCTGCGGAACACCACGCGAGAAGGCGAAGTTCAGGAGTTTCGAAATCTGGTGTTTCACGGCGGACCGGGGTCAACTCTTGAGATGCGAGTGTTCTCGGAAAACGCCCTCGTCCGGCTTTTGCGCGAGGCAGGCTTCGAAGAGATAAAGGTCCACCGCAAACCCGATATCGTTCACGGCGTCTGGTGGCCTGAGCCATGGTCGCTGCCGATTTCTGCGCGTAAACCGCGCGCGTAGCTAACTAGCTTCGCGCTGAGACGCGTTCTTACTGCGCTTGCTCGAACGAAAAGTCGCGCAGCGCGATCCAGTCTGCAGTGGAGTCGCCGCTTTTTGAAAAAACCTTCACGTCCAGGTGTGTTGCGCCCGTGGGAAGTGGCAGGTCAAACTCACGCCACCGTGGCTCCTCCGTGCGGGCGAGCGGCAGGATTGTTTTCTCCAGGATGGGCTGCGCGCCAGCGTCGCTCCGCGCCTTGATCTCGATATCGACGCCATCTCCCATCGCGTACACGTGCGACAGCGAAACCCGCAGCGCTTTCGCTGACGGCGGCGCCGCGACGGTGAACTCAACGGTCGAAACGACGATCACTGCGGGTTCGCCGTCCACAGGCATCGAGAAAACCGGAGTCTTCGTCGGTGTGGCCAATCCTTCGACCGGCGCAAATGTCTGAGCCGCTGCTTCGACGACGGAGGTGTCCTTCGGCCGCCAATCCAGCCGTTGAACGTTCGTACTCTGCGCGGTCGTGAAGCTGCGCGTCTGCGGCCGATACTCGAGCACGAATGCGCTGGCGTTCGCCTCTGTCGCAGTCGGGCCACTGGCGAATTCGACAGGCGGCAGGCGGTAATACTGCGCGAATGTGCCGCCCATAAAGATCCAGCCAGCATCTGCGACGCCGCCTCGCACCAGGATCTCCTCCGAATTGCGCGCGGCCGGGGAGTTCGCCACCGCGGTGTAGAAGTTGTTAGCCACACGGTAAGCCTCTATCCCGAAAAAGGCTTCATACCGCTGCTTCAGATGCAGCTCACGTGCGACCGAAAGCAGCACGAGCGCCGCGACTGCAAACCGCGCCCATTGCGACGTGCGGTCCACTGATCGGAGCGGTTCCGCAAGGAACAGAATGAGCACTACGTACGGCGAGTAGAGCCAGCGGAATTCCTGACGAAAGGTGACGCTCGCCGCCAGCAGCAGCACAACAATGCTCATCGTGTAGAAGATTGCTGCCGCGAGCGTGTGGCGGTCGCGCGTCCGGCGGGAGATCAGCTGTGCCGCAAACAACCCGAGCAGCAGGCAGGACATCGCAGCGGCGCCTATCGACACAGCCTGCACCCACCCGGGCGCATCGAAGAAATCCTGGACTGAAAGGTAAGCGGGACCGCGATTGACGCCAAACAGACTCGCGAGGCCGCGCCAGAAGAACGAGAGCACCTGCGGGACATTGAACTCAAGTCGCTGTGTCTCTGTGCCGACGAGAACCGGCGTGCTGAACCACAGCTTTTTGACAGCGATATTCGCCACGCCAGACAACGCGACACCGCCCGCAAGCGCCACGGCGAATGTGCGATGTCCGCGCAGGTTCCAGATGGCGAGAAAGAGAAGAGGCGCGGCGAGCACCAGATACCGCTCGTGGATGTGGATGATGCTGAGGAAGAGAACCGAAAGCGCAATCGAGCGTGCGACGGTCGGCCGCTCAATACTTACACGCGAGAGGGCCATGATCCCGAGCAGAGCTGAGATACCGACCCCCTCCATCAGCGCCTGCTCGTGCATGTAGAGGTATGTTGCAAACCGCGTCAGGGTCGCGGCGACCGTGAGGCCGAGCGCCGCAGCGGCACCTACGCCGAGGAGGCGATTAAGGATCGCGAACAATCCGACCGCGTTCAGAGCGTGAATACCGACACTGACAGCGGCGACTCGATCGTAGTCTCCGCCTGTTAGCCGTGCGACGCACACGTCGAGGACTGCGGTGATGGGGCGGAACTTGAACGCGGTCAACATCCCGTCGATCAACACCTTCACGCCCCCGTCAGCCGCGGCAAACAGACGCAAGTCATCGCCAGCGAACACTTCAAACTGAAGCGGCTGATACCAGCCCTCGATTGCGAGCCACGCAAGCAGGCCGCTGACGAACAGCAGCAGCGTTGCCTCCGCCGCTCGGCCGGGTTTGTGACTGCCCGGGGATGGCTTCGCGTTCACCTGGGATGAGGAGCCGGACTCACAACATTCGACGCCGCAGGCATCCAGCCGCCGCGCGAGAAGCAGAGTCTGCCGCCGATTACGGGCGCGTTACGGTGACTTGGGCAAGGATGTCCTTGCGGTCAGTGCCTGAATAGAGTCGAAACTCGAAGTTCGCACCGCTGGCGATCCATGGCGCTTCGGCAGATCCCTTCGGACCGCGGCCGAAGAGCTTCTCGTTTTTGCCGTCGAAGACGTAAATTTCGCCAGCCGCCGGCGTGGCAGTGTCCCAGATGATGGTCGTCTTCCCGGGGCCGGCGCCTGCGGGAACCGGGTTAGGCTCCGCACGGATGAAAGCCTGCGTGAGGGGAGGCGTAGCAGTTGTTCCGCTTGTCCCCGTGCTCGCGTCAGCAGGGGTCGGGCTCGCTGCGGCAGCCGCGACGGTTTCGGCTGGGCTGGCTGACGGATCGGCGGCGGTGGTCGTCTGATCGCAACCGGCTACCAGAAGGCAGACGAGTGCGAAACAGCTAAACGTACCGGCGGGTTTTCTTGCACGTACTACCTCATATCTCGAAATTTCCATGATCGCGGAACGGAAACCACATACGGCCGTGTTGCAAGGCCTTTTTCCGCCGCCTCGGGCAGGCCGGCGGAACTTCACGAGACTTTTAGCCGTTCGCGGGAGCGGCGGGAATGACGATTCGCAGCAGCTCTTCAACCTGGCGTTTCGCACACGCCATCGAGAAATGCTCCTCGATGTTCCGCAGACCGTTACGCGACAAGCGTTGCCATAAGTCGGCGTCGCGGTGAAGGGCGACGATATGAGCTGCAAACGCTGCCGGCTCATCAGCGATCAGGATCGTTTCGTTGTCCCGCAGGTGCATGCCTTCCGCACCGATCGCGGTGGAAACCACCGGAACGCCGAAGCTCATGCTCTGGTTGATCTTTCCCTTCACGCCAGCGCCGAACCGGAGCGGGGCAACCGACAACAGGCAGGACTCAAACAGCGGTATCACGTCCTCGACATAGCCTTGTGTGATGATGTGCTCGCTGGCGAGCGCGCGTATCGCGGGCGGCATTTTGCTGCCAATGATGTGCAATCTAGTTTGCGGCAACTGTTGAACGACCAGAGGCATGATATCCGACGCGAACCAGAGCATCGCGTCCAAGTTTGGCGTGTGTTCGAAGCCGCCGATGAACACGAAATCGCCGCGGCTCTCGAACGGCGGAATGAAAGACCGGACGCTATGGATGTTTGAGACGACAGCGATGTGCTGCCCGGGCAGCTTCTCTGCGAGTACTTCGCGCTCCTCCGGGCTGACGACGATGATCGCATCGGAGTGCCGCGCGAGCTGCAGCTCGGTAGCCTCCATCTCCGCCGCCTTTCGACGCAACAAGTCGTCGCCTGACAGTTCGGCTTCACGCCGCTGACGGACGAAGTGCAGATCGACCGTATCGTAGATCACCGGAGTTTCTGGCGCCTGGGCGAGACAAACCGGCAGGATCGCACCCGCGACCTCGGCGCGCGACAGCATGATAAAATCGAACTCGCCCCCGCGGTTACGGAGCAGATCGTCAAAGCCGCCGATGAACGGGTCGTGCAGGTACTCGATCCCGAGACCCTGCATTGCATCGCTGTACGGCGGAACCCGCAGACGGTTGAGCGGCGCAAACGTCACCTGAAAGCCGAGCTGCTGCAGGATCTGCAGCAATGCGAGCATGCGAACCGAGCCGGAATCCTGGTCCGGCGTGAGACCCCGCGCATCAACGACCAGCGCGCGTTTTGTCACGCCGCGCTGGCTTGCCGCGCGAATCTGATCGGCACCACCTTCCGCGTGGCGGGACAGCGCTTCCTGCCACTTCGTCCGGAATTTCACCGCGTTCACCAGCTGAAACGCCTTCACGCCGCTGTCGGTGCTCGTGCCGGAGGTCTGGCCTTCGTGGTGCACGATCACCGCGAGCGGTTGGTAGTAAACCTTCAACCCAGCTTCGCGCACCGCGAAGGCAAGATCGGTGTCTTCATAATACGCCGGCGTGTAGCGTCGATCGAAGCCGCCGAGCTGATCGAAGAGCTGGCGGCGGATCAGGATGCACGCGCCCGAGCAGTAATCCACTTCGCGGAGGTAGTTGTATTGCGGCTTGTTCGGATCGTCCCACTTGCCGTAGTTCACGCCGGAGGCGTCGCGCCACATGATGCCACCGGCCTCCTGCAGGCGGCCGTCTGGATATACCAGTTTTGCGCCGACGAGCCCGGCGTCCGCGCGGTTCTCGAACACTTGCAACATCGAGACAAGCCAATCGCGTGTGACCTCTGTGTCGTTGTTCAGAAATAACAGGTATTCGCCACGTGCCGCGGCGGCAGCGGCGTTGCAGCTTTCGAGGAAACCGCGGTTGTAGGCGTTGCGGATCACCCGCAGCCCGCGAATCCCGGCCAAAGTGGCTGCTGTTTCCTTGTCGGAGTGATCATCCACGACGATCACTTCGTACTGCACATCGCTTGTGTGGCTCAGGATCGCGCGGAGACATGCGATCGTGACCGGCAGCTGGTTGTAGACTGGGATCAGGATCGAGACGCGCGGTGTCTCGTACTCCGGAAAGGCGAGGAGTGTTGCACGGTGCTTGTAGAGCTTCTCGATGACGGCCTCCGTGCGGCGATCCTTGACCGCGATCTCCTTGTTGAAGTCGTGGTCCAGCACCCAGCCAGACTGGAGCCGAACGCGCGCGGAGATCCGGAAGCGCCCCGGCGGCAAAGTGATCTCGCATTCGAAACCGGTGCGTTCCTGATGCGGCACGTCGGGGAATTGCCGGACAACGTCCGAGCGGGGGCGGCCATATTGCGCCGGTACCGAATACGGCCCGACTCGCACTGTCACCTGCTCGATTGGCTCCTGCGGATGCAAGACCCAACCCCACAGCATGATCCGACCCTCGGTGAACACTTCATCGAGCGGCGTATCGAAATGTCCGATCAGCGGCGATAGCTCGGAACAAAGCGTCATCGAGGCGAGCCGCTGCCACTCGGTGCCCTTGACCGTGGCTTCCAGGTAGGCGGTGGAATAGCCCACCGGCACCCACCCATTGAACGCAAAGCCGCTTTGCCGCGCCGCTGGTACCGCCGGCATCGCGTTGCCGACGTCCACGCGTTCCAGGCCTGACTTGCAGGAAATCACATGATCGCGCGCCACCAGTCTGACAGCAGGCGGTTTGCTGGCGGTTTCGTGAACACACCATCCATATAGGTTGATGCGGCCTGCAGCCGCAAACAGCGGCGAAGGCCCGTCGACACTCCATCGCCACCGGGGAACTTCAGGCATGAGGGAACCCGTAATTGAGGGTGATCACGTTCTGGTGGCAGCGCTCGACAGCGGCACTACGCGGGGTTCTCCTGCGGCCGTAATGACGCGTCGGCATGCGGCTTCAACGCGTCGAGCGCCTCGTGCGCGTTGCGGAGGTCAATTCGCGCCGCTTCGAGATCCTGCTGCAGCTCCTTCAGCATCTCACGCATCTGGTCGCGCTCCGCAGAGGCGTTCGTTGCGCGCGTTGCTGCCTCGGCCAATTGCAAAGCCATGGTATCTGGTGGGGAGATGTTACGGAGCGACGCCTCGCGGAGGCTGAGCAGCTCCCATTGCGCGTCGAGGAGCTCGGCTGCGTCACGCTGCGATTGTTTCTCCTGTTCAACAACCTGGGTCTCCAACTCCTGCAGCCGCGCGGCTTTCTGCTCTAGCTCGCTGAGCACACGAGCAACGTCTGCGGGAGTATCAAACCGCTCCAACAGGTGCCACGTATCGGCGCTGGCGCGAAAATCCTCGAAGACGCCAAATTGAACCTGCGGCAAAGGTGAATCGGAGCACACCGCGATAGAGTAGAGGCCGCGGTGCACACCGGGATTGGCGCCCACTTCGCTGAACCCGCCGTGAAACGTCGCGGCGGCAACGCGTTCATCACTCCCGTCCGGTGCAATCCAGGATCCGCTGACCAACCGCTGCCTGCCGGTCACGCGGTGGGCGAACATTCCTCCGACCAACTTTGCGAACTCATCATGCAGGAGTTCATGCTGATGGAAGGGATTCGCAGCAGACGACACCTTGTTGTATTCAGTGCGGTCCGGGCTTGAGATAATCAGGATGCCGCCAGGCGCGAGGACACGTTTAATTTCCTGCAGGAAAACGTCGTGAGCGTCGATGTGCTCGATCGTTTCGAAGCTCGCCACGAGATCGATGCTTCCGTCCGCACAGGGAATGTCGGTGCACCCGCCTTCGACGAACCGGAGATTGCCGCGTCTATACTTTCGGTGGGCGTGTGCGACTGCGGCCGGGGCGTTATCGACGCCCAGCACTTCGGAGGCGACGCGCGCGAGCAGCCGGGAGCCGTATCCCTCACCCGAAGCGATGTCCAGCACACGCTTGCCAGCCGCCAGACTACACGCAATCGCGTAGCGATGTAGATGCTCGTAGGCGATCGGCTTCGCGCAGGTGGTGACGAGACGCTCGCCTGTCCACGGCAGCGTGTCGGCTGGATCAGGCTGCTCCATGCGGTGGTTGCCAAATTCAGACATGGGGCATCCTTTGCAAGGACATTCAATCACGGGCGACGCAGATCCGTCTCAGAGCAGTTGTGGCGGTAGACGGATGATCCGCGAGCGCCGACCGGCAAGGCTGCCGGAGAGCGGCGCCGCCAGGGATCTGGCTCGTTAATGTTCGTCCTCAAGCTCCGGAGTTCCGCGCGACGTAGATGCGCACGCCGTTTACTTCTTCTTTGAACGTATAGTTCTCGCGAATGTAATCGGCTAGTGCGGGAAAATTCTCGTGCCGTTGCGTGGCCGGATCGTTCATTCGGAAGAACGCGCCGGGGTGAACTGCGTCGACGAACACCTTTGGTTTGTCCGCCTGTAGTTCGCTCATGTAGCGCTCGCGCAAAGAGGCTAAATTCGGGCCTGCCACCGCCAGACCCGCTGTGTCTGCTGCACGGGTCGCCATGATGGTTCCCGTGTGCGCGTAAAGCTCTGCTGCCCAACCCCAGACCGCGATGACATCACCGCGACGCGCATATCTGGCGACGGCCTCTGCCTCGGGTGGACGCGGCTGCATCGTGTGGGAGGCGATCGACGAGACAAAACGATTCGGAGCCGCCAACGCGACGCTGAGCGCCGGGACGGTGAACACCGTGAGCCAAGTCATCGGCACCCAAAACCGCTCCCTCTGCCAGAGTGCCGCCTCTCGAGTCAGCGCGAGGAATGCGGCCGCACAGAAGCTAACCGGGATGACGGAGAACAGCAGATAGTGCGGGAATCCCCGGTGTGGTTTGTAGATGCTGTACCACGCTGCGACCACGAGCAGGAGCGAAAATGCCGTGACGAGCAGCGCGCGCCGCGGGATGCTGCGCCAGCGCACGAGCGCGAGCGCCCCCACTCCAACGGCCATGAGAGCTGGTATCAGGAAGGCCGCGTATGACTTTACCGTGCCGAAAAAGAACCGCGTTCCGACACTCGCATCTCCACCACTCGCTGCGTATTCCAGACCACCGGTGAAGTAGCTGATCGGATCTGCGGGATTCCCGGCGACGCTCCCCCACACCATGAGCACGGCAGGCACGGCGCAGAGCGACAGGGCTGCGATCGCCAGCAGCACCGCGGCCTCCTTCGTCCCTCGCCTCGTGAGGAAGATTGCCACCGCGAGACCGCAACAGATGAGTGCGGCGATTGGCGTTGCCTGCAGTTTCGCAAAAACACTGCTCCCGAGGCAAATGCCTGCCGCGGCTGCAGCGATCACACGCGCCCGGGCGGATCCAACACCGGCGGCGACGAACGCAGCGCCTGCGAGCGCCGCGGTGGTTAGAAAGACCGGGAGGTACTCGCTCGAAAAATGAACGAAGTCGACTTCGTCTGTCAGTGCTACCAGCAGCACGGCCGGCACGATGCCCAGCTGCGCGAGGCGTGCGTCATAGACCCACTCCAACGCGAAGTAGAGCGCAAGGACGGCACTGGTCATCAAACAGGTGCCGATCAACCGCGTGGAGAAGAAGTCGATTGAACAGCCGAAGAGGGCTGGGAGCGCGAGAAGATAGCTGCCGAGCGGCCCACTCGTCGCAGCATCGAACCCGCGCCACGGGACCGGATCGACCGTAATTTTGAGCGCCCCCGCTACCCACATCCCTTCATCAACATTCAATGCATAACTCGGAATCAAAACCGGCCAACGCCAGGCGAAAATGACAACGGCAGTCGAAATCAGAAAGAGCAGCTGAGAACGGTAGGCTGCGGTCGGTTCACGGTGGCTAGCCGCCAGCGTCAAAAAGCAAAACAAGGCGCTGACCGCAACCAAATAGAAGCGCACCGGCGCGGCTCCAAACCAGCTGACAATAGCCTGACTCATTCGTGCTTTCGTCCGGGCTGGTGCATCACGAGCACCTTGCGGCTGTTTTCACGAGCATTCAACGATGTTACCGATTGAGGGCCCATGGTTCCGACGATGAGACTTTTGGGTCATGGACGGCATCACTCGCGGCACTCGCTCCTTCCCATCTGGGCCGAAATCCTCTGTAACTGTCCCGAATGAAGCAACGGTGGCGATCAGCGGTCTCGCGGAAAGGCGAGTGGCCATGGCTGGTCGCACTGCTGGCGCTAACGGCCATCGTTTGGTGCGCGGCGTATCATCGCTGGAGTGTGCACGCTTGGACGACGCCACTCACCTACGGCTCGGATACGTGGTGGGGTATGGCCGCCGCAAAAGCAACGGCGACTGGGGAGATCGCGCCGGTCCTGCCGAAGTATATCCGTTCACTGGGTGCGCCGTTCGAAGCGAATTGGAATGATTACCCGTCAGCGGACGAGGCAACGCTCGCGTTGATAGGACTGCTGGCACGGCTGTTCGGCGTGTTCGCCGGTGCGAACATCTCCGTGCTGCTCGCGCAACTGCTCGCCGCCTTCGCCTTTTATTTTGTTTGCCGTTGGCTCCGCTACGATCGGTTGTTTTCAATCGCTGGAGCCGTGCTGTTTGCCTTTAGCCGCTACGCGTTTTCGCGGGGTTTGCTGCACCTCGGCTTGGTGTACTACTGGCACATTCCTCTCGGAATTCTCGTGGTGTGGTGGTGCATGGCGAGGCAGCCGCTTCTCTACAATCGGCTCTTTGCCGCGGCGGCGATCATCGCGGCGCTGCACGCCTCGCAAAATCCCTACTACACGGCAATGTTCGGCCAATTACTCCTCCTGGCCGCGCTGTATCACGTCGCGCGGCGGTCACGCTGGCAGCGGGTGCTGCCGCCAATGCTTCTCATCGGCATCACCGGTGTGACCTTCGCCTTGATGCACGCGGATACTTTCTACTCGTATGAGGTGAATGGCGCGCCGGCCAAGGTGGTGGAGCGGAATTACAGCGGCCTCGAGTTTTACGCCTTGAAGCCGGTGGAGTTGCTTCTGCCCGTCGTACACCAGGTCCAGTGGCTCCACGACTGGGCGCGGCAATCCTATTACGCAAAAACGATGCTGATCGGTGAAGCCGGGTCGCCGTACTTGGGTGTGGTCGGTGTGCTGGCGCTGGTGTGGCTCGCCTGGACGAGCTTCCGCGCGATCGCACAGCGGCAGAACGCACAGATTCCAGGGCATACCTGGCTCGTGGTGTGGGTCATCGCGTACTCAGTGGTGGGCGGCATTAATGGAGTGGTCGGCTTCGCGGTTGAGGTTTTCCGAGGAACGAATCGCTACAGCATTGTCATCCTTACGTTGCTGTTGCTTTTCCTCGTGCGCCAGCTCACCGGCCTAACGAGAAGCTGGCATCCGGTGGGGAGGAGTGCGCTCGCCACCGTTCTCGTGGCCGTCGGGTTGTTCGATCAGATTCCCCCCGCGCTGGCCGCTGGGATTGCGCCGACGGCTGAGCGACTCGCGGCAGATCGGCAGGTTGTTCAGGCAGTCGAAGCGCAACTGCCGGCACGTGCGATGTTGTTTCAGCTCCCAGTCGCCGAGTTCCCCGAGGCTGGCGCGATTGGCACCATGGGCGATTACGAGCATTTCCGGCCCTATCTTCATTCGCAGACGTTGCGGTTCTCGTATGGCAACACGAGGGGACGCACGCGCGACGCCTGGCAGAGAGAGGCGGTCGGACTCGGGGTGCCGTATTTAACAGGTGCCTTGGAAAAGTACGGGTTTTCGGCCGTTTGGATCAATCGCAACGGCTACGATGACCGCGGTGCATCGCTCATTGCGGAGTTTAATCAGGCAGGCAGAAGCAAGGTCCTCGCTCAAAACGCTGAATTCGTTTGTATGGCACTATTTCCCTCCGCCCAGCCGCGACTTCCAGCTGAGTTCGCTCGCGGTTGGCACTCTCTCGAGGCGCAGACCGGGATGGATTGGCGTTGGAGTTCGGGAAACGCCGAGGTGGTGTTGCACAATCCAGATCCTGCAAGGCGTCCACTGCAAGTCTCCTTTGACATCGAGACACCCCAGCCACGCATAATCGATCTTGCAGTCAACGGCCAGAGAATTTTCCACCGATCACTGACGGCTGAAGATGGCCGCGTGGGAGTCAATTTCCCGGTGGTGTTTTCATCGCCGACCACACTGATCCGGTTTCAGACTGATGTGCCCGGACAGGTCCCCGGAAATGGCGACCCGAGGAAACTCGCTTTTCGTGTTTTGAACTTCCAAGTTTTGCATTGAAGATGGCGCACAGGTATTCACCCGCTCTGCGGCGTCTACTGAGACAGCCTCTCAATTCAAACTAGCTGCGATGAAAGTAGTCATTCTGTGCGGCGGAAAGGGAACGCGATTACGCGAGGAAACGGAGTTCCGGCCGAAACCAATGTTGCCGATCGGCGAGCGCCCGATCCTCTGGCACATCATGAAGACGTATGCGCATTGCGGCTTCAAGCAGTTCATCCTCTGCCTGGGTTACAAAGGCGACATGATCAAGGAATACTTCCGCAACTACCTCTGGAACACGTGCGATGCGACCCTGTATCTCGCCCAGGAGCCCGAGGTGAAATTCCATACGCGGCATAACGAGGAAGACTGGCAGGTTACGCTAGCCGACACCGGCGCTGAGTCACTCACCGGCGAGCGTGTCTTCCGCATCCGCAAGTTTCTTGAAGGTGACGATACCTTCCTGCTGACCTACGGAGATGGCGTCGGGAACATCGACGTCCCTGCATCCATCGAATGTCATCGTCGCTCGGGAAAGATCTGCACGCTGACTGCCGTGCACCCGCCGGGGAGATTCGGTGAGCTGAGCTTGCGCGATGATTCGACCGTCCACGGTTTCAACGAAAAGCCACAAACGGAAATCGGCTACATCAACGGCGGCTACATGGTATGCAGCACGCGGCTGTTCGATTACCTGGAACCGAACCCTGAGGTGATGCTGGAACAGGAGCCGCTGCGCCGCATGGCGGGCGAAGGACAGATGGGCGCCTATAAGCACGACGGCTTTTGGCAGCCGATGGACACTTTTCAGGAGTTCACGCTGTTGAACTCGCTTTGGAACGAAGGCCGCGCGCCTTGGAAGGTCTGGTAGCGAATGTTCGGGGACGCTTATCGCGGCAAGAGCGTCTGGCTCTCCGGTCACACCGGCTTTAAAGGTTCCTGGCTCGCCACCTGGCTGCTCCAGCTCGGCGCGCGCGTGCACGGTTTTGCGCTCGAACCATCGACAACGTCAAGCCTCTTTGAGCAGATCGGCCTTGGTTCGGAGCTCACGCACGAGATCGGCGATGTGCGGGATGCTTCGGCTGTAGCGTCATCACTCCGGAGAGCCGCGCCCGACTTCGTCTTCCATCTGGCGGCGCAACCGCTTGTCCGGTTTTCATACGAGCAGCCGGTCGAAACCTACGACACAAACGTCATGGGAACGATCCACGTCCTCGAGGCGCTCCGTAGCTGGCAACGCCCGTGTGCAGCCGTCTTCATCACGACAGATAAATGTTATGAAAATCGCGAATGGCTCTACGCCTATCGCGAAGAAGATCCACTCGGCGGCTACGATCCCTACAGCTCGAGCAAAGCCGCGGCTGAGATCGCGATCTCTGCTTATCGCCGATCATATTTCGCTAGGCATCCCGTGAAAATCGCCAGCGCGCGCGCGGGCAACGTCATCGGCGGTGGGGATTGGGGTCTGGATCGAATTGTGCCGGACAGCATCCGGGCTCTTCAGCGAGGCGAAGCCATCCCAGTGCGGAACAAACATTCCACCCGGCCCTGGCAACACGTACTCGAGCCGCTCAGCGGGTATCTCTCGTTAGGCGCGCGCCTTACGACGGCCGAAGAAGCCGAGCGCGCGCAGCTTTGCTCCGCTTTTAATTTCGGGCCTTCTCTCATCTCGAATCGTACCGTCGCCGATCTCGTGCAGGAGCTTCTGCAACACTGGCCCGGTGAGTGGGCCGACCGATCCGACCCCAACGCTCTCCACGAAGCAAACCTGCTGAACCTCGCCACGGATAAAGCCTACCACTTGTTAAGCTGGTTTCCGGTGTGGTCGTTCGAAGAAACTATCCGTGAAACAGCGGCTTGGTACAAGTCCGGGAGCGATGGGAAGAACGCGCTGCCTACAATCACGCGCTCGCAAATCGGACGATATGAGGAGAGCGCAAGAGCGCTCCGTCTAGTCTGGGCCGCTTCCGCTTTGGCCGACCTCTGATTTTGATCTACTCTGCGCCATGCCTATCACAGTCATCAAAGAGGGCGAAACGCTGCGCCTTGTGCGCTCGACCATTTCACTACCGGAAGGAGAGCAGATCGTCCTTCACACGGAAGAAGGGTGGAGGGCGTTGCAGATGGACCGCAAGAGCGCGATCCCAGCGAGGCATGACGCTGTCGACCTGCGCTCCGACAGCTCGGCTTCAGCGCTGGGTGATGCTCACTAAGATTTTTGTGTGATCGCTGGATGAAAACGCCTGCTGAACTTAAAGCTGAGATCCTCCGCCTGACGCGCGAGTACTCGCGCCAAACGCACGCGGCGCAGCGGCCCGGCTATTGTGGGGATGCACGTGCGAAATTCGTCGCGGGAGAAACAGTGGTGCCGTATGCGGGCCG
>JACDCC010000073.1 GCA_013694595.1 Chthoniobacterales bacterium
CCCAGAGCCCGTAACGCCGCAGCTTCAGCTCTGCGCCACGGCGGAGATTCCCCGTGAGAAGCGCGAGCACGCGATCCGGCCGGTTTTGCAGCCGCGTCAGAATCTCCCGCACGCCGGGCAGGACGTGACCGGTGAGTTGCGGCAGGAACTCCTCGAGGAGCTCGAGGTATTCGTCCAAAAACGCGGCGACGGTGGCAGGATCCGGTTCAACAGCATATTTCTGTAAAATGCTACGCGCGATCGCTGCGTCAGTGCGTCCGGCGATCTCGATATCGTGCAGGTCGTCGTCGGCACTGTAGCGACGCGCGATCACGCCTTTCAACGCTTTGAGCCCCGCTCCTGCGCTGTTGATCAGCGTCGAGTCGATGTCCCAGAGGAGGAGGCGCTTGTCTGCGCAGTCGACGGATAGTTCTTCTGTCATGTGAGAAAGTGGAGACATCCCGTGGCGTGATCTTCTCTGTTTCGCAATGGGATTCGTCGCTACGTTCGGTGCCCCAGGAATGACGATGAACTATCGTGGCCGCCTCGCGCCTTCGCCGACCGGATACCTGCACGTCGGCCACGCGATCACGTTTTGGCAGGCGTTCACGCGCGCTCGCGCAGCGGGGGGCAGGCTCGTGCTGCGCATCGAAGATCTCGATCCAGCACGCTGCCGGCCGGAGTTCCGCGAGGCGATCGCGGAAGATCTGCGGTGGTTCGGGCTGGAGTGGGATGAAGGCCCGGATTTGGGAGGTGAGTTCGAGCCGTATGTGCAAAGCGAGCGGCGCCTGGCCTATCTCGGGGCCTGGCAGAAGTTGCGCGCCGCTCGGTTAATCTATCCGTGTCGCTGCTCGCGCCGCGACGTGCTTGCCTCAGCGGGCGCTCCGCACGGCGAAGGCAACGAGCCGGTTTATCCCGGCACGTGCCGAATGGAGGCGGGCGAAATTGCGGCAGCCGAGGCTCCCGCGGGCGTGAACTGGCGTTTCCGCGTGCCGGATGGCGAGACTCTGCACTTCCTCGACGGGCGCCTCGGGAGGCAATCAGCCGTTGCGGGTCAGCAGTTCGGCGACTTTCTGGTGTGGCGGCGAGATGATGTGCCCTCATATCAACTAGCCGTGGTCGTGGATGACGCCACGATGCGCATCACCGAAGTGGTGCGCGGCGCGGATTTGCTGGTCTCCACCTTTCGGCAACTGCTGCTCTACCGCGCGCTGCAGGTCGCGGCGCCGGCATTCTTCCACACCGCCTTGCTGAAGGATGCGACAGGGCGCCGGCTCGCCAAACGCGATGCTGCCCTGAGCCTGCGTGCGTTGCGAGGGAGCGGCGTGACGGCGGAGGAGCTGCGGGCAAAGTTCCTGTAGCGTTACGGCATCGGCGCATGCATCTGCGCGAGCGCGAGCATGCTGCCGATGAACGCGAGAATCGCAACAACCGCTGCGGCAAACAACGCCGTCCGGCCTGGATCTTTCTCCGTTGTGCGACGCGGAAACGGCGACGCGTTCGAGAAATCGGCGGGCCGGGCGCTCACCGCGGCCGTATTCGCTTCCACTTCTTCCATCGCCGGCAGCGGCTGCGCATCTCCGGCGACTTCGCACTCAAAACAGGCCTCGACCTTCCCGAAGCGGACACGGTCGCCGGCGCGGAGCAGCGCAGCGGTGATGGCGGCGTCATTCACCGTTGTGCCGTTCGTCGAGCCAAGATCCGTCAGCTGCACGTCGTCGCCCACCAGCTGCAGCTGCGCGTGTTTACCCGAGACTGAAGGGTCGTCGAGCTGGATCATGTTCTCGGGTGAGCGGCCGAGTGTTACCAGCTCTTCACTCAGCTCATGCGCGATGGGGCCAATCGAGGAAGCAATCATTAGTCGCGGCATGCGAGCAACGGATATCAGCGGCGTTTGCGATCGACAACTCCGTTCGATGGCCGGGGGCTGCATTGACCAGCCTAGGGCACGCCCGCATAGTGCAGCGCTTCATGTCGATCGAGCTCACTCGCAACTTCTGCATCATCGCGCACATCGACCACGGCAAGACCACCTTGTCGGATCGTCTGCTCGACCGGACGGGCACGATCCAGAAGCGCGACCAGCAGGATCAGCTGCTCGATTCGATGGACCTCGAGCGCGAGCGCGGGATCACGATCAAGGC
>JACDCC010000083.1 GCA_013694595.1 Chthoniobacterales bacterium
ATGGCTTATAACCGCTGCATCGGCACGCGGTATTGCGCGAACAACTGCCCATTCAAGGTGCGGCGGTTCAACTACTTCGATTACAACCAGCGCCCTGTTGGCAAGAAGAAGGTCGGTGGGCTCCTGAACGTCTATCAGGAATATCTCGGGCCGCTGACGGAGAAGGGAACGCCGGACACGATCAAGCTCCAGAAGAACCCGAACGTCACCGTCCGCATGCGCGGCGTGATGGAGAAGTGCACGTTCTGCGTGCAGCGAATCCAGGAGGCGAAAATCGCCGCACAAGTAAAAGCCGGCGCGTCAGCGGAGACACGAATTCCGCGCGACTCGTTCACGACCGCGTGCGCTCAAGCCTGCCCCACGGAAGCGATCGTCTTCGGTGACATCGCCGATCCGGAAAGCCGCGTCTCAAAGGTAAAGGCGCAGGAGCGGAATTATCGGCTCCTCGAATATTTGAACGTGCGGACGCGGACCAGTTATCTCGCCCGCATCCGTAACCCCAACCCGAAGATGCCGGACGCGGTGCGGATTGGAATCGCGAGCCCCGGAGATGCCGAAGGGCACCACGAAGACAAGGCGCATCACGATCACGAGCAGCATAACGCTGGCACGTTGAATCCCGCCGAGCGGAAAGACGATGGCCATGGGTTAAAAGAAGGCGACGCCAGGAAAGACCACTGATGGCGAACGGCGCAACAACCACAGTGCCTGAAGTGTTGGCGGCGGAAGCTTCCGCAACCGTTGAATCAAGGCTCGCGCGTGTTCCGCTGGTGCTGAACAAGCGGAACTTCAACTGGATCACCGAGCGCATTGCCGGCGTCATTGAAGGCCCGACGCCGCGCTGGTGGTGGGTGTCGTTCGCGGTTTCTGCGCTGGTGGCGGCGATCGGCCTCTTCTGTCTCGGCTACCAAATCGCGACCGGCGTCGGCGTGTGGGGTCTGAACCACCCGGTCGGCTGGGCGTGGGATATCACGAACTTCGTGTTCTGGATCGGTATCGGCCACGCCGGAACGCTGATTTCCGCGATCTTGTTTTTGCTGCGTCAGAAATGGCGCACGTCGATCAACCGCGCGGCGGAAGCGATGACGCTGTTCGCGGTGATTTGCGCCGCGATCTTTCCAGGGGTGCACGTCGGTCGCGTTTGGATGGCGTGGTTTCTGGCGCCGGTGCCGAACAACATGGGCATCTGGCCGAACTTCCGGAGTCCGCTGCTGTGGGACGTGTTCGCGGTTTCCACCTACTTCTCGGTCTCGGTGCTGTTTTGGTACACCGGCTTGATTCCGGATCTGGCGACGTTGCGCGATCGCGCTAGCACCAAGATTAAGAAGCTCCTCTACGGCATTTTCGCGCTCGGCTGGCGCGGATCGAACCGCAACTGGCGTCACTACGAGATGGCGTACCTGCTGCTCGCCGGCCTGTCGACGCCACTCGTGCTTTCCGTGCACAGCGTGGTCTCCTTCGACTTCGCTACGTCTGTGATCCCAGGGTGGCACACGACGATCTTCCCGCCTTATTTCGTCGCCGGAGCCATCTTCGGGGGATTCGCGATGGTGCTGACGCTGCTGATTCCCGCGCGCGCGATTTTCAAGCTGCACGACGTGATCTCGCCGCAGCACATCGATAAGATGGCGAAGATCATCCTGCTGACGGGCATGATCGTGAGCTACGCCTACGCCATGGAGTTCTTCGTGGCCTGGTATAGCGGCAATCAATTCGAGCGCTACACGTTCTGGAGCCGCATCTTCGGACCATACTGGTGGTACTGGTGGGTTGGTATGTTGTTCTGCAACGCCGTCTCGCCGCATCTGTTCTGGTTCAAGCGCTTCCGCTTCAACATCTACGTCGTCTACTTCGTTTGCATGTGTGTGAACGCCGGCATGTGGTTCGAGCGTTTCATCATCATCGTTGGCGGTCTGCACCGCGACTATCTGCCATCGTCGTGGGGGATGTTCTATCCGACGTGGGTCGATATCTGGACGTTCATCGGCACGTTCGGGATCTT
>JACDCC010000109.1 GCA_013694595.1 Chthoniobacterales bacterium
GCGGATGGGGGCGAGCAGATCCAGTGCGGTTGGCTGAAGGATAAATTCGGGATGCCGTGGCAGATCGTGCCGCGGCAGGTGTGGGATTGGCTGCGCGGCGACGATCCCGCGCGCGTGCAGCGGGTCACGGCCGCGCTCTGGCAGATGGAGAAGCTCGACCTCGCCGCGCTGGAACGCGCGGCGAATAAGAGCTAACTGGCAGCCGTTGCTATACGTGACCCACGTATACGGCAGTTGCACCTTCGAGGCGCGGGAGAGCTTTCGCCCCGGCCATGAATGCCGGAAACGAACTTTTCTTCGCGCAGTTCGGTCCGAGTGATAGTATCTACACGTGAGCACGCTTGTCGAAATCGAAGCTGCCGCTGACGCACTGCCTCTCGACCAGAAGAAGAAGCTGCTCGAGTTCCTGGCCGCTCGGGTTAATGGCGGCGCGACCAAACGCACTCCGACCGACCTGCGCGAGTTCGCCGGGACGGTCCGCCTGCCCAAAGACCCGCTCGTTTGGCAGCAGCGCGTGCGTGGCGAGTGGGCATGACCGGCTTGCTCGACACGAACGTTGCGCTTTATCTACTCGGCGGCCGCTTGGCCACGCCACTTCCAGCGGGAGATTACGCGATCTCCGTCATCACAGAAATGGAGCTGCTCGCGTGGCCGTCACTCACCGCCCAAGAAGAACAACGAGTGCGCGAATTTCTTCAGCAGCTCACCGTTTGCGAACTCACCGCATCTATTCGCACGCGGGCCGTTGCACTTCGCAAACGACACAACGTCAAACTTCCCGACGCGGTGGTCTGCGCGACCGCAATGGAATTGAATGTTGAGCTTTGGACGAACGACAAGACGCTCACCAAAGTTCCCGGGTTGAAGTGCAGGGCTGCGGACCTCATTCGCCCTGAGTAGATGTAGATCGCCGGGAAACACGCAGATGGATGTGACGCCAGCCTCGCCAGCGACGGGACTCGTGATGGCGCAGAGCGTCGCGGCCAGCGATTACCTGAGCCGCGCCCGGCGTTCATGATTGCCCCACGATGCAAAAAATAACGCCGTTTCTTTGGTTTGATGGGCAGGCGGAGGAGGCGGTCGCGTTTTATCTCTCCGTCTTCAAGGACGGAAAGATCATCGCCACGACACACTACCCGGAGAATGGGCCGCAGCCGGCGGGCAAGGTGATGACGATCGCGTTCGAGCTGCAGGGCCAGCAGTTCGCGACGCTGAAATCTCCCGCGCCCAGCCCAGAACGATACCGCCGCCCCCTCAACAGGCGCGCTCCGCATGCATCGTAAGCCGCTTACGATACGTGATCTTGGATCGCGCGCGGCACGTCCCTGAATGCCGACGCAACGCACCCGCACACAACTTCCAGAAACACTTCACCCGTGGCGCCTGCCAGCCATCGTAACCGGCTTACGATGCCTCATCTCAGCATCGGCGTGGCGCTTGAGCATTGTCACTGCACGCCCTCGAAATCACCGACACCCAGCTCACAACCCGAGTTTATCGCCTCCGCCCCGTCCGCAAACGACCGGGGCCCGTCCAAGACACCGGAAGAAATCAATCCGCTTGTTCGCCGCGCAAATCATGGATGACGAGTCGGGAAAGCAGGACGCTGGACCGAGCGATTTTGCCAGCGCACAGCTATTGAAGCCACAGAGGACGGGGGCTAACATGACGGCGGGGAGAGAACGCAAATGAGCCTGAACGAAATGCTTGCCGCTATTCCGACACTTTCCTTCGCTGAACGGCAACTGGTGATTCGTCAGGCAATGGAAGCGGACGAGGAACTCACGCCCGAGGAAATCGCAATTCTAGATGCTCGGCTCAAGGAGTTCCGCCCTGGTTCGGGAGGTGGAATTCCGGCTGAGTCGCTGAAAGCGGAAGTGATGCAGCGATTGAGGCCGCGATGACCATTGTCTTCCGGCCAGACGCGGTCGGAGATGTCATCAAAGCCCGCGGCTTGGTACGAACAGCGGCAACCGCGCCTCGGTGAACAACTGATCGACGAAATTCTTGCTGCGGCCAATCGCGCAGCCGCAAATCCCACGCTTTTCAGAGTCGTTCGTGCGCAAGACGAAATCCGTCGCGTTCTGACGGATCGGTTCCCGTATCGCGTCTTCTTTTCGGTTGTTGGCGAAACTCTGTACGTCCACGCGGTCTTACATGGTGCGCAGCACGATCGTCGCTGGCGCCATCGTGTGTAGCTGCGTCTTGTGCGAAGTGCATCGCGGACGCTGTGATCGCAGGGACCCGAAGAGCGCAGATCCTTGACCCATGGTCCGCCCCGGCCGGCGGGCACGGTGATGACGATCGCGTTCGAGCTGCAGGGGCAGCAGTTCGTGGCGCTCAATGGCGGGCCCGGCTTCCCCTTTACCAACGCCGTGTCGCTGGTGGTGAACTGCGAGTCGCAGGAGGAGATCGATCACTATCGGGAGAGGCCGGCGGCGGATGGGGGCGAGCAGATCCAGTGCGGTTGGCTGAAGGATAAATTCGGGATGCCGTGGCAGATCGTGCCGCGGCAGGTGTGGGATTGGCTGCGCGGCGACGATCCCGCGCGCGTGCAGCGGGTCA
>JACDCC010000114.1 GCA_013694595.1 Chthoniobacterales bacterium
GTGTAACCCTCGCGCTGCATGTCGCGCGCGTTGTGCGCCATCTCTTCGAGCGAAGGCGTGATGAGACCGGAGAGTCCGATGATGTCGGCGTGGGTCTCGCGTGCAACGTCTGAAATCTTCTTCCACGGCACCATCACGCCGAGGTTGACCACCTCATAGTTATTACACTGGAGCACCACCGCAACGATGTTCTTGCCGATGTCGTGCACGTCGCCTTTCACCGTCGCCATGAGCACCTTGCCTTGCGTGCGCACTTCGCCGCCGGCGGCGAGCGTCGCGGCTTTCTCCGCCTCCATAAAGGGCAGCAGATGCGCGACCGCTTTCTTCATCACGCGCGCGCTTTTCACCACCTGCGGGAGGAACATTTTCCCAGCCCCGAACAGGTCGCCGACGACACTCATGCCGGCCATCAACGGACCTTCGATGACATCGAGCGGGCGATTGCTCTGACGCCGCGCTTCCTCCGTGTCGGCATCGATGAAATCAACTATGCCTTTGACGAGCGCGTGTGAGAGCCGCTCCTCTACCGAGCCGCTGCGCCACGCCTCCTTTTCGACCGGCGCCTTGTCCTTGGCCTTGACGCTTTCGGCGAAGTCGACCAGCCGCTCCGTCGCGTCATCGCGCCGATTCAGCAGCACGTCTTCGACGCGCACCAGCAGCTCCGGCTCGATCTCCTGGTAAACGGCGAGCTGGCCGGCATTCACGATCGCCATGTCCAATCCCGCTGCGATCGCATGATAAAGAAACGCGGCGTGCATCGCCTCGCGTACCGGATTGTTCCCGCGGAAGGAGAAGGAGATGTTGCTGATCCCGCCACTCGTCCGCGCGCCCGGCAGGTTCCCCTTGATCCAGCGGACCGACTCGATGAAGTCGACCCCGTAGTTCCGATGCTCCTCGAGGCCGGTCGCAACTGTCAGAACGTTCGTGTCGAAAATGATGTCGCTCGCCTGGAGCCCCGCCGATTCGGTCAGCAGCTTGTAGGCACGCGCACAAATCTCAATGCGCCGTTCCAGATTATCGGCCTGTCCCTGTTCATCGAACGCCATCACGATCGTCGCCGCGCCGTAGCGCCTAACGAGTGCTGCCTGGCGGAGGAATTCCTCCTCGCCGTTCTTGAGACTGATCGAGTTTACGACCGCTTTGCCCTGCACACACCGCAGGCCGGCCTCGATCACGCTCCACTTCGAGCTGTCGATCATGAACGGAATCCGGGAGATCTCCGGCTCGCTCCCGATCAGGTTCAGAAAACGCGTCATGGCGGCCTCGGAATCGATCATTCCCTCGTCCATGTTGACGTCGAGAATGTTGGCGCCGTTTTTTACTTGTTGGCGCGCGACCGCCACTGCTCCATCGAAGTCGCCGCCCAGGATGAGCTTCGAGAAGCGCGGCGAGCCGGTGATGTTCGTCCGCTCGCCGACAATCACGAAGCCCATCTCCGGCGTGACGTTGAGCGGCTCCAGCCCGGAGAGGTGCAACATGCCGTCATTCCGACCGGAGCGTAGCGGCGTGGAGGAATCCCGGTGCAGTAGCGCTGGGGTGGCGCCGCGGGATTCCTCGGCTTCGCTCGGAATGACGGTGGGAAGGACGCGCGCCGGACAATCGCGCACGACGTTCGCGATGTGGCGAATGTGATCCGGAGTCGTACCACAGCAGCCGCCCACCACGTTTAGCCAGCCCGCTTCCGCCCATTCGCGCAGCTGCGGCGCGAGGCTTTCCGGCGTTTCCGGGAATCCGGTCGCGGAGAGGGGATCGGGCAGGCCGGCGTTCGGATACGAACTCGTGTAGCTCGGCGCGGTGTGCGCCAGCTCCTCGATGTAAGGCCGCATTTCCTTTGGCCCCAGCGCGCAGTTCAAGCCGACGACGAGGGGCTTCGCGTGCGCGACCGAGATGAGGAACGCTTCCACCGTCTGCCCGCTGAGCATGCGGCCAGAGAGATCGGTCACGGTTCCTGAAACCATCAGCGGCACGCGGCGGCCGATCTTCTCAAACGAATCTGCGATCGCGAATAGCGCTGCCTTTGCATTCAGCGTGTCGAAAACAGTTTCGACCAGCAGCAGATCGACGCCGCCTTCCAGCAGCCCCAGCACCTGGTCCGCATAGGATTGTCGGATCTGGTCGAACGTGACGGCGCGAAAGCTCGGATCGTTCACGTCCGGCGAGAGCGATGCGGTGACTGGCATCGGACCGAGGGAGCCCGCCACGAACCGCCGGGCGCCATCCTCATTCGCAGTTCGATCAGCAGCCCGCCGCGCGATTTGCGCCGCCACCACATTCATCTCGTGCGCCAGCGCGCGCAGGTCGGCATCGTCAACGACGCGCTGGAAGAACTCCGGATCCTTGCGCCCGTTCGGCGGCTCTTCCTGGAAAAGGAAATCGTGCAGCCCGATCGTCGTCGCGCTGAAGGTGTTCGTTTCGATCAAATCCGCGCCGGCCGCGAAATACTGCGCGTGGATCTCTTCGATCACTTCGGGCTTCGTCAGCAGCAGGACTTCGTTGCTGCCCTTCAAGTCTTTGCCCCGCCAGTCGCGATACCGGCTGCCGCGGAACTCCGCTTCGCCCAATTTGTAGCGCTGCACCATCGTGCCCATCGCGCCGTCGAGCACGACGATGCGCTGCTGCATCAGAGCTTCAAACGGGTGGAGAATCTGGGCCGACATCGCTGCGCCTAACTAAGGTCCTAACAGCAGAGGCAGCAAGGAACAAATTGACGCATCATGATGCGTCGATGTGTCATCTTGAACGCACGCCGAGCCGAGATCGCCCCCGCCTACGAGAGCAGCTCCTCCAGCTCCTCCGCGGAAAGGCCGCTCATCAGCGGCTCCTCGCTGTCGATTGCCGCGTCGATGGCGGCGCGCTTTTTGTCCTGCAACCGCAGGATCTTCTCTTCCACGGTGTCGCGTGCGATCAGCTTGTAAGCCGTGACGACGCGCGTCTGGCCGATGCGGTGCGCACGATCCGTCGCCTGCGCTTCGACCGCCGGGTTCCACCAGGGATCGAAGTGGATCACAGTGTCTGCTGCGGAAAGGTTTAAGCCGACACCGCCAGCTTTCAGGCTGATGAGGAACACCGGAATCGCTGCGTCACCTTGAAAGCGGTTCACCACGTCCTGCCGATCTTTCGTCCCTCCATCGAGGTAGCAGAACGGCACGGCGAGCTTCTCCAGTCGCTCCCGCACGATCCGCAGCATCGACACGAATTGGCTGAAAACGAGCACGCGATGCTCGCCATCAATCGCCTCCTCGAGCAACTCGGTCAGGAGATCGAGCTTCGCCGAGCTGTCGTCCTCCGGCCGCTCGAGCCCGACAAGCCGCAGATCACAGCAGACCTGACGCAAGCGCAACAAACCGGTGAGCATTTGCATCCGCACCGCGCCAGCATTCGCGCCCTTCGCTCTCGTGCCGAGGCCCTGCTGGATTTCCCGGAGCAATCCATCGTAGGCGCTGCGCTGAGCACTCGTTAGGTCGCACGGCACCACCTGTTCGATCTTCTCCGGCAGGTCTCTCGCCACGTCGCGCTTCCGACGCCGAAGCAGAAACGGCTGCAAACGCCGTGAAAGCCGCCGCTGAATTTCCGGCGCCGGTCCGCGCGTCAACGGCTGCTCGTACCGCTCCCGAAAATCCGCCCGGCTGCCGAGATAGCCGGGCATCACGAAGTTCATGATCGACCAGAGATCGCGCACCGAGTTCTCCATCGGGGTGCCGGTGAGCACGAACCGATGCCGCCCGCGCAACGCATAAGCCGCCTGCGCGTTTTGCGTCTCCGGATTTTTAATGTGCTGCGCTTCGTCGAGCACAACCGCCGAAAACTCGAGCCGCCGGAGCTCGTCGATGTCCCGGCGCAGCAACGCGTAGCTCGTGATCACCATGTCGGCGGCCGGTATCTCCGCGAAGCACGAACTGCGATCCGTGCCGTGCAGCAGCACGATCCTGAATTCAGGCGTGAACTTGCGCGCTTCGCTCTCCCAGTTCGTCACCAGCGACGTCGGACATACGATCAGCGCCGGACCGTTCCCGTTGTGCGCGCGCAGAAACGCGAGCGTCTGCACCGTTTTTCCCAGCCCCATCTCGTCCGCAAGAATGCCGCCGAGGTTGTTAGCCGCGAGGCGCGTCAGCCATTCGAAGCCAGCGATCTGATACTCGCGCAATGTCTTCGCCAGTGCGCCGAGATTCCGCTTTGCAGCGTCGATCGGCGCCGGCGCGTCAATGATGAACGTCTTCAGCGCCTCACGCCGATCGGCGATCGACGAGCCGAGCTCGTGCGCTGTCGCTTCCATATACGAAGCGTGCGCGCGGCTGATGCGATACAAGCCGGGCTGCGTTTGAGTCGGATCGCAATCGCGGATCACCTGTTCGAAATCCTCCAGCCCCGCAGTGTCGATCACAGCCAGGCGACCGTTCTTCAATCGCGTCTGTGATTGACCGGATCGCAGCAACCGCTGGATGTCAGCGTTCGAGAACTCCTGTCCGCCGGGCGTGGTGAGCGAGTAACGCACCTCGAACCAATCCTGACCCGATCCGACGATCTCGAGCTTCGGAGTGACGCGATCGATCTCACTGGTCCATTTCTGCACCTGCGCGGTGATGGAAACCTTCCAGTCGCGCTGCAGCTTCGGGTAATCTACGGCGAAGAAGCGCACCACCTGCGGTTGGCCGTGCAGCACGAATCCACCCGCGTCTGTGCGCGCAAAACCGATCGCTTCGAGGCGCGCAACGGCTGCGCGTTCGGCGGCAATGTTGCGCATCGAGAGCTGATTGTTCTGCTTCGGATCGCGATACACGAACTCGTCCTGTTCGTTTGTGGCCGGCTTGAGCGGCGGACGATCGCCGTACGTGCAGAGCAATTCGCCGGTGACACTGTTGAGCGTTCCGGCGAGCCGCAGCTCGAACGTCGGAGTAGCAGTGACGACTTCCGGCAGGTGAACGCCGTCGACCTCGGTCACATCAAACGCTTCGCGCAGCCGCGGCAGATCAAACGCGAGGAAGCGCAGCGCGCGATCTCCGTCCAGCGTTAGTGGGCGGTCGAGCAAATGGGCCGCGCCAGACGGCAGCGATTCGCCGGAGCGGACAAACTCGCCGTTGCGCAGCAGCCATGCGTCGGTCGCATTCCACAGCAGCAGCGAGTTCGATGGAAGGTTGGCCTCGACTGCGAGCGCGCCGTTCGCCCGCTGCTCGATCAGCAACTCCGGACGAACAGCCGCAGCCGAGATCGTGGCCTGCGCCGCCTTGCCGAATGTGACGCGCGGATGATTCTGCAACGCCGGCAAGAGCCGCAGGAATTCATCTCGCGACGCCGACGCCATTCCGCTCGCGAAGATCTGCGGAAACGCGCGCAGCCCTTCAACGAGCGCGAGGTCCGCTTCATCGCTCGCAAACGTCGTGTGCTTCGGCAGCGCAGAAAGGAGCGAGCGAGTCGCCGCTGATTCCGTTTCGACCACGATCATGATCTGCCCTTTCTGCCAGGCGGCCGCGAAGCTCGGCGGCAGGATGAGGTGCAGCTTGCTCGCCTTCGCGTCTGCAGTGCCGAGCAGAACGAATTCCGGACCCGCGGGTGTAGGGGCTACGGCTGTGGTGGGCGTCGACAAGGCCGGAGTGGGCAGAGGCGGCGGCGACAAATATGCCAGGCCCACAGCCAGAGAGTGCGGACAGATTTTCCCGCTGGAGCGCGATTCCCAGCACGTGCAGAGATTCTCGACATCGATGCCGCTCTTGATCCGCAGACCTGAGCGATAATTCCGCCCGCCTTCCTGCACCATGCCGACGAGGAGCGGCGGCTTGTAGTCCGCCTCCGAAACGCGTCCTGCCTTGTGCAGTTCGCGAGCCGGCTTCATCGCGTTCCAGCCGCCGGCTTTGAGCAGCAGCTTCTCGGTGATCGAAATGGTGCTCACGGGAGCCAACTCTCCCGCGGGATGCGCAGAGTGCCAACAGCAGTGCCGCGCAGCCGACTACGGACCAGGTGCACCGCCGAGCGTGTCGCTGATCGGCGGCTCGATCCGCGGTGGCGCGTTGTAGACGCCGAGGCCATACCGTGTCTCCACGATCGCTTCGGCGATCTTGTCGGCGAGCGCTTCCCGATAGGCCTCGCGTCGGGCGCGGCCACCTTCCGTGGGATTGCTGAGGAAGCCGCACTCCACCAGAACAGATGGGTAGATCGCATTGCGGACGACACGGAAATTCGCAGTGTGAACGCCACGATTCCGGGCGCCTGGCAACGTCATCAACTTGCGCTGGATGGTCTGCGCGAGCCTGCGCGCGTAAGGCGACGCGTAGTAGGTTTCGAATCCCTGAATGCCGCGTCGCGGCGAATCGTTGAAGTGGACGCTGACGAAGATGGAATTCGCCCGGCGGTTGCCGATCGCGACCCGTTGATCGAGGGGAATGAAGACGTCCGAGTTTCGCGTCATCACGGTTTTGAACTGCGACTCCCGCAGCTTCCTGTTTAACCTCTGCGCGACATCGAGGGCGGCGACTTTCTCCGGCGGCCCGTAGCGACGGAAGGCGCCGCGATCTTTCCCGCCGTGTCCGGCATCGACCACCACGAGGTTGAACGTGCGACTGGTGTCCTTCCGAGCGCCCCCCGGCGTGGCGCAGCTCGCAAGCGCCGCACAGAGGGCGGCGAGCAAAATTCGATCAAGACCGCGAAACATGCGGATTGATACGACAAACGGCCCGCGACACCAGCAGTTTCCCCGCACGCGCCGCAGGGAAATTACGCGACGGAAGAGGCGGTTTTGACCGGCGGCAGTGCTCGGACTCGTCGGCGGAAGTGTTTGTTGATTGTCAGTTGCCCCTCACCTGGCGCTGCGCAGGCGGCCTCCCACCCTGATTCCCAAGAGCCCCGCGGCCTATGTCCTCCTCTCCCTGAGGGAGAGGATTAAGGTGAGGGCGATGACAGTGCGCGAACACTACCCTCGGCGGTGCCCGTTACACTTCCACCTTGCGGAATCCGGAGAGACCCCTAAGATGCGCCCCTTCAACGACTCATGAAGACGATTTTTACTCTCATCATTCTCGTAGCGAGCGCGCTGCCGGCGGTTTCGTCGCAGCCGCGCCCGGCGAAAGCTTCCGCGCCCGTTCAAGTGGTTACCCGCACGACCACGACAACGACTACGACGGTAAGCACCCCGCAGACCGGAATTGCTTCGTGGTACGGCAGTGGGTTCATCGGCGGGAAAACCGCCAACGGCGAATACTACCGCAGCACGGATCGGACAGCAGCGCACAAGAGCCTGCCGTTCGGCACCTGGGTGCGTGTCACGGAACGGGCAGGCGGTCGCTCCACCGTGGTGCGGATCAATAATCGCGGGCCATACACAAAGGGCCGCGTCATCGATCTGAGCGTGGCTGCCGCCGCCGAGATCGGCCTCACGAAGCGCGGCCTCGCGCCGGTGAGCATCGAGGTGCTGCCCGACGCGCCGGCCGAGCGCAAGACGACCAGCCTCGGACGGTCCTCCTTCTGGGAGAATCCGCTCTTCCGTTAGGCGTCTCGGGGGAAGGCTCGACCTACCAGCGTGGTCGCTCCGGATTTCTGACGATGCGGAAGATCTTCGAGAGCAGCGACTCGATGCGCGTCGGGCATTATCAATCAATGCTCGAGAGCGACGGGATTCAGACGTTCGTCAAAAATCTGAACCAGTCGTCGCTGATGGGGGAGATCCCGTTCGCGGAGGTGTTCCCAGAGCTCTGGATCGTGAACGACTCGGACCACGAACAGGCTCTGCGGTTGCTGGACAGCTACAAACATTCAGCCTCTGGCAATGCTGCCGATTGGATTTGCCCTAAGTGCGGTGAAGAGGTACCGAAGGAGCTCTCGCAATGCTGGAGCTGTGGCAGCGCGCAGCTGCCTGCTGAATGAGCTGGCGAAACAGCCGCGCACGCTGATTTGATCGACCGGTTTCGCGCGGCTTTTCGACACCGCAAACTGCTGCGCGTGCTGCTCAGCTGCACATGTTGCGGCGCAAAAAGCGCTTGTGTTTTCGCGCGTCAGAACTAAGGCCTTACGCAATATGATCGGGAGACATTTTGCAGTGGTGGCGGTGGCGTTCGCCTTCGGATTCGCGGGTTGCAAGAAGTTGCCGAATCCTCTCGCGAAGGCGGACAAAGGGAGCCCGTCACCCGCGCCCGCTCAGGCGGCGACTGCCACGCCCGTTCCGACTCCGGCAAAGCCGACGGTCGACCAATCAGCCCAGGTGGTCGTCTACGGCTACCACCGATTCGTCGATAAAGTTCGCCGGCCCGACACCGAGATCACTCCTCAGATGTTCGAGGAGCAGATGAAGGAGCTGAAAGACAAGAACATCCCGGTGATCGGCATGCAGGATTTCCTTGCGTGGAAGCGAGGCGAAAAAAGCATCCCGCCGAAGTCGGCAGTGATCACGCTCGATGACGGCTGGATCACGCAATACACCGTCGCATGGCCGATCCTGAAGAAGTACGAGTTCCCGTTCACGATGTTCGTTTACACGGAAGGTCTGCGGCCCGGCGGACACTTCGCCGGTGGTGGCATGATGACGTGGGACCAGCTCGCGGAAATGCGCGATGCTGGCGTCGATATTCAGGCGCACTCGGTCACGCACCAGGACCTGCGGAAACCGTATGATGCGATCGCGAAGAAGAAACTGAGTCCGGAGGAGTACACGGAATGGCTGCGGAACGAGACCGCCGGTGTGAAGAAAACGCTGGAGGAGAAACTCGGCATCCGGGTGAATGCGTACGCGGTCCCGTACGGCAAGCACGACGAGAACGTGCGCAAAGCGGTGATGGACGCCGGCTACGAGGGGATGTTTACCGTCTATGGCCAGCCGCTCACGTTCGGTTCGGCGATGGACTCGTTAGGCCGCTACTTAATGGAAGCGAACAAGCCGAAGGTTTTCACCGACGCGCTCGCGTTCGGCGGAGCCTCAGCGGGGGCCGGCCCAGCCGTCGCGCAGGTGACCACCGCGACGCTCTCGCCGCAACCGGCCGAAGGCGAGACCGTGAAGACTGCGACTCCGTTGATCAAAGCGAATCTCGCCACGTTCGGCGAATTCGAGCCGGATTCGCTTCAGATGCGCATCAGCGGCCTCGGATTGGTGCAGCATCAGTATGATCCGGCAACCAAGACGATTTCCTACCAGCTGACGCAGAAGCTGCGCGACAAGAGCGCCACGGTGATCATCGAGGCGCGTGCAGGTGCGCGGAAGCAGCAGGGGAGCTGGAGCTTCAATATCGATGAAGCCGCCGGTGGCGCAGCTGCCCCAGCCGCTGGAGCATCGCCCTCGCCGGCAAAGCGGTAGGCTTCGCAGGGACGGCGACGTCTTTGCAGCACAGTGGTGTGGGAGGGTTCCCCCACAGGAGCGGTCCCGGCTGCCGCTGGCAGGCGCTCGGTTCCTGTGCTAGGTGTCTCGGCTCCGCTCCTCATGTTTTCTCAACTCGGCGACAAGCTTCAGGACATCTTCAAGGACCTGCGCGGGCATGGTTCGATCAGCGAGACGAACATCAACGACGCGATGCGCCAGGTACGCCTCGCGCTCCTCGAAGCGGACGTCGACTTTCAGGTCGCGAAGAGCTTCATCGGGCGGGTGAAGGAGAAGGCGCTGGGCGAAGAAGTCGTTCGCAGCGTCACGCCTGGGCAGCAAATGGTGAAGATTTTTCACGACGAGCTGACGGCGCTCCTCGGAGGGGACGCAGCTCCGCTGAATCTCGAGAAGCCGGCGCGCATCCTGATGGTGGGGCTGAACGGCGCGGGTAAAACCACTTCGTCGGCGAAGCTCGCCAAGCTCCTGAAGAAGCAGGGCCGCACACCGCTTTTGATCGCGTG
>JACDCC010000149.1 GCA_013694595.1 Chthoniobacterales bacterium
ACTCTTAATCAGCGGGTTGTTGGTTCGATTCCAACGCGGTGCACTTCTTCCGCTCCGCTTTGTGCCGGCGAGCGCGAACTCGCGTTCGTCAGTGACGCGCAGATGATGTGAATCTAACGTGACCGCGGAGGACGACACATGATCGAGAGCAGCAACCCCGAAATCGACGTGCAGCAGCTGATGGAACGCGTGCGGCGTGAAGTTGCGCGCGCGCCGCAACCGGCAGCGCCGCACACCCGTGCACCGGTGCAACGCCGCTCTACGCCAGCAGAGCAACCCGTGAAGCTGCCGTCGCTGCCCGACTTACCGGCGATGCCCCCGTTTCAATCTTCAGGGCCAGTGGACGCGAAGAACGAGCGGATCGACCAGATCCTCAAACAGGCGCGGGAGATGACGGAAGCTCCTTCGGGCGTGCCGAAATTTTTTCGCAGCTTTTTCCGGAAACAGGGCGGATTCAACCGGGCTTTGCTCGAGACGGTCGGATCGCTCGCCAAAACCGACGCGCAGCTGAACAAGCGGGTGCAGGAATTAAACTCCGCGGCACAGCACCAGACGCATTGGCTGCAGTTACTCATCGAGCATCGCCGCGCTGACCTGAATTGGATGCAAACGGCGGCGCCGGTGATAGCGAGCGCTGCCGGGTCCGAGCAGCGACTAGAAGAGCGTGTCGAGCAGCTTCTTGAAGAGCGGGCGCAGCTTGTTGAAGAGCGGGCGAACCAGCTCGGGGCTCGGATGTCGGAGCACGACTCAGCCACCGAGGAGCTGAGATCCGGGCTCGCCGAAATACGCGTCGCGACAGTGCGCACCGAAGCGGGGCTCGGCGGCGTGCAGCCGCTTCTACAATCGCAGACCGATCAGCTCCGCGCCTTGCGGAGCGACGTGACGCGCTCGAGCGAGCACCTGCGCAACCTCCAAGGGCAAGTCGACGCCACCGGTGAACATCTCCGCAACCTGCAGGGCACCGCCGATCGGCTGCTCGCGATTTCCGAGCAGAACGAACGCGCCGCCGAACATCTCCGGAACCTGCAAACGCAGGTGGACCGGGAGACCGAGTATCTCGCAAGTGTGCGCGAACGGCTGGAGCGCGACGCAGAACATCTGCGTAACTTGCAGGCGCAATCGGACCGCTCGGGCGAGCACCTGCGGCACCTGCAAGACGAAGCGGAGCGCGCAGCCGACCAGCTGAAGGACTTTGAGAGGATCAGAATAACCCTCGCGCGGGTTGAGGCGGAGATGACACACCTGACCGATGTTCGCAGCATGCTCAGCCGGCTCGAAGAGCGGCAGGCGAACGACGCCGTCTACCTGAAAGGTCAGATCTCTCAGCATGCATCTCTACTGCTGAACGCGATCAGCGCGCCGAAAGGGAAGAAACGCGCCGCCTCCCCTGCCGTATCCGGTGGGGACCTGACGCACGCGACGGCCGATGGAGCGCTCGACCCGTTCTACCTGAGCTTCGAAAATCGTTTCCGCGGTACCCGCGCTCAGATCAAGGATCGCGTTCGCTTTTACCTGCCAATCCTCAAGCGCGCGAAAGTCGGCACCGCTGCGCGGCCGGTGCTCGATGTGGGCTGCGGACGAGGTGAATGGCTGGAACTTCTGGAGGAAAACCGCATGCGCGGGAGCGGCATCGATCTGAACCGCGCGATGATTGCGGAATGCGAGGAGCGAAATCTCAAAGTCACGCATGCGGACGTCATCGAGCATCTCCGTTCGCTCAAGGATGACACGCTCGGCTGCGTGAGCGGCTTTCACATCATCGAACACCTGCCGTTCGAGGTCTTAATCGAGCTGGCAAGCCAAACGCGGCGCGTCTTGAAACCGGGCGGGCTTGCGATTTTCGAATCGCCGAACTGCAAGAACCTGATGGTCGGCGCCTGCTACTTCAACGTGGACCCGACTCATCGGAATCCGGTGTTCCCCGAGACCGCAGGTTTCATCCTCGAGACGCAGGGTTTCGAAGAGGTCCGACTGGAGTATCTCTCGCCAGCCGAGCGGCCGTTCACCGGCGCGGATCATGACGCGGAAATGTTGAACGATCTGCTCTTCGGGCCGCAGGACTTCGCGGTGATCGGCCGCAAGCCGGCCGCTCGATGAAGCTGGCGATCGTTACCCCGTGGTTCGGGCGCGAACTCAAAGGCGGGGCGGAGCAACAGGCCTGGCAAATCGCTGCGCGGCTCGCGACGCGCGGGCACGAAATCGAGGTGCTGACGACCTGTTGCCGCTCCCACCAGGACGATTGGTCGACGAATCGTCTGCCGGCCGGAATGTCGACCGAGCCGGAAGGGTTCAGCACGCGCCGCTTTCCGGTGGTTCCGCGCGATCGCGCGGCGTTCGATCGCGTCTGCGGTCATTTGCTCAGCCTGCCGCCGGAGGCGCTGCGGGTTGGGATTCCGCCGGTCGAGAGCGAAGACGGCGCGATTTTTGCCGATGAATTAATCAAATCTCCAGAGCTGCTCCTGTTCCTGAGCGACTACCACTGGGATTACGATTGGGTGCTGTTCCTCCCGTACTTGTATGGGCCGGTGCTTCATGGCCTCTCCATCGTCGGCCAGCGCGCAGCGTTTCAGCCATGCCTTCATGATGAGGCCTACGCCTATTTGCCGCAGGTGGCGGAGGCGTTTCGCCGCTGCGGGAAATTGCTCTTCAACAGCGACGGCGAACGAGAACTCGCGCTGCGGCTGTTTGGCCCGGCGATTTACCCGAAATCAATGGTCGTCGGCGAAGGAGTGGAGACGCCCGGTTCCGCCGACGGAGTGGCGAATGGCTCTGTCGCGGCGGCTGCGGATGATCCGTATGTCCTCTATCTCGGCCGGAAGGACGCGGGCAAGAACGTGCCTCTGCTGTTGAAAGCGTTTCGACGTTTTCGGGCGGCGCGGCCGAATGCGCCGCTCCGGCTGCTGCTCGCCGGCAACGGGGAGGTAGATCTGAACGGCCAGGCCGATACCGCCCAAGATCTTGGGTTAGTCACCGAAGCAGAGAAGGAGCACCTGCTCGCGAACTGCGTTGCTCTGTTTCAACCGAGCCAAAACGAGAGCTTCTCGCGCGTGATGATGGAAGCGTGGATGCACGGCAAGCCGGTCGCGGCACACTCTGCCTGCCTCGCGACGGCAGTGGCGGTGGAGCGCTCGCGCGGCGGGTGGACCGCCGGCGGAGAAGACGAATGGGCCGCACTATTCGCAGAGGTCGCGCGTGCGCCGGAGCGTCGGCTGGCTGAACTCGGCGCCCGCGGGAAGAGTTACGCGCTCGAGCTGGCTGATTGGGATCGGGTAATGGAGCGATACGAAGAAGCACTCGCGCCAGTCGAGGTGCGGCCGCCGGACGACGTGCCACCGGGCTTCGCTCCCGCCGAGATCAACCAGTTCCTGCCGAATCTTTCCTACGGCGACGCGATCTCGAACCACGCCATCTGGATCCGCGATCGGCTGCGCGGATTCGGCTTCGTCTCGAATATCTACGTTCGCTATATCGACCCGCGGGTCGAGCACGAGTGCCGCGTGTTTTCGCCGGATACATTGCACGCCTCCGACGCGGCGATCTATCACCACAGCATTGGGAGCGAGATCACGCCGCACCTGCTCGAGTTCACGGGGCCGAAGTGCATCGTTTACCACAACATCACTCCGGCAGAGTTCTTCCTCCCCGACCGGCCGGACTTCGCGCATGTCCTGCGGGTTGGGCGTGAGGATCTGCCAAAGCTCGCGCCGGACTTCGAGGTGGCTGTCGGTGATTCCAGCTACAACGTCGCGGAGCTCCAGGCGGACGGATTTCACCAGCCGACGGTTCTCTCGATCGCCGTGGATCCGCAGAAGTGGAGCTTCGATCCCGACCCGGAGTTGATGGTTGGGCTGCAGGATGGGAAAACAAACATCCTGTTCGTCGGCCGCATCTCACCGAACAAAAAGCAGGACGACCTGGTGGCGGCATTTGCGGAGTATCTTGCTTTTGATCCGACGGCGCGGCTGATCATCGTCGGCAAAGCAGAAGAGAACGACCCCTATGCTGCGCATCTCTTGGATGTAATCCGCGACCTCATCGGCTTCGGCGATTCGGTGTTCATGCCGGGCAGTATCACGGAAGCGCAGCTCGCTGCGTGCTACCGCAGCGCACACCTCTTCTGGTCAATGTCCGAACACGAAGGCTTCTGCGTCCCGCTGATCGAGTCGATGTGGTTTGACGTGCCGGTGCTCGCCTTCGCCAGCTCGGCGGTGCCGGAAACGCTCGGCGACGCGGGTATCATGTTCACCGATAAGAGCAACCTGCGTGAGCTCGCCGCCCTGGCGAAGCTGATGGTGAGCGATCGCGAGTTGCGCGGGACAATCCTCGCCGCACAGCAGCGGCAGCGGGAGAAATTCCTCCCGCACCGGGTGACCCGGCGCTTGGTGACAATCGCGCAGGACCTAGTGAACGCCGACCAGGCAGCTCTGCGCCGCGCCGGCAAGCGGTGGCCACAGCTGCAGTCGAGCGGCGAAGTCGCCGAGATCAATCAGTGTCTGCCGAACCTCTCCGTCGGCGACGCGATCTCGAACCAGGCGATTGCAATCCGAAACACGCTCCAGCAACTCGGATATCGGTCGAAAATCTTCGCTCGCTACCATGACCCCGAGCTCGCTCTCGAGTGCGAGGTTTTCTCGGAGCAAGTGTTCGCGGGATCGAAAGCAGTCATCTACCACCACAGCACCGGCACGGATATCGCCTCGGCCGCACAGAGATTTCGCGGACCGAAGGCTCTCATCTATCACAACATCACGCCGGCCGAGTTTTACGCTCCGTACTCGCGAGTAGCGACCGAGAGGCTGCGCAAAGGGCGCGAGGAGTTGCGCTCCATGGCACCGGATTTCCCGCTCGCGTTTGGCGTTTCGCGCTACAACGTCGCCGAACTACAAGCGTCTGGTTTTCGCAATGCGGGCGTCCTGCCGATCTGCGTCGATCACCGGCGCTGGGAGATTGAACCCGATCGCGACACCCTCGCCGCCCTCTCCGATGGGCGGACCAATCTGCTGTTTGTCGGGCGGATCACGCCGAACAAAAAGCAGGACGACCTGATCAAGGCATTCGCCGAGTATCTCCGTCTCGACCCCGACGCACGATTGATTCTGGTGGGGGCGTATGAAGAAGGTGACGCGTATGCCGAGTATCTCGACAAGCTGAGTGCCGAGCTTCGGCTTGGTGATTCCGTGCTACGACCGGGGTTAATTCCAGATGCACAACTGCTCGCATCGTATCAAACCGCCGATCTCTTCTGGTCGATGTCAGAGCACGAAGGTTTCGGCGTGCCGCTGGTGGAGGCGATGTCGTTCGACGTGCCGGTATTCGCGTACGACAGCACTGCTGTTCCCGAGACCTTAGGCGGTGCTGGCGAGCTGTTCCCGGACAAAAGCGATCCTGCTGCACTCGCGAAAAGGGCGCATCAGCTCGTGCATGATTCGGAGCTGAGAAAACGAGTGATCGACGCCCAGCGAAAACGGAGGAGCGACTTCGGGCCGGAGAAGTTCATCCCGATTCTCGAGCAACTGGCGGAGCAACTCTGCTCACCCGCGATGCCAGTGGTACGACAGCACGTGCGGGTCTAAAAATCGGCGTGTGCGTCGCGTCCGTGGTGGCGAGGCCCGCGCCGCGTCACTGCGCGATCTGCGCGAGATCCGCCAGCCAGGCATCGACCAGCGGGAGCTCGGCTGCGCCAATCCATCCGCGCTCCACTAACGTGTGGTAGCAGATCCGCAAGTTTGCGCCGAGTTGCTCCACGCCGGGTTTCAGCTCCAGCTCGGAAAGCGCCGCGCCGATCGCCCGGTTGTTGAGGTAGCCAGGCACCTCATCCGCGAAGTCACGCATCAAGCTGTGATCGTTCCGATCCTGCCACACCGTCGGCTCGTGGAACAGAATGCTCCAGCCGTTTGCCCACGCGATGCGTTGCGTGACAAAACTGCGCCAGATATCCGTCATTCTAAACGAACAATGCGCGGGCAGGTACATGAGCGGGTACGCTTCCGGCCACCAGGCGGTATTCTGGCTGTTGAATGGGCACCATGAACCCGATCCCAGTGCCACGCGCCGGTCCTGCCGAAAATTCTGCGGCAGAGGGAATGCGAGCCGGTAAATGGCGTCCACGTCGGGATTCTCATCCGCGAGTCCCTGCTGGATGGGGCAATGCACCGGCGCGACCGCCAGAGATTCGTAGTCGGGTGGAGCCGTTTGAATTTCGTCCAACGGCAAGCCGCGTGGCCAAATCACCGCCTCCGTGAAATACCGATAGACGTTCACCCATCCTGCCGTTTCGAGCGACGCGGCCGTGACATCCACGTGGCGCTCATTCCAGAACGCCTCGCGCGGGAAGTTATCATCATCGGTTTCGAGTATCAGCGGAGCACCGCGCTGCATCGCCAGCAGGTAGCCAATGTTTTTTCGGGCGTAATGTTTGACAGGGCAAAGTCGCGCAAAGGCGAAACCACTTTCCTCCTGCTGCGCGACGCCTTGGAATTCACAGCCTTCGAGGCTGAAATCGGACGGGCTTTTCGTGTCGCCGATGACGAGGAACGAGAAACCCGCTTCGCCTGCTCCGTCAGCGATCTCGCGCAGCACGCGGTTTGGGGCCGATATGGAGGTAACAACAACGGTCGGTTTAAACATGAGCAATCAGGAGCATCCGTAGCATTCCCCGCGGCACCGACTCCTGATGCGGGACCCGGACGCCAAACAGGCGCACACCTTTGCCGAGGACGCTGCTGATCGCAAGAGGTATCAGGAGGACAGCGGGACGCTGGGGTGCTATTGCCAGGCCGGGCGGCGCACCGCGAACAGCAGTCTCCGCGGGTCGTCCGACGGCGGCTTCACCGGTTCACCTGATCCCTTGATGATCACCTTGTTCGGCCCCTGGTTCCACGGGCCGCGAACCACCATCGGAATGAACGCTGACCCGCTGGACGAGGGAAGCGAATGCGCTTCCGCTTCGCTGCCGTTGACGATGAACTGTAAGCCTACGTCGCGTCCATATCGCAGCACCGGAATGATCATCGGCTTTGCCGGATCGTCGACCCTACTTAGCGCAAATTCGATCACCACCTCAGTGTCCGTCCACCAAAATTCGCTGAAGCCGTCAGACTCGCGGTCCCAAGTTGCCCGGACCGTTGCGTTGAGTGGAACAGCCGCGGGTTGATCCACTGAGGCGTCCCGCGGGTAGGTTTCGATGTCTGGCGGCGGCTCTTTTACCTGCGCCGATTGGCCAGCCGCGGTTATCGAGGGCCCGTACGACCCGATATTAAGTTTGACGATCTCTTTGAAGCGCGCCCAGCTCCAGATGGGTCCCTGCACGACGATCTTTATCGCGCGATACACCTCGCGGGTGGCACGATCCTTGATCAAATTCTCCCCCGTCTGGATAGACTCGATGTAACCATCTGGTATCGCCCGGGCGTAATGCCCCACCCTCCAGCCTTCGGGCGACATGATCGGAAGACGTGACAGCAACGGGTCGCTCAGCCCGTAGAAATCAATCACATGAACCTTCGGTCCTGCATAGTAGGCATACATGCCAGGTGTGCCGAACACTACAAGCTGAGGGCGACGCCCGCGGGCCTCGCGTCCCGCGCCCACCCAACCGTGCCATGGCTCGGAATTGTTGTGCCGCAACACCGGCAGCAGACCGACGGACCCGTAATAAACTGCCCGCTCATCTGCGATCCCGCGGTGATCTTTGAGCTGCTCACCGGCGACTGGTGCATTCTCGTGGTAAAGCAGCGTCGGCGCGGGCGCCATCAAGCCAGCAGTGACGCACAATACGGCCACTGCGATCCACGTGCGCAGCCGCAGGCGCAACTGCACGAGTAAAGCAAGCGAGAACAACAAAGGCACGCTGAAGAAGCGTCCGCTCATGAAGTCTCCGCCTATCTTAAAAACGTATAACAAGTAGAGAATCACGCCGATCGCGCCCGCTACGAAGCGTTGCTCACGGCTCAGGACCAGGGCAAAAAGCGCGAAGCCGATAGCCAGCAGCGTAGCCGGATCGAAGTTAATCGAGTTTATATAGTAGAGAATCCCCTGCACCATCTGGGGACCTCGGGGGATGCCGGTATGCAGCTTCGCATAGTAGGTGTTAGGCAGCGGAAAACCGAAGTAGATTGTGGAGAAGAGAAGCCAAACCCACAGAGGCGCCGAGCAGACAAACGCACCCCTAAGAAGCGCTCGCCACGTCGTCAGGCGCCGCGTCAACACAAGCCAGGTCACCCATAGGACCGCGGGCGCCAGCATCAGCATCAGGTCGAGCCGATTAAGGCCCGTAAGAGCTGCCAGTGCGATCAGCTGTTGTAACATGCGCCGGCTAACGGGCGTTCGCCCTAGCACGACGCAAAACAAGCCAGCGAGGAGGAAGCTAAGACAATTTTCGAGCCCGGAGGTTGTGTAATCGACGAAAGCTTTGGACGAGACCAGCACTAGCAGGGCCGCTGCCGCTGCGGCATAGGTACTCGCAGCAAAGCGGACGACGATGCCGATTGCCGCGAGCGACGTCACGATCGACAGGACGATCGTGGTAATGAACACCTCGCCCGTGATCGCGTAGAACGGTGTCAGGACCAGGTACCAGAGTGGATCTGTGAACACCTGCACGCGATCGAGCACATTCCAGCGCAGGCCGTAGCCGTTGAGGAGGTTGTCGAACGAACGGACGCCGATGTAAAAATCGTCCCCGAGCCATGCGGATTTGATGATGATCGACAGCAGGAGGAGCAGGAGTCCCGCGATCACGAGACGACCCTGCAGACGTGTGGCGAGCCGGCATTCTGGAGCTGGTGCGGGTGCGCAGCGGTCGGGCGGAAGCGGTGTCACGGCAGGCACAGGGTAAGCCGCGCTCAGCTGAGACTGCAAACGCCGGCTCGCCGGCACCTTGGGTCCAAGCCCCCGAGCGCTGCACCTTGCTGCGACGCCGACACACGCCTATTGGTGCGGCCTTGAATGCACCTGTGGCGAAAATTCAGTGGTCGAGGTGGTTCTCGGGCGCGGCGCGCTTCTTCGCCGATTCGAAAGTCGTCCTGCTGATGTTCGTCAGCTCGCGACTGCTGATCGTGGGCGTGATTCTGCTCTCGAAGATGGTGGTTGTGCGGGGGCCCTTCTGGCAGCCGGGCGGTCTGCTGGGCGCATTAACGCAATGGGACAGCATTTATTACATCCACATCGCGCGGCATGGGTATTTCCACGCCGAAGGCTGGATGTCGACGGTGGCGTTTTTCCCGTCTTTCCCAATGCTGGTCAAAGCAATGTCGTTCGTGTTTCACGACTTTCGGCTCGCTGCGGTGGTGACGGCAAACATATGCTTGCTCGGCGCCGGACTGCTTTTGCACCGCCTCGTGCGCTGGGAATTTCAGGACCGTCGCATCGCGGATACTGCCGTGACGCTGCTCATGTTCAGCCCCGTGAGCTTTTTTTTCTCTACTGCCTACACCGAAGCCACGTTTCTCATGCTTGCGATCGCATCGTATTATGCGGCTCGCCGGGAACGATGGCTTCTCGCCGGCCTCTGCGGAATGTGTCTTGCCGCGACGCGACATGTTGGCTTCTGGATGGCGGTGCCTTTGTTCATCGAGCATCTCCGGCAAAGTGGGGATTGGCGACGCCCGTTGAGTGGTTTGGTTCACCCGCGCATCCTGGCGATCGCATTGGTCCCGCTCGGCCTCGTACTCTACATGCTCTTCGGCTACACCAAGCGTGGGGATTTGCTCGCCTTCTCGCATGCCGGCGCCGACTGGGGGCGTGTCCTGGTGTCGCCGCTCCAGACGCTCAGTCTGGCCGCGCTTTACACGCCGTTTTACCGGGCGCTTTTTCTGGGCGCGCTCGCGGCCGCGGCGGTGCTTTGGGTGGCGGGACTTTTGTTGCGGCTCCGCGGCAGTTACCTCGTTTGGGCCGCGCTGCTCATCGTCACCTATCTCTCTTCAAACAGCCTTGAGGCGGTGCCGCGCTATTTGAGCGTCGTGTTTCCACTTTTCATCGTGCTGGCGCTGCTCGTAAATCGCTATCCGTGGAGCTATACACCGGTGCTCGCGTGCTCAATGTCTTTGCTAACCATCTGCACCGTCCTTCTGGCCAACGGGTATTGGATGACGTGATTACCCCAGCCAGATTGCGCGCCTTTCGACGGTTCTGGCCGCTACGAACGTCGCATCGCTTCGCCCTCCTCAATCTGGGCGCTTCATTGCTCGTCGCCGGCTGCGGCGTCGATGACCCAGCGCTGCCTCTCGGGTCAGTTCAGCACAATTACCAATACGGCGAGGTGATCAGCTTCCGAGCGGGCGGCGATTCGACCCGCTTCCGGACTTCCGGCTGGGCCGCTCCCGATTCATCGGGCACGTGGACGGATGCGCCGGCCGCGTCGCTGACGGTGCGGGTGCGGGCGCCCGAACACCACTTGTTGTTATCGATGACGTTGCTCGGCCACACGCACACTCACCTTCCGCAGCAGCCGGTGGAGCTGTATGTGAACCGCGAAAAGGTCGCCACCTGGTCCGTCGCCAATCTCGGCGGCTACACCGCGGTCATCCCGAAGCAACTGGCGGAGCGCGGTCTTCTGATCGTCGATTTGCACGTCGTGAAAGCGACCTCGCCGGCCGAGCTTGGCACATCGTCCGATTCCCGCCGGCTCGGTGTTTTGTGCTCGGAATTAGTGATGACCGAAACCGAGAGCACCGGAACAAGAGCCTACAACATCGGGACGCTCGTGCGGTTCGGACAGGCGGCGGGTAGTGAAGCTTACCGCGTGCAAGGGTGGTCGGTATCCGAACCCGACGGCACGTGGACGGACGGAAACACAGCTGTGCTCGAGCTGCAGACTCCACGCACGCGCCAGCCGCTGTTGCTGCGCGCACGCGTCACTCCCATGAGACAGTTGCCCGATGTTCCATCACAGCCGACCGACGTATATGCAAATGGGGAATTGGTCGCCCAGTGGGACGTCTCCGACGGGCCAGCTGATTACCGCGCGAAGCTGCCGGCGGAGATCATCGCGCGCTCGGAAACGTTGCGGCTGGAGTTCAGAATTCCGCGCGCAATCTCACCAAAGGCGGCCGGCGCGAGCGAAGACGCGCGGCAGCTCGGCTTGTGGTGGTCGGAGATGCAAATTGTGGAAGACCGTTGAGGGCGGTGTGATAATCTGCTCCGCCGCGCCACGCTGTCTCGTATGATTGCCGCTCCTCCTCTCTCCGACGCAGCCGAAATTCTGCCACTGAGGCCTCCGTTGCCTCTGCCGCCAGGGCAGACGGAGCAGAGTATCACCGCGTTTTTCGCCGAGATCGAGCTGGAGGGGGCGCCGAAGGGGGAGCTGAGCGGATATTGGCAGCAGGATTGGCGGCGGTTCGTTTATACCTACGGGCTGCTGCGGGATCTCCGCGGTTCGTGTCTGGAGCTCGGGGCGAATCCATATTTCACCACCATGCTGGTGAGATACTTCACCAGCTTCGAGCAGACGCTCGCCAACTACTTCGGTCCGCATTTCGGCGACCGCGCTGCGCAGGATTTAGCCGTCACGCATCCTGTCACCGGAGCGCGCGAAACGCAGCGGGCAGAGTTTTACCACTTCAATATCGAAGACGCAGCGTTTCCGTTCCCGGACGCGTCCTTCGATGCCGTCTTATTTTGCGAAGTGCTGGAGCATCTGCAGGCGGATCCGATCCGCGTTCTCCGTGAGCTGAAGCGCGTGCTTAAACCAAACGGTCACTTGATCCTCACTACGCCTAATGTCGCACGTCTCGAGAACGTCTCCCGATTGATTGCGGGGGGAAATATCTATGATCCCTATTCGGGCTACGGCCCCTACGGGCGGCATAACCGCGAATACAACAAACACGAGCTCGCGCTGCTGCTGAAGTATGCCGGCTTCGAAGTCGAAGCGCTTTTCTCAGCCGACGTTCACGCGAACGACGCGGCGAATTTTTATGCGGTGGAGCAGATCATCCCGCTGGTGGAATACAGAAGCGGCGATCTCGGGCAGTATCTCTTTTCGCGTAGCCGCAGCACAGCAGCAGCCGGCACGAAGCGCCCGTCGTGGCTCTACCGAAGCTATCCGGCGGGTGAACTCGAACCTTGAGATCGGCCGGTGCGCAGCGGCGTAGTGCGTTCCGCAGGCATCTGGTCGAAAATCCAGGCGTAGGTCCGCTCGATACCGTCGCGCAGACGAATGGATGGCTCCCAATCGAGACATTTCTTGCTCAAGGTGTTGTCGCTGTTGCGGCCGTTCACGCCCTTCGGCGCGCTGAGGTTGTAATTCCGCTTCACTTCGATACCGGCGACTTCCTCCGCGATGTCGACGAGCTGGTTGATGGAAACGAGCTCGCTGCTGCCTACGTCGAGCGACTCCACGACGTCGCTGTCGAGGATCATCTGCGTCCCTTTCACGCGCTCATCGATATACATGAAGCTGCGCGTCGCCCCATACTTCGATCTCGCGCGTGCCGTCGAGCTTCGCCGCGACGATCTTGCGACAAATCGCTGCGGCCGCCTTCTCGCGCCAGGCTAAACGCGTCCGGCTATCCGCATGCCTACCAAACGCCAGAGATTCTTAAAGGCGTCTTTGATTTGTTTGCTGCCGACAGCGTGGCTGGCGGCGCGATATTGGATGGGCACCTCGGTGACCTTCATCCGGCGTGCGTAGGTCTTCATTTCTGTCTGGAAGAATGGGCCGCGGGATTCAATTCCGCGGTCGACGATCTTCTGCAGCGCCTCGCGTGTGAAGAGCTGAAATCCGCTCGTCATGTCATGCAGCTTCGTGCCGAGCAGCAGGTTGGTGAGAACGGTTCCGCCCCAGCTGATCCAATAACGCTTTCGCGAGCTGTCGCTGATCGATCCGCCCGCGCAAAAGCGGCTACCGAAGACGCAGTCGTAGCCCTGCTCCATCTTCGCGATTAACACCGGAATGTCCGAAGGTTGATGACTGAACCCCGCGTCGATCTCCAGAATCCAATCCGGGTCCAGCGCCAGCGCTTCGCGATATCCTCGGACGTATGCATCCACCACGCCCCGGTTCTCAGGTGCCCAGATGACTTTCAAGTCAGTCGTGAATCGCGCATGTTCCTCTAACAGCTGACGGGTGTTGTCGCTACTGGCATGATCGACAACAGCAAGGAAGACCCGCCGGCGAAATCCGGCACATGCGGCCAGAACCGCATCGACAAAAGCCACCGCTTTTG
>JACDCC010000154.1 GCA_013694595.1 Chthoniobacterales bacterium
TCGCGCGGAATGCCAGTCTCGAGCGCGATGGTGCGCGATTTCCGCACGCTCGCATCCGACGGGACGTTGTTGGAAGCCGTCGACGCTTTGCTGGCAACTTCACAGCACGACTTCCCGGTGGTGGAGCCGAGCGGCGCGATCGCGGGCGTCCTCATCCGGAATGATCTGATCGCCGCGCTGCGCCGCGATGATCCCGCTATTCGCGTCGGCGACATCATGCGGCGCGGAATTCCGACGGTGACCACCGGCACGCCGTTCGATGAAGCGTTTCGCCTCATGCAGCAGACGAATTGCCCCGCGTTGCCGGTGGTAGATCGGATGCAACGGCTCGTCGGCCTGCTCACGCCCGAAAACGTGAGCGAGTTGATGATGGTGCACTCGGCGATGCCGCGGCGCCGGCTCTTTGGAAAGCCACCGCCGTTGCCGGCGTAGGCGCTGCCGCAGGTTGCAATTCCGGAGCGGCGGCGGGACGCTGATTCCCGCCGATGTCGTCCCTCCTGCCGAAAGAGAAACCCGACCTGACGAAACGCGTCCACGACGTGCCGCACAAGCCGGGTGTGTATCTGATGCGCGATCGGTTCAATCGCGTGATCTACGTCGGCAAAGCGCGCGATCTGCGGAAGCGCGTCGGCTCCTACTTTATGCCGTCGAAGATGGCGCAGGCGGATTTGAAGACACGCGCATTGCTGCAGGCGGTGTGGGATTTTGAATTTCACACCGTCGCGAGCGAGCCGGAATCGCTCCTGCTCGAAGGCAAGCTGATCAAGGAATACCGGCCGCGCTACAACGTGTCGTTCCGCGACGACAAACGCTTCCTCCTTGTGAAGGTCGATCCGACCGAAGAATGGCCGCGCTTTCGTCTGGCGCGTTTCAAGAAGGATGACGGCGCGCGTTACTTCGGCCCGTATGCCCACGCCGGAGCATTGCGGCAGACGCTGAATTTCATGCGCAAAAAGTTTGGCGTGCTGACGTTCGGTCGCGGTTCACCGACGGAACGTGAGCTGAAGTCGTCCACCTATCAGGTGCCCGTGCGTTTGAGCGACACCACCGCGGAGCAATATCGCGAGCGCGTAGCGCAGGCCTGTGACTTTCTGGAAGGGCAATCGCGGGAGTTGATCGGCGCGCTGGAAGGCGAGATGCGAAAAGCTGCGGAGAAGCTCGATTTCGAAAAGGCGGCCGAGCTGCGCAACATGCTGGAAGACCTGCGTCGCACGACCAAGCCGATGCGGCGCTTCACGCGCCACAGCCTCCCGAGCGCGATCGATCCCGCGAGCGATGTCGAATCGCTGCGCGACGCGTTGCAGCTGCCGGATGCGCCGACCGTGATGGAGTGCTTCGATATCTCGAATATCTCGACCACGCATGTGGTGGCCTCGATGGTCTGCTTCCGCAACGGCGTGCCGGATAAGGACAACTACCGGCGCTATCGGATTCGGACGGTGGCGGGGCAGGATGACTTCGCGAGCATGGCGGAAGTGGTGCGGCGCAGATACTCGCGGGTGTTACTGCAGGCGCGTGCTGCGAATCCGGACGCGGCAGAGTTCTCGCAAGAGAATCCTGCGGAGGCGCTGGAGCGGCTTTCCAGTCATCCCGAGCAGAGCGTCAGCGGAGTCGAGGGACCCCGTGGCGCAAGGACCGGCATGGCTGCGAGCGAGGTCGGCACGACAGGCCACGGGGTTCCTCCACTCCGTTCCGCTGCGCTGCACTCCGGTCGGAATGACGGCGAGACGTTTGTCGCTGTTCGGTTGCCCGACCTGATCATTGTTGACGGCGGTAAAGGGCAGCTTTCCTCTGCGTGCAAGGAGCTGCAGCGGCTCGGATTGCACGATCTGCCGATTATCGGACTCGCGAAGGAGTATGAAGAGATTTACCGGCCGGGGCGCGCGTTGCCGCTGCAGTTGCCGCTCGATTCCGGCTCGCTGCGCCTGTTGCAACGAATTCGAGATGAAGCGCACCGGTTTGCGAACACTTACCATCAACTCCTGATGAAGAAGCGCATCGGCGAGAGCATTCTCGATGACTGCCCCGGCGTGAGTCAGAATCGCAAGAGCCTGCTGCTCCGGAAATTCGGCTCCGTCAGTCGACTGCGCAAAGCGAGCGTCGAGCAGATCGCCGCCACGGAAGGCATCGGCCCGAAACTGGCGGAGGAAGTGCATCGCTTCCTCGCGCGGCATTGATACGCGGTTCGCGGCGAGCGCCGCCGGTGGGTCATCCCGAACCGCGAAGCGGAGAGGGATCTCGCACAGGCTGACGAAGTGCACGACCGTCGCGACGAAAACCAACCAGCCCGCGTGAGATCCCTTCGGCGCGCTGCGTCAGCCTCGGGATGACGCGGCCGCGCTTATCGCGTCTGCGGCGATTTACGAAACTCGCCACGCTGCTATCTGTTTAAGCCCTTGTGAAGAAAACCGCCCTCATCTGCCTGATCGCAGCAGCGCAAGTTGCCCACGCGCTGGCGCAGCAGACGCCGAGCCCCACGCCCGGTCCGCAGGTGGATGAGATCGTCCCGACCTACGAGACGCAGAAGCAGGCGCGCGCCTATGTCCTCGACATCCCGGCGCCCCGCGGCCAGATCGTCGACCGCAACGGCCTGCCGCTCGCCCAGAACCGGCTGAGCTACAATCTCGCGTTCAGCTTTCCGACGCCGCTCGAGTTCAACGACCAGCAGGCGCTGAGTTTCGCGCGCGAGAAAATCCGGGCCGCCGAGAAGTTGCTTGGGCGGTCCATCAAGGTCACTGACGAGCTGATCCTGCGACACTATGGAAACCGCGGCATCCTCCCGTTCGAGGTGGCGCAAAATCTGACTCACGCGCAACATGATCAGCTGAAGTCGAAACTCCCGGCCGACATGCAGCTGCGGCCGGTCTATGTGCGGACCTATCCGCAAGGCAGGGCGGCCGGTCACATCATCGGCTACACCGGCAGAACCGGGAGGAACCCGGACGGCATTATTGATAATCATGAAGTGCTCTGGCCGGAGACGGAAGGACGCGAGGGACTCGAGCAGACCTTCAATGCCATGCTGACCGGCCAGCGTGGCGAGTACAAGATCACGTTCGACAAGGACGGGCGGAAGACTTCCGAGAAGATCGTGAAGCCGCCGGTGCCCGGCTACACCGTCGTCACGACACTGGACTTGCGTCTGCAGGAACTCGCGGAGAAGGCACTGGAGGCGAAGGCGAAACGCGGCGCGATGGTCATCGTCGAGCCGAACACGGGCGACATCCTCGCGATGGCGTCATGGCCGATGTTCAATCCAAATTCGTTCATCCCGAACATCTCCGCGGAGAAGTTCAAGGAGCTGCAGGACGATCCCAACGTGCCGTTGCTGCCGCGCGCCTACCGCGCTTCCTACCCTCCGGGCTCTGTGTTCAAGATTCCGGTCGGCATCGCGGCTTTCGAGAGCGGCGCCGTCCACGAGGAAGACCTCTATTCCTGCCCGCCCGCTCTCCAGGTCGGAAACGTCACGTTCCGCAACTGGAAGAAGGTAGATCGCGGCTCGCTCAACTTCGTGCAGGCGCTGACGGAATCGTGCGACACCTGGTTCTACCAGGTCGGCATCAAGATGGGCGCGGACCCGATCATCAGCTGGTCGCAAAAAATGGGCTTCGGCGCGAAGAGCGGCATTCCGTTGCGCGGCGAACTCGAGGGGCGAATTCCGACCGACGAGTACATGCGGAAGGTCCACGGCCGGCGAATCCTGAATGGCGACGTCGCGAACATGTCGATTGGGCAGGGGGATATCGAAACGACTCCGCTCCAGATGGCGCAGGCGATGGCGATCGTCGGCAACGGCGGCACGTTCTATCAGTCGCGGCTCGTGCAGCACGTGCAGACGCTCGAGAACGAAATCGTCACCGCCTTCCAAGTCCGCGCGAAGAAGACGCTCGATGCTTCGCAGTTAACCATCGAGCTGATGCGCGAAGCGATGGTCGACGTGGTGAGCGCTCCAGCAGGCACCGCACATCAGGCGAACCTCAGCGGGGTCGAATTGGCGGGCAAAACCGGCACCGCGCAGTGGGGTCCGAAGAACAAGGAGCGGACGGCGGCGTGGTTCAGCGGGTTCGTGCCGTCAAAGCAGCCGCAGTACGCGTTCGCGGCTGTTTACGAAGGAGCAGTGGGAGCGGACGTGCACGGCGGCAGCCATGCGGCTCCGATGGTGGCGGCGGTCTTTAAAGAAGTCTACAAGACCGCGCAAAACGGGAGGAAACGACAGCGCCAGCGCGCCACGCAGTCGGACGCAGACGTGCCGGTGGCGGAGCCGGTCGACGAGTACGAAGAAGACGGCGATTAAGCTGATGCGAGCTACGCAGCGGCGGTCGCTGCTTCCGCAGGTGCGCCGAGTTCCATCGTTCCCTTGTACTTCGGCTGCTCCGGTTCCACGCCGAAGTTTTCTGCGTAAAGCTCCTCGATCTTTCGCAGGTCATCGCTCGTCAGCGGCGGGCACTCGGGAGCTTTGGCGAACTCGACCAGCTGCGCTTCTTCGTAGATGTTCGGCAGCGTCGAGGCGACTCGGTCGTCAGCGAGCAGCCACTGCAGGGCAGCCTGCCCCATCGTGCGATCGATGCTCTCGAGAAACCGGAGCCGATCGATCTTCTTCACGCCGTTCAGCAGCCAGCTGCGCGGGCGATGATTTCGATGGTCGTTCGGCGGAAAGACGGTCTCCGGCGTGTACTTTCCTTCCAGCATGCCGGAAGAATGCGTGACGCGGATGAGGAACATCGTGTCCTTTCCTGCTTCCGCAGCGGCTTCGTGCATCGCGCGGCCGGGGTGCTGTTCCAGCATGTTATAGATGTGCTGCACGCTGGTGGTGTTGCGTTCGCGGATGCAGTTCACCCCTTCGTAGAGCCAACCGATTGCCGGACCGAGTGCAATCCCGTGGTAGCGGATTTTCCCGCTTTGCTTGAGCCGCTCGAGCGTGGTCCAGAGCGCATCATCTGCGATCTGCTCCATCCGGATGTTGTGGAGCTGCAGCAGGTCGATGCGGTCCGTCTTCAGCCGCTTCAGAGCTGCGTCCGTCGCACGCGTGATCGCCTCCGGGGAAAAATCCTGCGGAATCTCGCGCTGGCCGCGTCCGCGCGCTTCGCCGTGCGTCACGAAGTCGTAGCCGACCTTGGTGGCGATGACGATTTCGTCGCGCTGCTTCGGGAACGCCTTGGCGATGAGTTCTTCGCTCAATCCATTGCCGTATGTGTCCGCCGCATCGAAGAGCGTGATGCCGAGATCGAACGCGCGGTGCATGAGCGCGATCGCTTCGCCTTCGGTGAATTGCCCCCACCAGCCGGTGGAAATCGTCCAGAGACCGAAACCAACTTCGCTGACGGTGAGGTCGGTGTTTTTGTAGGTGCGGAAGCGCATGTGTAAGAACTAGGAGCAGAACGCTCAACGTTCAACGCTCAACGTTCGAAGGAAGAGGCGCGGCGGTGGCATCTAACGATCCTCCGGAATCAGCCGCCTCTTAATTGAACGTTGGACGTTGAACGTTGAGCGTTGGACGTTCTCTCCGTTCCTCCCGGCGATCACATGGTCACGAACAGTCACGCCGCCCTCCTCATCGTCGGCCACGGCTCTACCGTAAATCCCGACTCCAGCCCGCCGAACCTCGCGCACGCTGCTGCGATTCGGCGCCGCGGCATCTTCGCGGACGTGCAGTGCTGCTTCTGGAAAGAGGAGCCGAGCATGCGCGACGCGCTCCTGTTTTTTCAGGATCGATCGATCAGGGAAGTTTTCGTGGTGCCGAATTTCATCAGCGAAGGCTACTTCACGCAGACGGTGATCCCGCGAGAGCTCGAGTTGAACGGCCGCCGCACGGAGCGAATCGATGGCCAGGTGTGGAACTACTGCGCGCCAGTCGGGAACCATCCGGCGATGACGGAGCTACTGCTGCAGCGGGCACGCGAAGTAGCGCCGGGCGTGCCGGAGGGCGAGACGAGTTTATTGATCGTCGGTCATGGCACGAGCTTGAACGACAACAGCGCCGTCGCCGCGAAACGCGAGGTGGAGAACATCCGCCGGATGAACCGCTACGCTGCGGTCTTGAATGTCTATATGGAGGAGGCGCCGCTCGTCTCGGACTGGGCGACCTTGACTGATACGCCGCACGTCGTGGTGGTGCCGTTCTTTATCTCAGACGGATTGCACAGTTACCAGGACATCCCGGTTCTGCTCGGCATGGAACCAGAGCCAACCGCGGCCGCCAGCCAGCAGGAGGTGTTCAGACGCAATCCTTATCACCTGCGCGATCGAGCGCTCTACTACGCGAGCGCCATCGGGACTGACGCGCGCTTCGCCGACGTGATCGTCGAGCAGGCGGAAGCGTTTGCGCGTGATCAGCATTCGATCTCCGGAAATTTTGCGCGAGGGTGGGTAGCGTGAAGTCGCCAGCCACAATCAAAATGCTGCAGGAGCTCGGTGCGTTTATTCTCGCCGGTGCAAAAGGTCCGGACGATGTGAAGCAGATGGTCGAGATGATCTGCGACGCCCGCGGTTGGCGCTGGGTGGGCGTTTACAAGCACAGCCGCCAGGAACTCGCAATCGTTGCAGGGAGCGGTGACAAGCCACCGTGTTACAAGCAGTTTCCAGTCACGCAGGGACTCTGCGGAGCGGCGGTGGAATCACGCCAGACACTCGTCGTCGACGATGTGCGAAAGGACGTGCGATATCTTCCGACCTTCAACAGCACGCTCTCAGAAATCGTGGTGCCGATCATGAGTCAATCGGACAAAGTCGTGGGCGTGATCACCGCTGAGAGCGAGAAGGTGAATGCGTTCACGAAAGAGGACCGCGAAGTGCTGGAGCGCGTGGCGGGCCTGATGGGCCACTCGTTTAAGTGAGCGGCGGCGCGCCGGCCGCGGCTGACGATTGGCTGCCGGAGTTGCCATGCGCAATTGGTGAAATCGTCGTCGCGCGCGATTCCAGTGGAGATTTCACGCTCTACCACCGCGATGATATCGCGCGGGCTGATCTCACTTCCCAACGCGGAGCTGACGCGGCCGCCGAGATCGCGCGTTACGATGACGCGTGGAATTTTCGGCCACTGAAAACAGCGCCGAACCTGCGCCACGGCTGGCGTCTGCTGCTGTCTACTTCCGGGGAAGTGCGGGACGCGCTCGATCTCTTTTACCCAGGACGTTTGGCTGCGTTCTTCGCGTGGCAAAAGGCGCGGCTCTCGACGACGCCATTCCGGCAGACGCTTGAGCGCCAAACCGGGATGTATCGAGCGGCGGCGAAGATCAGCGATGCGCAGGCGAATGAGCTCATCGGGAATTTCTGCCGCTCCGACGGCGGGTGTTTGCGCACGATTCTGTGGCGGCGTGATGCGGCGGGCGCGGCGCCGTCGACTTTATTACCAGCGCAAAAGTCCGATCCCACTCACGATCAACTCGGTCGCGGCGCACGTGGCATTCCGCTGCTCTGCCAGGAGATCTGCAATCTGCTGATGGCAGAGGCGCGGGCAGTGGTGAAGGCAGGCGAATAGAGCCGCGCCGAAATCATGATCATTCGCGCGCGAGCGTTGGTGACGATGGACGGCGCGCCGATCGAGAACGGCGCGATCGCGGTAGCAGGTAACAAAATCGTCGACGTCGGTTCCTGGCCTGATGTCCACCGGAGAAATCTGGGACAGACGGAGGATCTCGGTGAGTGCGTCCTGCTGCCTGGACTGATCAACGCGCACTGCCACCTGGATTACACAGAGCTGCGGGGGCAAATCGCGCCGCAGGCTTCATTTGCAGGCTGGATCGGCGAGATCAATGCGCGGAAAGCCGACTTCACCGCTGATGATTATCTTCGCTCGATCGCCTGCGGTTTCGCTGAAGCCGCGCAGTTCGGGACGACGACTATTGCGAATCTCGAAGCGTTTCCGGAGTTGCTGCCGCGAATCCCGCCACCGCCGCTGCGCACCTGGTGGTTCGGCGAAATGATCGACGTCCGCGCAGCTGTCGAAGTAGCAGACGTGTACGCGGAGTTGCGCGGTGGGTTTGGCGCCGACTGGTGCGGCGGAATCGGTCTCGCACCGCACGCGCTGTACACGGTGTCCGGGAAGTTGTATGCGGAAGCGGCAATCGTGGCTGCGCAGCATCAGCTCCCGATCACCACGCACCTCGCCGAATCTCGCGAAGAGATGGCGATGTTTCGCGACGGGAGCGGACCGCTTTTCGAGTTCCTGCAGAGTATCGGCCGCCCGATGAGCGATTGCGGCGCGACCACGCCGCTGGCGTTGCTGCTGCAGCGCAGGCTGCTCGACGAACGCTGGATTGTTGCGCATCTGAATGATCTCACCGCGGGAGATTTTCGGCTCCTCGAAAGCGCGCCGAAATTTCACATTGTGCACTGCCCTCGCAGTCACGCCTTCTTCGGCCACACGCCGTTTGCGCTGGAGAAGCTTCGGGCTCTCGGTTTCAACATCTGCCTCGGCACCGATAGTCTCTCGAGCAACGAGAGCCTGAGCATGTTCGCCGAGATGCGGCAGCTGGCGCAGACGCAGCCCTCACTTTCGCCATGCGCGCTTGTTGAAATGGTGACGACCAATGCAGCATCCGCGCTCGGTCAGCAAGACGTCCTCGGCAGATTGCGCGTCGGGCATTTAGCCGATGCGATTGCGCTGCCGTTCACCGGCGACGTTTCACGCGTATACGAGGAGATTGTTGAATTCGCCGAGCGCGTTCCGTGGCTGCTCGTCAATGGCAGGAAGCTCGAAAATACCTAACGACTCATTCTCGTTTTTGCTTCCCTTTTCTCATTTCTGAAATATTCTCCCCGCTGCGACTATGGCGAAGATCATCATTATCGACGACGAGCCCGCAATGGTGGAGGTGATTGTCACCCTCTGCCGGGAAAAGGGTCATCAGGCTGTCCCATTCAATTCGGCCGCGCGCGCGCTCGAGCAGATCGACGCGCTGCAGCCGCAAATTGTCATCACCGACATCAAAATGGAGGCGATGAGCGGCTTCGATGTGCTTCGTCATGTGCGCGAGCATCACCGGCAGACGGCCGTAATTCTGATCACCGCCTACGGGTCGGCTGAGACCGCCGTCGAAGCGATGAAGATGGGCGCGACTGATTACGTCCTGAAGCCGTTCAAGATCGACGAGCTGCAGACGCGCATTCAAAAGGCGCTCGATTTCCAAGCGGCCGTCGGTGAGGTCACGTACCTGCGGAAGGAGCTAAAGAACCGCTACCGCTTCGAGAACATCGTCGGTACGAGCCGAAAGATGCAGCAGGTTTACAATCTGATTAACAAAGTCGCCGACACCGACAGCACCGTGCTGATCCAGGGCGAAAGCGGCACCGGAAAAGAACTCGTCGCGCGCGGGCTCCACTTCAACAGCAACCGCCAGCATCATCCGTTCATCGCGATCAACTGCAGCGCACTCCCTGAGAACCTTCTCGAGTCCGAGCTCTTCGGGCACAAAAAGGGCGCCTTCACCGGCGCCGTTTCAGACAAGCGTGGATTGTTCGAAGAAGCGAATCTCGGCACGATTTTCCTCGATGAAGTGAACTCGATGGCGACCTCGCTGCAGACGAAACTGTTGCGCGTGCTGCAGGAGCGGGAAGTGCGTCGCGTGGGCGACAACAAGAGCTCGCCAGTGAACGTGCGGGTCGTCGGCGCGACCAACGAACCGCTCCAGCCGAAGATGAAAGACGGCACCTTTCGCGAGGATCTTTACTACCGCCTCGCGGTCATCCCGGTGGAAATCCCCCCACTGCGGGAGCGGCTCGAAGACGTGCCGCTACTGGTAAACCACTTCCTGCAGAAGCAAGCGAATGCCACGGGCGGCGAGCCGAAGAAGATCGATCCGGCGGCCGTAGACATTTTGTGCCACTACGACTATCCAGGGAACGTTCGTGAGCTGGAGAACGCGATCGAGCGCGCCTGCGCGCTCTGCGATGAGGAAATGATCTTGCCGACGGATCTTCCGCCGCAGGTCGTGGCCGCTGCCCAGGGCGAGAAGGCTGACAAAGCGGTCGCGGCCATGCCGATCGGCCAGCCATTGGAGGATTTCATCCAGCAGCAGGAGCGCGGCTACATCGAAGCCACACTGGCGCACTGCGGCGGCTCACGCGAAAAGGCGGCGAGCATGCTCGGCATCAGCATGGCGACGCTCTACCGCAAGGTGGACTCGAAGAGCAAGGCGAGCGGGAAAAAGGACTAGCCGCGCTGCGAGTAGATTTTTACCTGCTCGATGGCTTTCTCGATCTCGTCGAGCTGCTGCAAGGTAGCTTGTTGCCTCCGCAGCATCTCCGCGTTGGTCGCTTTCATCTGCTGCAGCGTTTGCGTCAGTGCCTGGGCACTAGCCGGGCTGGTCGGCGCGGTCTGAGCAGCAGGCGCAGCTGGCGGAACGTTCTGGGCGGGCACCATCACTGGCTGCTGCGTTTGACCATGCAGAGTGACAGCGATCAGCATCGAGCTGAACAACCCGACGATCTTCGGGTTCATATTTACCTGGCCCCTCCGCCGCTGCGGCTGGCGAAGATGCGAGCAACGCGGGCTGCCTCGGCGATCACCACCAGCTTGGCCTCGATGGCTGCCTGGTTCTGCGCGAGCTGAAGCTGCTGCGCCTGGAGCTCTTTTACTAACGCCGCGACCTGTGGATTCGGCGCATCGTTGGCGGGCGCCTGCGCCTCGAGAGAGGCCACGGCGAAGATGGTCGCTAGCAGGAGGGCAGCAGTAGTTCGTTTCATGGCGTAAGCAAAGACGATCACGTTGCGTTAGAGCAAGTCGCATTCCTCTCGTGGCAGAGTTGCCGTCGTAAAAATCGACCTTGTGCGGCGCGAAAATTGCTTGCATTCACCTCGTCCAACTGCGTAGCCTCCCCACATGGCCGGCCCCGGGATGCACCAGTCGCAGAACCTCTCGCTTCAGCAGGTTCTTGCGCCGCAGCTGCAGCAGAGCCTGCTCATTCTGCAGGCGCCGCTCCTCGAGTTGCGGAATCTGGTCCAGCAGGAAATGGAGACCAATCCGGTGCTGGAAGAGCTTTCCAGCGAGGTCGGATCGGAGACCGCGGACGATACGAAAAGCACCGCCGACGAGGAGTTCAAAGAGGAGTTCGATCAGCTCGCGAAGCTGGACGACGAATGGCGCGATTACATGGCGCAGTCGAGCAGCTACAGCAGCCGCTCGCAGGACGACGAGGAGAAGCGGCAGTTCTTCCTCGATTCCATCGCCACGCAGGAAACGCTGCAACAGCACCTGATGGGGCAGTTGAACCAAGCGCCGCTTGACGCAAATGACCGCAAAACTGCCGAAGTGATCATCGGCAACATCGACGACAGCGGCTTCCTGCAATCCACGCCGGAAGACATGTCGATGAATACCGGCATCCCGCAGGAGGAGTTCGAGCTGATGCTCACGCTGGTGCAGAGCTTCTATCCGCCGGGCGTCGGAGCGCGTGATCTTCAGGAATGCCTCCTGATTCAGCTAAAACGCGACGGCAAGGGGAATAGCCTCGAGTACAAGATCATCAGCGAGCACATGCAGGATCTCGGGAAGCGTCGCTTTCCGGAAATTGCGCGTCGCATGGGTTTGAGCGCGGAGCAGGTGCAGAAGTGCGCCAACAACATCGCGCAGCTCGACCCGCGGCCGGGACAGATTTTCGCAGAGTCTCCGCAGAACTACGTGCTGCCGGATGTCACCGTCGAGAAAATCGACGGCGAATACCAGATCATCCTGAACGGCGAACAGATCCCGCATCTTCGCATCAGCAACACCTACAAGGACATCATGTCCGGGGACGGCAGCGGGAGCGAAGTGAAGGATTATATCCGCGACAAAATCCGCAGCGGAAAATTCCTCATTAAGTCAATCCACCAGCGGCAGCAGACGATCTCGAATATCGCGCACCAGATCGTCGCGCGGCAGCGCGGGTTCCTCGACCACGGCTCTGCGCATCTGAAGCCAATGACGATGGTGCAAATCGCCGACGCGGTGGGAGTGCACGAGACGACCGTCAGCCGCGCGATCTCGGGCAAATACATGTCGACGCCGCAAGGCGTGTTCGAGATGAAGTACTTCTTCACGCCGGGTTATCAAACCTCGAGCGGCGAGGCGATGAGCAACACGAGCGTGAAAGAGGCGATCCTCGATCTCGTGAAAAATGAGGATGGAAACGCTCCGCTCAGCGACAAAGAGATCGTCGAGATCTTGAGCGAACGCGGAATCCCGATCGCGCGCCGCACCGTGGCGAAATACCGCACCGAGCTGAACATCCTGCCGAGCAACATGCGGCGGAAGTATTAGCCCGCTGCCCGCGTGGTGAATCAGCCCTGCGGCACGGCCCCCAACCAGTGATTAGCGTTGGACGCGCCGCGCGCGCATCAGCTACGCTTTGTTCGTGGCCATGAATCCGTCGCTCCGCGCCAGTGTCATCGCCGAATGGCGAGGCCTCCCCGAGCCGAAAACGCGGCCCGATCGTCTCAGCGTTGTCGGCGACCTGCTGCCGAAACTGATGCAGCAGCTCGGACTGCGGGAGCGACTGCACGAGAATGAAGTCATCGAAGCCTGGACGCAGGTCGTTGGGGAATTCATTGCTGCGCATTCAGCGCCGGTCAGTCTGCGTGACGGCACTCTCTTCGTGCGAGTTCTTCAGCCGAGCCTGCATTACGAATTGGAATGCGTTTCGAAGGCGGGCATCCTTCGCAAACTAAAGGAACGCTTCGGCGCGAAAGTAATTCGCGAGGTCCGGTTTCGCGTCGGCTGATCTTCCGGGGCGAGCCGCGCCATGTCCGCCAACGAAAGAAGCGGCGACATCATTCACATTGAGCAACTGGAGCTCGCTGCGCGCATCGGCGTGCCGGATGAGGAACGCGCCGAACCGCAACGGCTCACCCTTTCCATCACGATGTGGCCGCGCATCGACTTCCGGCGGCTGGAGGAGGAAGTGGCGAACACCATCGACTACGCCGCTGTCGGCCGCGAAGTGAAGGAACTCGTGAGCGGCCGCAGCGATAAATTGGTCGAGACTCTCGCTGAGGCTATTGCTGCGAAGCTGCTGCATTCCTTTCCGATCCAGCGGGTGCGCGTCGAGCTGCGGAAGTTCATCCTCCCCGACGTGAAGCATGTCGCGGTCGTGATTGTCCGCGAGCCGGCTTCCGGCACGTAGCGTCGCGCGCCACGCGGAAGTATTCGCTTTTCGCGACTTCGCTCCTAATCTTCCGCGGTGAAATTCAGCAGCTTCCTGCAGGAGCGCGACGGCTGGGAGACGCTCTCGAGTGAACTGCATTTCGAGAACGCGCATCTCGCGGTGGCGACGGAGGAAGTGCGCACGCCGGGACGGCCGGAGGGCCGGCGCTGGACCACCGTCCATCGCAAGGCGGCAGTGGTCGTGGCGCCGATCAGCGCCGAAGGCAAAATGGTGCTGATTCGACAGGAGCGAATTCCGATCCGCTCCACCATCTGGGAAGTGCCAGCCGGGCAAATCGACGACTCCGCGGAGCTGGCCCAGTTGGAGATCGAGGCGATCGCGTTGCAGGAGTTGCGCGAAGAGACCGGCTACGCCCTCGGAGCCCACGGCGAGATCGTCCCGCTCGGGCACTTCTTCTCGTCCGCGGGATTTACCGACGAACACGCTTACTTCTTCCTTGCACGAAACGTGGAACTCACCGCCGAAGGGCACGCTCACGGCGGGTCCGAGGTGATCACCGGCTGTGAGACTTTCACGCCGCGGCAACTCGGCACGATGATCGCGAACAACGAGATTCGTGATGCAAACACGCTCAGCATCTGCGCAAAGCTGGTCGCGCGAGGATTTCTCGTGCTGTACGCGTAAGGTTGATCCCATGGCGCTGCGAAACTTCTTCAAATTCCGTGAGGTCCCTGAGGCCGAGACCGCGAAGCCGTTCCTCAACCACCTGGAGGACCTGCGCTGGACGGTCGTAAAGATGGCGATCACGCTCTTCGTGGCGATGATCGTTTGCTTCGCTTTCCGCGGATTCCTCACCGCGTTCATCCAGCGGCCGCTGACGCTTCTCGACCCGAAGATCCGGACACTGCAGGCGCTCGGGATCACCGATTCATTTACGATCTCCTTCAGCCTCGCGTTCTACGCCGGCATCGTGCTGTCGTTCCCGCTCCTGCTTTATTTCCTGGCGGAGTTTGTCCTGCCGGCATTAACCGCCGTCGAGAAGCGGCTGATGCTGCCCGCAATCTTCGTCAGCTTCATGCTGTTCCTTGTCGGCGTCGTGGCCTGCTACTACTGGCTGCTGCCGAAGACGATCCTGTTTTTCTTCCGCGACGCGGAGTCGTTAGGTTGGGTGCCGGCCTGGACGGTGCGCGAGTATTACTCGTTCGTGACGCGCTTCACGATCGGCTTCGGATTGGCTTTCGAGCTGCCGGTCGTGGTGCTCGCACTGGTGCGCTTCGGACTAATCACGTTTGAGTTTATGCGGCAGACGCGGCCGTACGCGGTGGTGTTGATCTTCATCCTCGCGGCAATCATCACGCCGACCCCGGACATTATGACGCTGATGGCGATGGGTTTCCCGATGTACCTGCTTTATGAAAGTTGCATTTGGATCGCGTGGTTGATGAAGCGGCGCAGCAAACGAGCGATCAGCAGCTAAAAGCCTTTGGAACCTTCCGTCGCAGCGTACGATTACCTTTTCGCGACGGTTGCCTTTGTCCTCGGCGCGGTGGTCGGTTCTTTCCTGAACGTCGTCATCTACCGGCTGCCGCTCGATCTCTCGGTCAATGAACCGCGCCGTTCGTTCTGCCCGTTCTGCAAAAAGCAGATCCCGTGGCACCAAAATCTGCCGCTGATCAGCTGGTTGTTTCTGCGCGCGAAATGCGCGAACTGCGGCGCGCGCATCGCATTTCGCTACTTCGCCGTGGAGCTGCTGACGGCGCTCTTTTTTCTCGCCGTCTGGCTCAGCTTCCCTTGGCAAATCGCGATCGTCTATTGGGTGTTCATCTCGCTGCTCGTCGCAGCGACGTTCATCGATTTCGAACACTTCATCATTCCGGATGAGATCACGCTCGGCGGGGCGGCGGCGGGGATCGTTGCCAGCTTCATCGTGCCGCAATTGATGAAGACGGATGTTCGGTGGGTCGCACTGCTGACGTCGATAGGATCCGCCGCGCTCGGGTATGCGCTCCTGTGGGTGGTGCTGGAAGGCGGCAAGCTTGCCTTTGGTAAAAAGAAAATCCGGCTCGACGAGCCAACGCCGTTTTCGTGGACGCGCACCGGCGAGGATGCCGATTTTACCGTAGGGGACGAGCGGGGGCTCTGGAGCGACCACTTCGCCCGTGAGTCGGATCAGCTGCTCTTGTTGTGTGAGCAAGCTTCCATCGACGGCCGTGACTCAGGCGCCGTGACGCTGCGCTTCCACTACAATCGCGTGGCGATCGCAGACGAGGAGACACAGCTCGACACGCTCCAGCAGATCACCGGCGTCGTCCGCGAATTGCAGATCCCGCGCGAAGCGATGGGCCGCGGCGACTTGAAGTTTCTCGCCTGCTTCGGCGCGTTTCTCGGCTGGCAGGCGGTGCTCTTCAGCGTTTTTGCTGGTTCGCTGCTCGGCTCGCTGGTCGGCATCGGCACAATGCTAATTGGGAAGCGAGTCTGGTCGGCGAAGTTGCCGTTCGGTCCGTATCTCGCCGGTGGCGCGCTGGTCTGGATGTTCTTCGGTGATTCGCTCCTGAGTTGGTATATGAGCCTGTTAGCGCCGTAGTCGCGATGGCGGATCACGAACTCGCCTGCCAGCGGGTCGCGGCGCGCTTTAGGAAACCATGGCTGCGCCACTATGTCGGCAGCAAGCTCCGCTCCGATCCGCTCTTTGCTGCGGCGTATGATGCGCTGCAGGCGAGCGTGCGTCCGGTTCTTGACGTCGGGTGCGGTGTCGGTTTGCTCGCATTTTATCTGCGGGAGCGTGGCGTGACGCTGCCTCTCAGCGGGTTCGATATCGACGCACGGAAGATTCGGGAGGCGAAGACCGTGGCCACTGAGTGCTACGACGGGCTCGCGTTTTTCGAACACGACGTGCAGAAATCTCTGCCGAAGTTCAGTGGCAGCGTCGCGGTGTTCGATCTGCTGCATTACCTCCCGTTGGAGCGTCAGGAGACGCTGCTGGCGGAGCTCGCCGCTGCGATCCCGCCTGGCGGGATGCTCTTGCTTCGGGACTGCCCGCGCGATGACTCAGCACGATTTTGGATGACGTATGCAGGTGAAAAGTTCGCCCAAGCGATCTCGTGGAACGTCGGTGTGCCACTGCACTTCCCGACGCGACGATCGATGACCGAGAGTTTTCCGCAGGCCGAGTTTGACCATCACGAGCAGCCGGCCTGGGGGCGGACGCCGTTCAACAATCGGCTGTTTATTTTCCGGAGAAAAATGTAGCGGCGCTTGTGCCAAGCGCCGACCCCTTGAGGCAGGCGTTTGGCACAAACGCCTCTACATCCTCAGCTGCTCCGGCCGGGGGATAACGAATTTATAGTCGTGCGCCGTGAGCCGTTGGAGCGTCAGCTCGAGGCAGCGGATGCTGAACTCGGGATCGTTCTCAACCCGCAGGCCTTCGTGCAGGAGGATGATTGCGCCTGGGCGCACGCGTTGCTCGATTCGTTCTGCTACACCGCCGGCGTCGCCTTTGACACTATCGAGCCCGCGCACGGTCCACCCGATGAGCGCGAGGCGGCGGCGTGCGAGTGCCGGATGCACAAACATGTTCTTCATGCCGGCGGGCGCGCGGAAGTAGTTCGCCGCGCGCTCTGGAGTGGTGCGCAACGTCTCCGCGCAGCGATCGATCTCGCGTCTGATTTTCGCGGCACTCGCGCACCAGAACGAAAACCGCGGATGGGTTTGAGTATGGTTCGCGAGCGCGTGACCGCGGGCGAGGATCTCGGTGATGAGGTGCGGATGTCGTTCCGCGTTCTCTCCGATGACGAAGAACGTGGCCCGCGCATCGAAGCGCGCCAGCAGATCCAGAATCTTCGTGGTATGCGCGGTCGAGGGGCCGTCGTCAATCGTAAGCCAGACTTCGCGCGCCGGAGTCTCAAAGCGGTTGAAAACTGGTCCCCACCACTGCGAATTCGCGACCAGCGTGGGGGAGAGCAGCAGCATATGCGAGACGACCAGCGGCGCGATTGCCAGCCACACGCTCGTGCCGAGCAGCGCGAGCGAGATCAGCGGTGCGAGGAGCGCGAAACCGATCAGCAATGCGCGCATCGGACTGGGGTTATCCTGCTGCGGATTGATCTGCATGCGTAAGGATGAGAAGGGCGGCGGCGATGTGATTTAACAAGACCGCGCCGATCCAGACGAGCCCGAGCATTCGCGTCCACGAGCCGGCGAGCACCAGTTGCCAGGCGAACGCAGTGACGATGATGCCAATGATGACGCTGTGGATGCGGAAATTTGGGAGGTCGCGAAAAAGTCCTGCCCGACGCACCAGCCAGATCAGCTGCGTGCTGAGATAGAAGAAAGCCATCCACGAGAGCAGGACGAGAACGATGACCGGGAGTAGCAGCAGCATCTGCTTCCAAGCCGGCATATCGGCCAGCAGCAGCCGCCCGGCGAAGACGAAAACAATGGCGTGGACCATCGTGCCCACGATGTTTGCCTCGGCCCAGCTGCGCTCGGAGCGGCGGGCGTTTCCGCCGCGCAGCTTCACGATCAAACGGGGCAGCGAGAAGTAGAATCGCGGCTGATTGGGCCGGTCACGATTTTCCATGAGTGACGAAAATCGGCGCGAAGGCGAACCATTGATCCCAATGCTGCGCGACAACCTTTTCCAAGGCGCGACACCACTGTCTGACGCCGACGGCGAGATCCGCGTCGCGTGAGGCTTGCGTGCGCGTGAGCCGGATTGGTTCTGAAACGATGATGCGATAGCGGCGGTACCCACCGCGCGCGATGAACAGCGGATAAATCGGCACCTGCGCGACCAGCGCGAGTGTGAACGGCCCCATCGGCAGCACGACGCGCTGCCCGAACATCTCGCCCTCTGCTTGCGCAACGCCGGGGATCACGCGGTCGCCTTGGATGGAGACAATCTCTCCGGAGCGCAGCGCGCTCAGGAGATCGAATGAGAGCAGTGCGCCAGGTGTGTTGTAAGCCACCTTGACCGCTCCGGCGCCGCTCTGCTGCAGTGATTGGTCGAAGTGGCGGCCGCTCAATTCATCCGGTTCCGGCGCGCGGACTATCTGGATTTCGCGCCCGAATTTTCGAGCGAAAAGAGCAGCTCCCAGATCATAGCTGCCCATGTGGGCCGTGAGGACAATGGCGCCGCGCGCCGCGCCGAGTTGCTCGAGGTGCTCAGGTCCTACGATTTCGTACGTGAAGTCGGCTTTCGTGAGCTTGTAGTTGGCAGCCTCCGTGATGGTGTAGGCGAAGTTCAGGAGCGTGCGGAAGGCGCGGAAGTGATTGGCGATTACCGAGGAGCCCGGCAGGACGACTGCGAGGTTGCGGACGATGGCGTGACGAGCGGGTGCGGCGAAAAAGAAGAAGAAGGCCGTCATCAGGAACTGCAAAACCGGCTGCACGTAGAACGGGATGTTGAGGAGGGCAAAATCGAGACACTGGCGCCAGAAGACTCCGTGGACCGCGTAGCGGCCGAGCGAGGCTGGCGGAGATTTCGTCTGCATCCGCACAACCGGTAACTGATACTGCGCCGCGGCGCGAAGTCTTCTGCACGGTGCGTCGACGCGCCCAAGGATCCTTATCGGCAGCTGTTGATCCAGCGCCCGGTCGGTCGATGCGATGCACCGGGCGCGAGGTCCCTCACCGTCTTCGCGGTTCGGGATGACGGCTCTTGTCCGTCGCGAGTCGGATCACGTGCGGCACTTTTCCGCTGCCGCAGGCGCGGCGGCAGGTGCGGGTGCGTGGGAGGCGCGGGAGAACATCAGCCACACGTTGGTCAGCTCCGCCTTCCACCAGCGGAAAAGCCCTTTCTGGATCAGCTTCCGCACGCGCGCGTCGGGGACGAAGCCGTCGTACATCTCGCGCCAGCCGGCGTTGCGGCTGCCGAAGTAACCGGTGGCCTTACGGCGCCGGGCGAGCGCGACGAGACGGCGATTGTAAAACTTCATCATCTCGCCGAAAACACGGCCGGGTGTGCCCTCGAAGGGCAGATTGAAGAACTCGCGCTCGGGGTTTTTATAGATCGGGATCACGAGGCCGATGAAATAGGTGCCGACGTCGAGCAGCAGCGCCGCCGACATCAGCTCGGCGTCGCCCATGTAGTGATATTTGTCCTTGTAGAGCGTCTCGAACCAGTAGCGATACATCACCGGATATTGATCACGGTAGTAGCGCAACCGCTCGCTGACCTCTTCGCCCGCGATGCTGCGCGCGACGATGTCCGCCGCGTTGTAGCTGGTGTAGGAGCAGAAATCCAGGCCCGGGCTGTAGAGCGGATCGATGAACCCCGCCGCGTCGCCGACCAACGCCCAGCCGTCGTAGCACACCTTGTCGACCGAGTAGGGGAGCGCCGAAAACGCATGCACGTCGCCTTCCATGATCCGCGCGTTCTCAAAAATCTCGCGTCCGACCGCGTTATTCAGCAGGTGTGATTGCAGACGTTCGCTGAGGTTCGTGCCTTCGGGCAGTTTGAAGATGCGCGAGTCGTAGACGAGCCCGGCGCTCACATCGCCGCCGCGTAGTGGAATGATCCAGCACCACCAGCCGTCGCCCATCAGGTGGTTGGTGGCCCACGAACGACTCGTGCGGCACGAGTTCGCATACTCCGGGAATCGCTGCCGCCATTCGTAGCTGTCCCAATCCTTCACGCCGGTGAAGCGTGCCCACACCGCGTTGATCGGATGCTCGGTGTTCTGGCGGAAGTGCCCGAGTTTCCGCGCGAGCAGCGACGCGCGTCCGCTCGCGTCGATGATCCAACGCGAGCTGATCGTGCGCTCGCCGCCCTCCGTCTGCACCATCACGGATTGCCCATTGCTGCCGTTGAGCTCGAACTTCATCACCTTCGCCGGCCGCAGCAGCTCGCAGCCCGCGTCACAGGCATTCTCGAGCATGTGCTGGTCGAGCTTCGAGCGATCGACCTGAAACGTCGGCAGTCGCGTCTGGTAGTGCGCGCCGATCTCGACGCAGTCGTCGAACGGCTGATCCGGGCGGTTCGAGAACCAGAGCCGCAAGCCCTGCTTCGCCAGCTGGTGGTGACCGAGATAATTCGTCAGCCCGAGGATCCGCGTCATGTAGCAGCTGCTGACCTCTGTCGTCGACTCGCCGACTTTCCGATCGAACTCAGCTGCCTTTTCGATGATGAGCACGCGTGCGGTGGGCTGCTGGCGCTTGATCATCAGCGCCGTCGCGGCGCCGGAGAACGCGCCGCCGATAATCACGACGTCATAATCGAAGCTCATCGCAGTCGGAAGCATGGCGTTGCAGACGTGCGAACGCAATCCGACCGCGCGGCGGGTGAACCCGCGCGTCATCCCGAGTCGCGAAGACGACGAGGGACCTCACGCAGGACGAGTACGGGTCCGCCTTCTGGCCGGATGAGCTAGGCACCCTGCGCGAGATCCTTCGGCGCGCTTCGCCAGCCTCAGGATGACATGCCTATGAGGGTGTAGCATGGTCGCACGATGCCAACCGCGCTCCGCATCGACATGCACGTGCACATGGTCGGGAATGGCGTCGCCGGTTCTGGTGGCTGGCTCCGGCTAAGCGGATGGCACCGTTGGCTCGCCGGATTCATGATCAAGCAACTCGGATTTCCGCGCGAGGTGCTGGATCAGGACCTCGAAAGCGTTTATGCGCAGCACCTGCTCGGGCTCGTTCGCGATTCGTCGCTGGATGCGGCCGTTCTGCTCGCGCACGAGCGGGTGCATGATCCCGATGGGACGCCGCGTGATGATCTCGGCACAATGTATGTGCCGAATGACGTGGTGCTCGATCTCGCGGATGCGCATCCGGAGTTCCTCGCCGGCGTTTCCATTCATCCCGCGCGACAGGATGCGATTGCTGAATTGAACCGCTGCATCGAACGCGGCGCGGTCCTGATGAAATGCCTGCCGAATTGTCAAAACATTGATCCGTCAGATGCGCGGTATCGCCGGTTCTGGGAGCGAATGGCGGAGACGCGCTTGCCCTTGCTCGCGCATACCGGCGGCGAACACAGTGTAAAGGAGGTGAATCCGCGGCTCGCGGACCCTAAGCTGCTGCGGCTGCCGCTGGAGTGCGGCGTCACGGTGATCGCGGCGCACTGCGCGACAAAAAGCGGGCCGACTGATCGCGATTTCTTCGAGGATTGGGCGGCGATGCTGTCGGAGTTCCCGCGTTTGTATGGCGACATCAGCGCGATGGTCTCGCTGAATCGCTGCGGACATCTGCAGGATTGTCTTCGACCAGAGATCGAGCCGCGCATTTTGCACGGCAGCGATTTCCCGGTGCCGGTGCTGGGGCATCGCCTTTGGATGCAGGGGGCGCTTGGGTGGAGCGAGTTTCGCCGCATTCAGAAGATCAAGAACCCGCTAGAGCGGGACTGGCAGTTTAAGCACGCGCTGGGCTTTCAGGAGGAGGTGCGAACACGCGCGGCGAGCTTGCTGCGAACGAAGAATGTCGCGGCGGACGTCATCCCGAGCCGCAGAGACGGCGAGGGATCTCTCGCGGGATGATGAATTACGCAATCAGATGTTCGTGTGATCCGAAGGCTTGCGTGAGGTCCCTCATCGTCTGCGCGATTCGGGATGACGTGATCGTTAGACGCACGGTGAAATCATGATTTTAGTTAACGGACGCGTCGTTTTTCCGGACGGAGTTCGAGAAGGCGTCGATATCGTGTCTTCCGGCGGGACGATCACCGAAGTCCGCGCGAGCGGCGGCGCAACTGATGGCGATACGCTCGATTTGTGCGGCAATTACCTGGCGCCCGGATTTGTGGACGTGCACGTGCACGGCGCGATGGGCCACGACACGATGGAAGCGTCGCCGGAGGCGTTCTGCACGATTTGCGACTACCACGCCAGTGGCGGCACGACAGCGCTGTTGCTGACCACGGCGACTGCGCCGTTGCCCGAAATCATCGCGGTCCTAGAGGCGGTGCGATCGTGCGCGCCGGACCTGAAGCAGATCGCCGGCGTCCATGTGGAGGGGCCGTTCATTTCACGGGAACGCGCCGGTGCACAGCGCCTGGAGTTCATACGCAACCCGGAACCGGCGGCGCTGGAGGAGCTGCTGGCGTTCTCTGACGTCATCAAGCGCATGACGCTGGCGCCCGAGCTACCCGGCGCACCGGATGCGATCGCGCGACTGTGCGAGGAGGGAATCGCGGTGAGCGCCGGACACAGCAACGCGTGGGATGAGGAGGCGCGCACCGGCTGGGAGCGCGGGATGCGGCACGTCACCCACACATTCAATTGCATGTCGTCAGCACGGCGTCGTGGCACGCAACGCGTCGCCGGGCTGCTGGAGTTTGCGCTGAGCGAGCCCGAGATCGCGTGCGAGCTGATCGCTGACGGCCACCACGTCGTGCCGACTTTGATGCGGATGTTATACCGCGCAAAAGGCGCCGGCGGTATTTGCCTCGTGACGGATGCGACGGCGGGTGCCGGCCTGCGCGATGGCTCGTCATTCGCACTCGGCGGTCTGCAGTGCGTGGTGGCGGACGGTGCCTGCTGGCTGGCCGACAAGTCGGCCCTCGCCGGCAGCGCGGCCCGAATGATCGATCTGGTACGGACGCTGGTGACAAGCGCGGGTGTGCCGCTAGCCGAAGCGGTCTCGATGGCGTCGACGAATCCCGTGCGGGCCATCGGTTGTAAAAACAAGGGAACGATCGCGGCAGGCGCCGACGCGGATTTTACCGTCTTCTCGCCGGAGTTTCAGGTGCTGCAGACGTTCGTGGGCGGTGAGCAGGTGTTCCCGAAACAGCAGCGCTGATCGCCCTCAGAGCGAGAGCAGAAATCGCGCGATGTCCAGCGAAGCGGCTGGCCGGCTGATCGTGGTGATGTTGCGCGACCACTCCCGCCAAAGCGCGGCATCATTTGCGAAGACAGACCGCACCGCATCCACCACTGCGTCCTGCATCGTCGCCACGGCGCCACAATTCGCCTCGACCAGGTAGCGGGCGTTCCCCTCTTCCTGCCCGGGGATCATGTGGTTCACGATCATGGGGCAGGTGGCGGCGATCGCCTCCTGCACGGTCGCACCACCAGCCTTGCTGATGAGGAGGTGACTGGAACGGAGCAGACGCGGGAGTTCCTCGCTCCACCCAACGACATCGAAAGGCCGGGCCGCAAAGCTGCGCACGTTATCAACCGCTTTCCGGAGCCGGCGGTCGCGCCCGACGGCGACGGTAAGTTGAATTTCGGGCATCGCCGCGAGTCGATGCACCAGCTCGGGAGCGGTCGATTTGCGCGCGTTAATCAAGTAGAGCACGTGCCGGCCTTCCGTAGCCGAGGGTGGTGAGCGCAGGACCTCCTCGTCAGCAAATTCCGGGCTGACGGGAAAGCCGAACGTCCGCGTTTTCTCGCGCGGGATGCCAGCCTGGTGCAGAACGGTGGCGCTCGCTTCGTTCGGCAGGAGGAAGTAATCCGCGGCGCACCGGTACCAGATCGCATTCACCGACAACGAATCGGTGATCACGACCACGCGCTTGCCGCATGCGCGCGCCCGCTGCGTCAGCATCTCATCGAGCATGTGCGAGTAAGCGGGATAGACGGCAAGGGTGACGTCGGGCTGAAATTCTTCGAGGAGCCGGTGAAACTCCTTCTTCACACTGAAGAAGACCTTGAAGCTCCCGGCGAACTTCTCCTGCCGGTCGAGCCAGCGATAGACGCGCGCCCAGGCCTGCGGCCACTGATTGATCAACCCCAGATACATCTCGCGGGCCCAGTCGTTCGGCGGGCCGTAGGTTTCGGAAAAGAGATCGTGAACCTCCACGCGCGCATCGCGGCCGCCGACTTGTGCGAGGCCCTGGCGAATGCCGCGTGCGGCGCTGTTGTGCCCCTCGCCGAAGGCGGCGGTGAGGATCAGGATTCGTTTCAAGACTCGTTAGGCCGGCGGCTCCGCGGGAGGGTGGCGGAGAGTTTAATGGATATTTATGGCCGGCAAAGTAAACTCTCGGCCGCAGATGAAACATCTCCGATTCGTCGGCAGAGTCTTCCGGCGCATGGTTTGGGAAACCGTGACGGACGACACGACCGGGCTGGCCGCGCAGATGGCGTATCAGTTCCTGTTTACGCTTGCCCCTGGGCTGCTTTTTCTGTGGCACCTGCTGGGCCTCTTCGGCACCGATCCGGCGAAGCTGCACCAGATGTTCGTGATCTTGAAGAGCTTCCTCCCGCCGGATCCGAAGGTGCAGGACATCCTCGACGCGGCGGTTGCAAACGTTGTCGTCACCGGCGGCACCGGCACGCTGGCAAACGTCGGAATTCTGCTCGGGCTGTGGCTCGGTACGATGTTCATCTCGACGATCTCGCACGCGCTCAGCCGCACCCATGGCGTGGCGGAGGACCGGAATTGGTGGTCGAAGTACATCATCTCGTTTTTCCTCCTCTTTTGGTTCGGGATCACGATCCTGTTCTCCTTCAACGCGATGGTCTTCGGCGAGACACTTGCCGGTTTGGCGGAGGTGAATCTGCAGCTCGACGTGCCACTGCAGCAGTGGGTGACATTTCTCAGCCTGCCGCTAACTGCGGTGGCGTTAATCATTCTTGCCCTGATGCTCTACCTGCTGACGCCGGAGAACTATCTCACGTGGAAACAAGCACTACCCGGCGCGATCATGTTCTCGATTGGCTGGATCCTCGTGACGAAAGCGTTCCAGTATTATGTCACGTACTACGATCGTTATAATCCGACCTATCTGGCGCTCGCATCCATCATCGTGCTCCTTACCTGGATGTACCTGACCTGTTTCTTCCTCCTCCTCGGGGGCAAGTTGAATGCAATTCTGCGACGCGAACGCGAACGTGCCGCACTCCGCGAAGAGGCCGCCGCTGCTGAGATTCAGCCCGCTTGAACAAGCATTCTGCTTTGGCCGGGTTCGGCCGCATCAGGCGTGTAGGCGGCTGGCTCGGTGCGGCGCTGCTTCTTAGCGGCCTCGTCGGCACCCTCCTGCACGCACAGATCAGCGAAGAGGATAAGAAGAAACGCGACGCGTTTCTCAAGGCACGCGAGGAGATGCGCACCGTCGCGTCGCCTACGCCAGCAGGTGTCGCTACCCCAACCGGAAAGCCAAAGCCGGCGACGAAAAAACCGAAAGGCGGCAAGAGCCCCACTCCCGCGCCGAAGTCGACGCCAGCGGATGAGGACGACGAAGAAGTGAGCCCGACGCCCCGACGCAAACCCGCGGCGGATGATTCTCCGAAGAAGAAAACTTCGTCTCCCCGACCGACCGCGACTCCGAAACGTGCGACGCAGTCCTCCACTCCGGCCGAGGAGGAAGAACGATCGCGCCCCGCCCTTCCAGTGGCGACTCCCACTCCGGACGAGCGAATGCCCTCACGGCCGGTGACAATCGTGACGCCGGCGGCCACGATCGCCGATCTGCCGGCTCAGATTACCGTCGAAAAGTCAGGTCTTGAGCAGGAGCAGGGCCTGGAGCCGCCGCCTCCACCTGCGCCGCGACGGCGCTTCTTTCTGTGGCCGTTTTCGAAGCGCGTCAGCTATCGCTACCTGTCGAATCCAGTGATCGAAGCAATCCGGCGGGCGCCGGTGCAGCGTGCGCGGTGGAAGTTTATCATCGTGCATAACAGCGGCACCCGGCAGGGGAATGCACG
>JACDCC010000101.1 GCA_013694595.1 Chthoniobacterales bacterium
CCACGGCCACGAGCTTTGCTCGCGCAGCGGTAAGACGACGCACCATCACCTGGCTCATACGCCTGAACAGCTCGTGCCCGAGCGTCAGGTCGGCGGCGCGATGCGTGGCGAGACATCCGGCATCGAAAAAGATGGTCGCTGTCGGCTCCGTCGCGCGGGCGCCGTACTCGCACACAAATGGCTCGAACATCCACGACCAACCGAGCGGCTCACCAGCCGCGACCAGGTCGATGGTTACGGCAGGCCCATTCTCCGACGGCCCTTCCACTGCGACGCTGCCGCTCTCGATCAGGTAAAATCCTCTTGCCGGATCCCCGGCGCGGAAGACGACCTGATCGGCGTCGAGCGTGTGGAGCGCGGCGCAATCCGCAAGCAGATGCCGATGTTCGGAACTCGTTCCGGCGAGGAACGGGTGAGCGGCGACACGGGCGCGGAGATCTTGATCGGCAGCAGTCATATCGCAAATGTCGACCGGACCGGGCGCAAAAGGCAATCGCGGTTCTGCAGGGAAGTCTTTTCCGACCGGCGATCGATCCCGTAGGGTTCCAGCAGGATGAGCAACAAGGATCACGTCTTTACGCTCGGCATTGAAGAGGAATTTCAGATCGTGGATCCGCAGACGCGCGAGCTGCGGCCGCACAGCGGCGAGCTTGTCCAGGAAGGCAAGGAGAAGCTCGCAGGCAACGTGAAGCCCGAGATGCATCAATCGATCGTGGAGCTTGGCACGGAAATTTGCGCTGACATCCATGACGCTCGCCGTCAGGTGATCGAGCTCCGGAGCGAATTGGCAACGGTCGCTGCACGGGACAGCTTAAAAATAGCGTCCGCCGGCACGCATCCGTTTTCGCGCTGGCACGATCAGCCGATTACGCCTAACGAGCGCTATCAGACGATCGTTCAGGACCTGCAGCAGGTCGCGCGCACGAACGTCATCTTCGGCCTGCATGTCCACGTCGGCATTGCGGACCGGAATACCGGGATCGATCTCATGAACCAGGCGCGCTACTTCCTGCCGCATCTGTATGCGCTCTCGGTGAACTCGCCCTTCTGGCAGGGCAAGAACACCGGCCTGAAAGCTTATCGCCAGATCATCTTCGAAAGCTTTCCGCGCAGCGGCATGCCGGAAACGTTTGAGAGCCTTGGCGAATATGAGGATTACATCGAGCTGCTCATCAGCACGGGCTGCATCGATAACGCGAAAAAGATCTGGTGGGACATTCGCCTGCATCCGTTCTTCGACACGATCGAGTTTCGAATCTGCGATGCGCAGTCGCGTGTCGACGACACGCTGGCCCTGGCGGCACTGATGCAGGCGATCGTGGTGAAGCTGCAGAAGATGCGCGATCAGAACATCAGTTTCCGGACCTACCCGCGCCGCCTGCTCGACGAGAACCGCTGGCGCGCGTCCCGCTACGGCATCGAGGGGAAGTTGATCGACTTCGGCAAAAAGCGCGAGGTGGAGACACGCAGTCTCATTCACGAGCTTCTGGAGTTTATCGCGCCGGAAGTGGACGAACTGGGGAGTCATCGCGAGGTGGCACACGTCGCGAAAATTCTCACGGAAGGCACAGGGGCCGACCGGCAGCTTCATGTGTGGGAGCAAACGAGCGACGTGAAGGCGGTGGTCGATCACATCATCGCTGAGACCTACGAAGGTTTGACGGCTGCGGCCTCGCCCGCGTGAACAGCGGTGCTACGGCTGGCCGTCAAATTTGAAGAGCAGCATCTCGGCGGTGTTCGCCTCGCGGAAGTAGAAGCGCGCCGCGCCATCCTGGCCCACCACGTCGTGAGGCACGGCGTAGCTCGCGCGACGGCTGTGAATTTGATGCACGCCCATGTGTGCGCGCACGTAAAACTCGCCCCATCCTTCCACGCACGCCGCTTGGCGCGCTTTTTCGATCAACAATTGCTCGATAGCAGGTCGTTCGAGCGGCACGTACTCGATTGGATGCGCTGCCTCCAGGAGACCATAATCGAGCGGCGCAGTCCGACGCACACCAGCGACCGGTAGGTTCAGCCACGTCGAGCGAATCAGGCCCACCCGCACGCGCGGGTCGAAGCCGGCCACCCGGCTTTGGCGCGAGGAGGTGCTGAGGGAAATCTGGACGCGGCCAAACTCGCCGGCGCGCACCTGAATCCAGACGTGATCGATCTTGCGCGGATCGGTGTCGGTCTCGATCGCGACGGAGGCTACTTCGCCGGCAACGGAGACGTATTGATCGCGCAGCGCGAAAACATCGTCGGGGCTGTGGTGCCGCGCACCTCGCTTACGCAATCGGCGCCTTTCTTGTCACGCGTCGGCGCCTAACGAGCAGTCGGCAGCGCCTCGCGGTGGGCGGAAGGCGATTGCCCAGCGAGCTTACGGAACATGCGATTAAACTCGAAACCGACCTCGTACGCGATCTCACTCACGCGCAGGTTCGGGTTCAAGAGCACGTTCTTCGCTTTCTCGTCGATTACAAACGTGATCCTCGCCCGCATTCTCGTCCTCTTCGTGGTGGTGGGTGTGCTGGAGATACTCGCGCTCACTTCATAACGCCGCGGCAATTCGGTGCGCCGCAGGTGCATGGACGGCCCGGATGCTGCGACGGCGTGTAATCGAGCGTGATTTCTTCTCCGGGGGCGATATCGCGCAAGGCGAAGAAAAGCAGGTGGCCGCGCGTCGTTCGGCTAAAACAGTTTGGCGCGCAGGAATGATTAATGTACGCCGTCGCGTCGCCGCCACGGCTTGCATCGATACTCCATCGATTGTCGAGCCCGCAGATGCGGACCTTGCCGCCTTTTGCGACACGCCGCTCCGCTTCGCGATTGGTAATTCTTTCACTGAGCAACTCGCCTATCTTCTTGCGCGCGGGGAGCGGCGCGGTGACGAAGCAGCCCCTGCCGTTGATATCGGACTTCCTGGCGACGAGCTTTGAGGTCATAGCAGAATGCTCGATGGTAGTGTTCGCGCATTGTCAGCCTGCACGGCAATTCGCTCTCACCTTAATCCTCTCCCTCAGGGAGAGGAGGACGCGCAGCGCCAGGTGAGGGGCAACTGACAATCAACAAACACTTCCATGCTCGATGAAGCGCCGCGGTTTTGCCGCTGGAGATCAGCGGCTGACGCTGCCAATCTTTCCACCATCATCGTCGTAGTCGGTCTGATGATCACGCGCACTCATACTTCATGAAATCCGGCTTCCTCGACAAGCTCATCGAGCGTCTCGGCCGCGTCGGGCCGGAGGATGTGCAGAACTACCTCCTCCGGCTCGCGCAGGAAAAAGGGCTTATCGAGACAGTCTTCAACTCGATCCAGGAAGGCATCATCGTCACCGACGGGAAAGCGCGCATCACTTACGTGAACAACGCCGCGTGCGAGCTGTTCGGATTCGAGGCGGACAAATCGATCGGCAAACGCCTCGATGAACGCGTCCGCGGTCTCGACTGGGATGCGCTTTCCCGATCCGAAGGAGCCCTGAGCCGCGATATGGAGATTTTTTATCCGGCGAACAAGTTCATCAATTTCTACATCGTGCCGCTGATGATGGAGCGGCGCAGCGACGGCGACACGTCGCACGCGGAGCCGGTCGGTCACGCGATCATCCTGCGCGACATCACCGAAAGCCGCCGGACCGCGGAGAAGACGATCGAATCGGAACGGTTGAACGCGCTCACGCTGCTCGCCGCCGGTGTGGCCCACGAGATCGGCAACCCGCTGAATTCACTCCACATCCACCTGCAGTTGATGCAGCGGAAGGTGAGGAAACTCGACGCGAACGTGCGCGACGAGCTGCAGGAATCAATCGACATCGCGCGCTCGGAAATCAGCCGGCTCGACTCGATCGTGTCGCAATTCCTGAAAGCGATCCGCCCTTCGCGACCGCAGCTGCACCCGGAAAACGTGAATGCGATCGTCGAGGAAGCGGTGCGCTTCTTCGCGCCGGAGATCGAAGACCGCGACATCGTCGTCGAGCAGGAGCTGCATTCGGGATTGCCGCCGCTCGAACTCGACCGCGACCAGGTGAAGCAGGCGTTCTACAACGTGATCAAGAACAGCTTCGAAGCGATGAAGCGGCGCGGCATTTTGCGAATTCGCACGGATATGGATGCGCGGCACGTGCTCGTCAGCTTCACTGACACTGGCGGAGGCATGTCAGCGGAGAGCCTTAGCCGCGTCTTCGAGCCGTATTACACCACGAAGACGACCGGCTCCGGGCTTGGGCTCCTGATTGTGCGCCGAATTGTGCGTGAACACGGCGGCGAACTGGCGATCGAGAGCAGCGAAGGTAAAGGGCTCACGCTGACGCTGCGCTTTCCTTACCTCGATAAGCGGGTGCGAATGCTGGAGGCCGGGAACAGCGCTCCGGCGCCGAGCAGTGAAATTTGATCGCGCTCTGCGCGCGGCTTGTTTATAAGAGCCGCTGATTCTGCTCGCGATCTATGCGCCTCGTTCTTGTCTCCGCTGTTGTCTCTGCGCTCCTCGTCGGCTCGCTCCCTGCGGCCGAACCGACGACAAAAATCATCCCGACTGATTGGCTGCCCGCGCTTGCGCCCTCCATCAGCGCGACCCTCGAGCAATTGAAGGAAGCGAACACGCAAGGCGCGATGAACACACTGAGTAAGCAGGTCGCTGAGATGACCGATGCGCAGGTCTTCATCGCCTACGTCCGCCTCTACGAGCAGCTCTCGACGAAGGAACGTCAGGCATTGTTTGCCGAGCAGGCGAAGTGGCTGAAAGCGCGCGAGAAGGCGGCCAAAGATGGCGTCGAATCGACAGGCGGTTCGCTCGCTCCGCTCGAGTTGAACAGCGCTGCCGTCACGTTCTCGGAAAAGCGACTCGCAGAACTCCGCGCGCGGCTGAAAGCAGCGGCGAAATAGCGCGGCGCCAGCCTCTAGAGCTTGTCATGCACTTTGTTCGGCTGACGTCGTCGCGTGCGAGTGAAGTGCGCGGCGGTAAGCTTGACTGTCCGTGAAAGTGCATAACACGCTTTAGTCGCGGCGGCGGACGCTGCCGGCGCCGTTGATCTCTTTGCGCACTTTCGGGGACCCTTTGTAGGTGACTTTCCCCGCGCCGGACACAGCGACTTTCAACATCTCGGAAGCGCTGACATCAGCCCGGCCAGCCCCGTTGATCGATAACTCGGCGCTGCGCGTTTGCAGTTTCTCCGCATCGAGGCGGCTCGCGCCATTCAGGCTCGCGACGAGCGCATCCACGCTCCCGTCCAAGTTCACGCGCGTCGCACCGTTCGCCTCGAGGAAGAAGTTCTGCCCGTTCAGGTTCGCGGCTGTTAGGCGCACAGCCCCGTTCAATTCGGCACCGTGCAGCGCGCTGCTCGCGATGTTGATCTTGATCCCACGCGTCGCACGCAGCGGCTTCACCCAATAGATGCGCAGCTTGTTGTCAGAGACGTTTGTCCTGATGTATTCCAGCAGGTTTTCGTCCGTCGTGATCGTTAGTGCCGGTGCTCCAGTGGTCCAGGTGACATGAAACGCGCCGTCCGCTTCCATGGTGGTGAAATCCTGCACCTGCCGGGTGTCGGTTTTGATGTCGCCGTTTCCTTTGACGCCCACCCAGCGGCAGCCCCCCGTCAGCAGCAGTGTCGTCGCCAGGGCAACTAGCGTGATCAGTTTCAAAAAGGCGAAGGGTCGGATGGTGATCGTTTTCATTTCTTCCAATGCTCTCTGGAAGTAAGATGCGTGCCCGGCGGTTCTGGATTCAATAAATTCGGCTGCGCCGAATTTTGCCCGCCGCGCTGGACTAGGGCAAGCCGCCTGCGTGCCTCTACATCCCCGCAGGATGCCGCGCCACGTATCCACGAGTGTCGCGTCCGTCCAGGTGCCAGCGAGGCCCGGAGTTCCCGCCATTCTGGAAGTCGGTGGTATCGAGGCGGAGACCCGCGATGAGAGCGAACGTGTGACCGCGCCGTGAGTAGATCGTGATCCAGCGACCGCGGCCGCGTTCGCCGTAGCGCATGAACTCGCTCGATGGTAGCGGCGACGCGAGCGCACTCGCTCCGTGCAGCGCGAACGAAACGGTGCCGGAGCAGTCATAACCACGATCGTAGAACGAACCGTGGCCGCCGCCCCAGACGTAGGGCTTCCGCTGCAACGTGTTCGCAGCCCAGATCGCGTGCTTCACACTCTGTGGCGCGTGCGACGGCGCGTAGGCAAGTCCGTTACGCAAAACCGCGCGACTGCCAGCCACCATCGGCTTGGAACCTCGCGTCTCGAAGGGTGGCGCTTCCTCTTCATCGGAGCCGCCATCGTCGGCGGATGAATCGCTGTCGTAATCGTCGTCGTCCTGCACCTGCTCGGCGCGTGGCGCTGGCGCTGCTTTCGCGCGCGGCACCACGTAGGCGACGCGGATTGGTTCGCCGTAGCTCACCGGCTGCGCAATGCGCGCGTGC
>JACDCC010000174.1 GCA_013694595.1 Chthoniobacterales bacterium
ACAAAGTTTACTCGATCTACGAGTACCTGACGGCGCGCTTCGGCACCTCGACCAAGAACTCCGCTTCCGCTGTTTTCATGGCCACGCGGCTGCTCGCTTCCGGAGCGCGGCTTTACGTCGCCGCGATCGCGCTGGCGCTCGGCTACGAAATGATCACCGGGGCGCGGCCCAACCAGACACAAACGCTCATCATCTACGTCGGCGCGTGCGTCGCAATCGTGATCCTGACGGCGATTTATACGACTTTGGGTGGGATCAAGGCGGTCATCTGGACGGACTTCATCCAGGCGTCGATCATGATGGGCAGCGCACTCGTCGCGCTCGGCCTGCTCTACTGGTCCATTCCCGGGGGCTGGAGCGAGATCGTGGCGCGGAACGGCGCTCCCACCGTTTCCGGATTCCTCACCACGGGTCTCGATCCAGTGCGAACCGGTTGGGACCAGATCAAAGGGATGTTCGAAGTCGAATATACCATCTTCGCCGCGCTGATCGGCTCGACCTTCATGACCATGGCCACACATGGAACCGACCAGGATATGGTGCAGCGAATGTTGACCGCACCGGACATTCGCCGCAGCCGCCGGTCGCTCATTCTCTCGGGCCTGGCGGACATCCCAATCGTCTTCACCTTCCTCAGCATCGGCATCCTACTCTGGACCTACTACCAGGTGCACCCTGATCCGACGCTGCCGAAGGCGCCGAACGAAATCTTTTGCCACTACGTCCTTTACGAAATGCCGGTCGGTCTGCGCGGCCTCCTCATCGCCGGCATCTTCGCCACTGCAATGGGTTCACTCAGCACCGCGTTGAATGCGCTCGCCACCAGCTTCACGCGCGATTGGTATGTCACTTATATCCGGCCCGGCGCGAATGACGAACAAAGTCTGCGCGCGGTTCGCTGGGCGACCATCTGGTTTTCTGTCCTGATGATCGCAGTCGCTTCCGCGACTTCGTATCTTGTGATCGTGCGTCCGGAGCTGCGCATCATCCCGATTGTGCTCGGGATTTACGGCTACACGTATGGCTCGCTGCTCGGAGTGTTCCTCGCTGGGATGCTGACAAAGTCCCGCGGAAACGATCGTGGGAACATTCTCGCGATGATCGCCGGCGCAGCCGTAGTGGCGGTCTTGAGCGGTCTCCTGAACAACATCGCGCACATTTTCGGCAAGGTGGCGTACGTCACGCCGTGGTGGCTGCCGAAGATGGAATTCCCGTGGTGGATCTTTTTCGGAACACTCGTGACCTTCGGCGTCGCGGTGCTCTTCAGAACGAGTCACGCGCAGCTCGCGATCAACAGGGAAGGCGCTGCCGCATCCCAACGGTAGCTTTCACGCGGTTTTTGCGGGCGACGGCCAGACCGCTGCCATTCGGTTCTTGCCGCAGTCGTGCGAAGGGTTGAGTTTCACAACCGGAGATGGCGCTGCTGAATTCCATCGGTTCCAAAGGGCGTCTAGGTACGCTTTTCCAGCGTCGCGATTCCGATCGCTTCGAGCGGTTCAACATTGTCATCGCGATCCTGCTCGCCGGATGGGTGCCGTCGGTGCTGATGCTGGTGGTGTCGTACACCATCCTCACCAACACCCTGGAATCAAAGATCCTGCGCGATCGGCAGACGTTCGTGCAGTTGATGGCGCACCTCGTCGGCGACGATTTCAGCCGCACAGGCGGCATCATCGAGTACTACCAGACGCAGCCGGAGATCGCGAAAATCCTCACCGGGCCGAATCCCGAAGCGGCCGCGCAGGAGTGGCTGAGCCAGACGTTTTACTCACACCCGCGCATCGACGGGATGTTTATCGCGGCGCCCGATGGACGTTTGGTCGCTTCACTGCCGCCGATCCCCGCGGAGCAGGTAAACGAATTCAACTCGGATCTCTGGCGCGCACCGGCGACGGCGGCGCCCGGCGCATACGTCTCGCCAGTCCACCCGCGCACCTCCGACAAACGACTCACGACCGACATCGTGGGAGCGGTCCGTGCTCCTGATGGAACGGTTGTCGGCTATCTGGGAGTGGCAGTGCTGGTCGAACGGATGGGGCGCCGGCTCTCCTCGATCGAGTTTGCCGATCAATCAGTGTGCCAGGTGATCGATCAAAACGGCACGCCGCTGTTTTCGAAAAATTTCGAGCCCAGCTCGGACCCGCCACCAGAGCAGACGCGCGCGTTACTCCGCGAGATTCAACAGACGAAAAAGGGCCACCTTGATCGATTTGAGAATCTTTACTCCTTTTGCCCGGTCGATGTGACCGGATGGACCGCAGTAGTCGAGCAGCCGAAGTCTGCAGCTTACAAGCCTGTGCGGGATTTGTTGGCTAAGATCACATTCCCGGCGGTCTGGCTGATCCTGCTGACGGCCGTCGGCGCGTGGCTCGCCGGCAAGTTTACCCGCCGCCAGGCAGAGGCCGCACGCCGGATCGAGCGCGAGGTGATCTTCAACGAGAAAATCCTCGCGAACATGCCGAGCGGCATCGCATTGGTGGATCCGAGTTCCCGGAACTTCCTGCAGGCCAACGATGCTTTCGTGCGGATGGCGCGGCAGTTTGGCGCGCTGGATGAAAACAAAGACATCTACGATGCGAGCTACGACGAAGTGCAGATCGCGCCGGCGGACGCGATCGAGAAGGTGCTGGCGGTCGGCGTCCCATTCCAACTCGTGGAGCAATCATTCACCGATCGCGCGGGCAAGACGCATTTCGTGAATGTGAACCTGCTGCGGCTGCAAGGTTCGGAACAGCGCATCCAGGGCGTGCTTTACCTGGTTGAAGATAAGACGCGCGACGTGACACTGCGGCAGGAATTGATCGGAGCGAATGCCGCGAAAGACCAGTTCCTCGCGCTTCTCTCGCACGAACTGCGAAATCCGCTCTCGCCCGTCATCGCGATGGTCGGCGAACTCGAAGCGAGCGCGCCGGATTCACCGGAAGTGCGGCGTGCACTCGAGGTAATTCGCCGCAACGTCGAGCTCGAGGCGAGGCTGATTGATGACCTGCTCGACGTTACCCGCATCGCGAAGGGCAAGCTCCAGTTGACGTTCGAGACCGTCGGCGTGCACGAGATTCTGCAGCGCGCCTACGAGATTTGCCGGGAAGAGATCGTGGCGAAGAACCTGAGGGTTGAATTCCGGCTACGCGCCGAGCACGCCTATGTGGAAGCTGATCCAGCTCGGCTGCAGCAGGTGTTTTGGAATCTGATGAAGAACAGCGTTAAATTTACGCCGGCGCAGGGCCGGATCATCATCGAGACATTTAACCCCGCGGCTGATGAGATTGAGATCAGGACAACCGACACCGGGATAGGCATCGAGCCGGAAAAGATCGACAAAATCTTCAACGCTTTCGAGCAGGGCCAAAGCTCGATTACTCGTCGTTACGGCGGTCTCGGCCTCGGTCTTGCCATCTCGAAGGCGATGGTCGCAGCCCATCACGGGCAAATCGCCGTTGCGAGTGAAGGAAAAGATCGCGGCGCGACGTTTACGGTCACGCTGAGGACAGTGGCGGCACCAGATCCTGCTGCCGTGCACCATCTCCGGCCCACGGTTACCGCGCAAACGACGGCGGCGAAGCAGCAGCAGCAGACTGCGCGTCTGCTCGTCGTCGATGACCATCATGATACCTGCATCGGGTTGAAGATGATCCTCGAGCGCCGCGGCTATCACGTGATGGTAGCTAACTCTGCAGATGAGGCAGTCGAACGGGCGGAGGCCGAGGACTTCGACCTTCTCATCAGCGACATCGGGCTGCCGGACCGGTCTGGTTACGAGCTGATGCAGGAGCTGCACGCGAGCAAAGGGCTGCGCGGCATCGCGCTAAGCGGCTTTGGGATGGAGAACGACGTCAATCGCGCTCGGGAAGCCGGCTTTTCCGAGCATCTGACGAAACCGATCAATTTCGACCGGCTGGAGCAGGTGATCCAAAACTTGCTCGAGTTGCAGCCGACCAACAGCTCAGACGTCAAGTAAGGAGCCGGTCAGAATCCCGGCAAATAGCAGCAGCGGCTTAAGAAGCTATTGCGAAGCGACGCTCTGCTTTTCGGAGGCGTCTTTTAATTCCCGCGACAGCTTTTCCACCCGCTGGCGCATGATCTTGCCCGCCTTGAACTTCACTGTCGCCCGGGGCGGAATCACGAAGCTGCTGCCCGGCTCATTCGGGTTGCGACCGACGCGCGGCTTCGTTAACCGTGGCTGGAAAACGCCAAAATTGCGCAGCTCCACCGCCACATTTTTCGCCAAGCTGTCGGTAATGTGGTCGAGCGTCCGCTGGACGACCTCGAAGACTTCGTGTTGCACCATCCCCGTCTGATTACTGATGGCGACGACGATGTCTCGCTTGGTGAGCTTTGCCATATCCAATACCTAGATCGCTTACCGTAACCGCTTTAAGTGGGAGAATCGCAAACTTTTTGCGAAAAATACGCTGCTCGCGTAATCGATCCCGGCACCTAAGTGGCCGCCCCTTAGCTACTAAGTCAGCGCCTCCCGACCGAGGAGCCGCGACATCAGGTGCGAGAGCGGCGTCTGGCCTGCGAGAACTTTGCGCCGCGATTTTAACTGTCCCTGCAGCACGCCGAGCTTAGTAAAGACGCTATTCCAGTCTGCCTCCAGCCGGCGTACGTCGTCAGTCGAGAGCTCGCGCACGCTGCGGAGAGAGACACCACGCTGCAGCACATTCATTGCGCGGCCCGAAAGTTCGCCAAGTAACCCCAAATCCCGCAACGAATGCTCTGTCTCCTGCAGCAGATTCTCGCGGATGTCGGTAAATTGGCGCTCCTGCTCCGCGGAAATAATCGGGCGCGCCTTGTCGAGGCCGTAGGTAATCAGGTCGTGAAGCTTCTTCCAGCTGTCGAGCTGCAGTGTCAGCAGGCGTAGCTGCCGGTCGAGATTCTTGTCCCTCATACTTGAGTTGTCAGCGAGAGTTCGAGCGTTTCATCGAACTTCTGGAGGTTGTCGATCAGCAGATGCGCCCAAGGGCGGTCAACCGTCTGGACCTGGCTGATGATTCCTTCTTCGAAATAGAAGCGGCCCTGGTGCCAGCGGAAGATTTCCGCGACCGCGGGTTCACCTTCGAGCTGGCCGAAAATCGCGTGCCGGACGTTCCCGTGATGGAGGTATATCTCGCTGTTGCCGCGTCGTGATTTGAATGTGAACCGCCCGCTCCGCTGGCTCAGGCAGCTCATTTGCAGGATTTCAGCGGCGGAAAACTGGTTCAGATTACCGATCAGCGAGTGGCAGGGGTCGACGCCCTCGGAAGCGGCACCCGAACCGTGATCGAGGGGCCGCACAAAATCCTCCAGATCCCGGCGCAGCCGCCGCTCGCTCACGCTACCCGAGATAGAGAGTATCTTTTGGCGCTCGGCTTTGCGTGCCGCGTCATCCGCGATCGAGCCGGATGTGATGCAAGCGATCTGCAGGGAGGGAAAATGCTGGCGCGCGTTTGTTGCCTGCTCGAGCGCTATCGCGGGCTCCCCTTCCACCACGAATCCATCGAAGTTTTCCGAAAGCAACACCAGCACCGCCTCGGACATCGAGCGGACGATGCGGGTCTCCACATTCTCCATCTCATCGAAAATCCCGATCGCCCTGTCTTGGAAGACGGGATCAGCATTCAATATTAGGAGTCGCGTTTCCACAGTTCGACTTGGGGTGAAAACTAAATAGCAGGAATCTTGCCCGCTGGCGTCGCGCCAATCACGTAATTTTGATTTGGTAATATCCAGCAGGTCTGGCAACGCGTGTAAGCGCCACGGTGTGAGGCGAATGTTTTGGAAAGTGCTGCTAGCGTCGCCACTCTGTCCGCGGAGCTGGAGCGGCAAAGCTCTCAGGCGCGATCTCGTGAGCGGTGCGGAAGTGCACTTTTGCGAGTTGCCGTAGAATTTCGGGCCCCTGTTTCGCCACCAGGTCGCCGGCCGTTTGCTTGACCGCCGCGGAAACGCCTCGCCCCAATTTCACGCCGAAAGTCTTGCCGCGCGCATCCAGCCAATTGATGAAGGCCTCACGAGCTATGATCGATGCCGCCGCTACCGCCAGGTCCGATTCCGCTTTCGTGCGTTGATCGAGCTGAATCTCCCGTCCGCGCTGAAGCAGTGATCGCTGGATCACGCGCGCGTCGGCAAACTTGTCGGATAAGGCGCGCGGACAGTCTGGCCGTTTCGCGAGCAAGTTCTCGATCACGCGGGCGTGCCCCCAACCAAGCAGGCTGTTGAGGTTGCCAAACTTCTCGTAGAGGTCGTTGTATCGCTCAGGGCCGATCACAACCGAATCGGAGATAGCACCCTGGGTTTTCCGGACCACGTCTGCGAGGGCGTGAATCCGTGCGTCCGAGCCGATCCGCTTGCTGTCCTGAATACCAGCCTCCATGAAATTGCGCGCGATCCCGCGATCGACATAAACCCCGGCGATCACCAGCGGGCCGAAGAAATCGCCCTTGCCACTTTCGTCAATGCCGAAGTGCGGCTCGAACATCTCCGGCGAATGCACTTCTTCGTATCCGAGTTTCGCTTCACCGAGGATCTTCGGCTCCAGCTCGAATTGCACGAACTGCTCGATTCCCTTTCCTTGCAGGAGCAGCTTCGGTCCTTTCTCGTAAACAGCGGCGCTCAGTTTTTCCTTCTGTGCGAAGAAGAGGGTGTAAGGCCGCGGCGCGAAGACGAAGCCGAGCTCATCGAGCAGCGAACGCAGCTGCGTTGCCTGATCGGAGCTAAGCGCGTGCGTGTAGGAATTCACGGTTGGAAGCCGAACGTCGAACGTCGAACGGCGAACGTCGAACGCTTATCTTCTGAGTTCGATATTGGACGTTCGGCGTTCAACGTTCGACGTTCGCTTCATCGACTCCGCCACTGCTCTCGACGCCGGCTCGTTTCGCCGATCCCTTCTTTCCTGGTACCGCAAAAACGGCCGCGATCTCCCTTGGCGCCACACGCGTGATCCCTACGCGATCCTCGTCTCCGAGTTGATGCTGCAACAGACGCAGGTCACGACCGTTATCCCTTTCTACACCGAATGGCTGCGTCGCTTCCCCGACGTGAAAACTCTGGCTGCCGCATCGGAACCTGAAGTTCTCCACGCCTGGCAGGGACTCGGATATTATGCGCGGGCGAGAAATCTCCACGCTGCCGCGAAGGCGCTGGTGGAAAACTACGGCGGCCTATTTCCCTCTGCAGCGGCCGAGTTGCAAAAGCTGCCCGGCGTCGGCCGCTACACGGCGAATGCAGTCTCGACCTTCGCCTTCAACTCGTCATTGCCGATCGTCGAAGCAAACACCGCGCGCCTCTTCGCACGCTTGCAGAATATTCAGACGAGGATCGACTCCGGCACCGGGCGGCAACGCCTTTGGGACTTCGCGATCTCGCTCATACCGGAGAGAAATGCGGCAGCGCACAACTCAGCCCTGATGGATCTCGGAGCGATGATTTGCGTGGGCGGCGAGCCGAAGTGTTCGATCTGTCCTGTCCGCGCTTTTTGTTGTGCAGAGAACCCCGCAATGCTGCCGATCAAAGCAGCGCGCACACCGCTCAAGCTGCTAACCGAGCATCACCGATTCTCGTCGGACAACAGCAGTGTCTTACTCGAGCAATCTCGAGGTCGTTGGCGTGGCATGTGGATTTTGCCGCGCCTCACGAGCGTGGCAGCTGAAGAACCAGTGCTCTACTCGGCGGACTTTCCCTTCACCCACCATCGGATCACGCTGCGGGTCTGCGCGGCTCCTCCTCAAACCCGCGCCGGGGCCACGGAACGCGCATTCTCCTTCGACGAAGTGCATGCGATCCCGATGCCGTCGCCACATCGGCGTGCTCTGAACGCGTTACTTCAGCAACACTCCGCTGCTCCGAATTGAGCGTTGGACGTTGAACGTTGAACGTTGAACGTTTCCGCTCCCTATGACGAGTCTTGCCACTCTCCCGGACGCCCGTGGCCATTTCGGTCCGTACGGCGGAATGTTCGTGCCCGAGACGCTCATGTCCGCGCTCGAGGATCTCACGGCCGAATACCAGCGCGCCAAAGCTGATCCGGAGTTCCAAAGCGAACTCGCAGGATTATTGCGCGATTTCGCCGGTCGACCGACGCCTCTCTACTTTGCCGAACGCCTGACGGCCGAACTCGGCGGCGCAAAAATTTACCTCAAACGCGAAGACCTGCTCCACACCGGCGCGCACAAAATTAACAACGCCCTCGGCCAGATTCTGCTCGCGCGTCGCATGGGCAAACAGCGGATCATCGCGGAAACGGGCGCCGGGCAGCATGGTGTCGCGACTGCGACGGTGGCAGCGCGCTTCGGCTGCGAGTGCATTATCTACATGGGCGCGGTCGATATGGAGCGGCAGGCGCTCAACGTGGCGCGGATGCGGTTTCTTGGCGCCAAAGTGGTCGCGGTTACCGCCGGTCAGGCGACGCTGAAGGAGGCGATCAACGAAGCGATGCGCGACTGGGTGACGAACGTGCGCACGACGCACTATATCCTCGGCTCCGCGCTCGGTTCACATCCTTACCCGATGATGGTGCGCGACTTTCACCGCGTGATCGGCGTCGAAGCGCGGCGCCAGATCCTGGAACGGGAAGAACGCCTGCCCGATCTGCTCGTGGCCTGCGTTGGCGGCGGCAGCAATGCGATCGGCCTTTTTCATCCGTTCCTTGATGACGCTGGTGTGCGGATGATTGGCGTAGAAGCGGGCGGCGAAGGCATTCGCACCGGCAAGCACGCAGCGCGTTTCCAGGGCGGCAGGCTGGGCGTGCTACAAGGTACTAAAACATTCGTGCTCACGAACGAAGACGGGCAGATCGAGCTCACGCACTCGGTTTCTGCTGGCCTCGATTACGCGGCGATCGGCCCGGAGCACAGCTTCCTGCGCGATTCGGGTCGCATCGATTACGAATACGCCACCGACGAGGAAGCGCTCGCGGCGTTCCGCTCGTTAGCCGAACTGGAAGGCATCATTCCCGCACTCGAGACGGCGCATGCCATCGCGCACGTCATCAAGGTCGGGCCGCAGATGCGCGACAATGAGATCATCGTGGTGAGCTGCTCCGGCCGCGGCGACAAAGACGTGTCGCAAGCGGCCGCTCACTTCGGGCTGTAAGCCTGTCATCCTGAGCGAAGTCGAAGGATCCCGCGGCAGTGTCGCTGGTTCTTCCACGGGATTCCTCGACTTCGCTCGGAATGACGCGAAAGATTGGGACGTGAGGAGCATGACCGGATACGGCCGCGGTGAAGTCGATCACGCCGGCGTGAAGTTCAGCGTCGAGCTGAATTCCGTGAACCGGAAGCAGAGCGAGATCGTCGTTAACCTGCCGCGTGAATTTGCCGCGCTCGAGCCGCAGATTCGGCAGGCGATTAACGACCAGCTTTCCCGCGGTCGGACCAGCGTCACCGTTTCGTGTCAGGAAGGCTCGAGTGGCCATCGCAAGCTCGCGCTCGACACTGCGCTCGCACGCTCCTACCACGATGCGATGCTCGCGCTGCAAAAGGAATTGAACGCGCCGGGCGAAATCAGCATCGGCACAATTCTGCAGGCGCCGGGCGTGATGCGGTTCGCCGAGCAGAGTGTCGATACAGAGCAAGGCTGGGAGCCGATCGAGCAAGCACTCACGGCCGCGCTGGCGGATTTAGTCAAAATGCGGGAGCGGGAAGGCAGGCATCTGGCGAAGGATCTGCTCCAACGAATCAAAACGATCCGCCGTGACATCAAGCAGGTCCGGACGCTCTTCCCCGGCGTCGTGAAAAAATATCGCGCTGCGCTGTTCGACCGGATCGAGAAGGCTGGAGTCGCCGTAGCGAGTGACGATGAGCGGTTGTTGAAAGAAATCGCGCTCTTCGCGGACCGCTCCGATGTGTCGGAAGAGCTAACGCGCCTCGACAGTCATCTAACCCAGTTCGAGCAGCACTTGAAGAGCGATGCACCGGTTGGCCGGACGCTCGAGTTCATCACGCAGGAGATCGCGCGGGAGCTGAACACGCTCGGCGCCAAAGCGAACGACGCTGTCATCTCGCAGCACGTCGTGGCGTGCAAAGCGGAGTTGGAGAAGATCCGCGAGCAGGTCCAAAATCTTGAGTAAGCAATTCACACGCAGCGGAATTCTATTTGTCGTGTCGGCGCCGTCGGGTGCGGGGAAGACGACGCTGTGCGACGCACTGCGGCAGACGCCGGACTTTGTTTATTCGGTTTCGTGCACCACCCGCGCGCCCAGGCCAGGTGAAGTTGAGGGCGAGGACTATTACTTTTTCAAAGAATCCGATTTCCTCGCCCGGCTCGCAGCTGGCGAGTTCCTCGAGCACGCGAAGGTCCACAATCAGTATTACGGCACCTTGCGGGGCCCGATTCGTAACAGTCTGCACGAGGGAGTCGACGTTCTCATCGACGTCGACACGCAGGGCGCGGCTTCGATTCGCGAGTACGATGATCGCTTCATCCGCCAGGCGCTCTGCGACGTTTTCATCATGCCGCCCGATCTTGATGAATTGCGGCGGCGTCTGACGAAGCGCGGCTCCGAGAGCGCCGAACAGATCGAGTTGCGGCTCACAAACGCAGCGCGCGAGATGGAGCTCTGGCGTGACTACCGCTACACCATCATTAGTAAGTCGATGGAGGAAGACCTGCAGAAATTCCGCCACATCATGGGCGCCGAACGTTATCTCAGCAGCCGGCTGGTCTTGTCATGATGAGAACGCGCGCGCCAGCAGGTCATCCCGTGCCGCGCAGACGGCGAGGGACCTCGCGCCCGGAGCTGAAAACGTCCGCGATACGGATTGTGCGGCAACCAGCCTGCGTGAGATCCTTCGGCGCGCTGCGCCAGCCTCAGGATGACAGCGCCCGGTTATTGTACCCTCTTGGTGAAGCGTAGCCATGGAACAACAGCCGAGATCAGAATCCAAAAATCAGAAGTGCGTCGTGCTCGGTGTCACCGGCTCAATCGCTGCCTATAAGTCCGCCGAGCTCGCAAGCCTGCTCTACAAGCAGGGGCACGACGTGTTCGTGGTGATGACGCGCGATGCGACGGAGTTCATCACACCTTTGACGCTGCAGACGCTCTCAAAGAATCCGGTGATGACGAGCTTCTACGACGAGAAGGAGAACTGGCGGCCGGGCCACATTCAACTCGCCGATCGCGCGAACCTCCTCCTGATCGCGCCGGCCACTGCTCAAATCATAGCCGAACTCGCGCACGGCCTTGCGGGACACCCGCTCGCCGCCATCGCACTCGCGACGCGCGCGCAGATTCTCATCGCCCCGGCGATGAACGGAAAGATGTGGGAGCACCCGGCAACGCAGGAGAACGTGCTGAAGCTGCGCGAACGCGGAGCGGAATTCATCGGACCGGAAGAAGGGATGCTGGCGTGCGGCTACGAAGGCGCGGGCCGTCTCTGGAAGGTGGACGACATCGCCTTCCGCGCGGAATTTCTCCTCCGGCGGAACGACAACCTGATCGCGTGATCGCTCAGCACGCCCTCACCTCAATCCTCTCCCCCGCGAAGAGGAGGACGCGAAGCGCCAAATGAGGGGTTCAGCGCATCGGTTTGCGTGCTGCTCATGAGGATCGTCGTCACCGCGGGACCAACGCGCGAGCCGATCGATCCTGTTCGCTTCGTCAGCAATCGCTCTTCGGGCAAGATGGGCTACGCGATCGCGGAAGCGGCGCGCGATGCGGGACACAAGGTGACGTTGATCTCCGGGCCAGCGATGATTGCGCCGCCCGATAACATTGACGTGGTGCCGATCGTCACCAGCGATGAACTCTACAATGTGGTGCACGATTATGTGCGCGACTGCGATGTGCTGGTGATGTGTGCCGCGGTTTCTGATTACAAACCGCTCCACGTCGCGCCGCGAAAGATGGAGAAGCACCAGGGAGAATTCGCGCTGCAGTTAACTCCCACGCGCGACATTCTCGCTTCCCTGCCCGTGGAGAATCGCTCGTATTTCGTGGTCGGCTTCGCTGCGCAGACGCACGATCTCGAAGCGAACGCACTGCGAAAACTGCGCGAGAAAAATTGCGACGTGATCGTCGCGAATGATGTGAGTGGAAGCGATGTCGGAATGGAAAGTGACGACAACGCGGTCACGATTTTCTTCCGCGATGGTGAGCGCGAAACGATTTCACGCGCACGAAAAAGTACGATTGCGCGCACGTTGATGAAAATAATTGCGCGCTTCCATCAAAACAGTTTGACAAAAAATTTCGAATGACTACTGACTCGTTGTTGTGAACTTATTCACAAAGTTGTTCACACCCACCGCATCTGCGGATTGAAAGGGGGGATACCTCATGCCAGCAAAGAAAAAAGCAGCGGCTAAGAAAGCGCCAGCGAAGAAAAAAGCAGCTGCAAAAAAATCCGGCGGAAAAAAAAGCGGACGCAAGTAGTCCGTAATTCGTCCTCATCAGAGTCGGCGTTCCTCCGGCTCTAAATGCAAACTCAACCCGGGAGGAGATTCATTTCTTCTCCCGGTTTTTTTGTACTCGTCGCCCTTGGATTGGTCTCGCTCCGACGAGCGACGACTACAAACACGAGCGTCAGAAAGTGCTGGTACACCTGAGCTGTTCTAATTGATACTCCGTATTGCGCCCTCACCTACCCTCTCCCCGGGGAGAGGAGGGACGCGCCAGTGCCCAGGTGGGGCGCTTCTGCAGCAAAGACGAGGAGAGAGCACAAAGAGCGCGTGAATTCCTCCGGGAAACGAGTTCTAGTCACTCCTCATGACGGACTTCCTCGATGCCGCGATCGAAGCGGCGCGCGCCGCTGGCGAGTTGCTCCGGCAAAACTTCCACCAGCAACTGCGCGTCAACGCGACTTACAAGCACGACATCAAGCTGGAGATCGATGTCACCACGCAGGAATTGATCACGGATCTCCTGCTGCAAAAGTTTCCGCAGCACGCGCTGTACGGCGAGGAAGGAATCGTCGGCGACCAGGGCGCAGAGTACCAGTGGATTGTCGATCCGCTCGACGGGACGGTGAACTACTTCTACGGCATCCCGCATTTCTGCACCTCGATTGCATTGCGTCACCGAGACCAGATGGTCGCGGGCGTCATTTACGATCCGATCCGCGATGAGATGTGGGCCGGACGGAAGGGAGAGGCGCCGACGTTGAACGGCGAGCCGTTCCGTGTCAGTGAGCGGACCGAGCTGAGCGACGCAATTATTTCAGTGGGTTTGTCGAAGACGGGTCAGACAATCCGCGAAGGGATGCCGCTGCTGCAGGACATGGTGCAGCGGGTCCGCAAATGCCGGCTACTAGGCAGTGCGGCTCTCGACATGGCGTACGTCGCGTGCGGTCGTTTTGACGCTTACATCGAGCAGGGAATCAGCCTCTGGGACATCGCCGCCGGCTGGCTCCTGATTGAAGGTGCGGGCGGCGTGGTTGACCTGCAGCCACGGCTCGACATGAAAGACAAATACATGGTCGTGGCCTCGAGCGGGCGCATCCAATTGAACCTGCAATGACGAGGTGTGGCATCGGTTACGACGCGCACCGTCTCGTCGCCGGGCGCAAACTCATCCTCGGCGGCGTGGAGATTCCCCACTCGTTAGGCCTCGAGGGCCACTCGGATGCGGATGTTCTTTGCCACGCCATTGCTGATGCGCTGCTCGGGGCGATCGGTGAGAGCGACATCGGCCATCACTTTCCAAACACCGATGAAGGGATTCGCGGGATCAGCAGTATCGCCATTCTCGAAAAAGTGACGCAGGTGCTGCGCAGTAGCCGGGCGCTCGCGATCAACGTGGATGCGACCTTGATTGCGGAGGCGCCGAAGATTGCGCCGCATATCTCCGCGATGCGGGAGAAGCTTGCGCGCGCGTTGCAGCTCGATGTGTCGCGAATCAGCATCAAGGCAACGACAAATGAAGGCCTCGGCGCGATCGGCCGCGGCGAAGGAATGGCGGCGATGGCGGTGGCGAGCGTTGAGATGATCTGATGGCGATGAAGCTGTTGCGGGTCTCCTTATGTGGACGTCGGACGTTGGGCATTGAGCGTTGGACGTTTCGCCCTTTCCCAGCGAAGAAACGTCCAACGTCCAACGTTCAACGTTCAACTTCGAAGTAAGAAATGGGACTGCGCGTTTTCAGCACGTACTCACGAGAGCTGGAGGAATTTCGTTCGCTCGCGAAGGACGGCCGCGCCGTCAAGATGTATACCTGCGGCCCGACCGTTTACAGCTACGCGCACATCGGGAACTTTCGCGCCTACCTCTTCGAGGATCTTCTGCAGCGGCATCTTGAACTCCGCGGCTTCAAGGTTCATCGCGTGATGAACATCACCGACGTCGACGACAAGACGATCCGCGGTTCTCAGGAAGCCGGCCTGCCGCTTTCGGAGTTTACGGAAAGCTTCAAGCGGGTGTTCTTCGAGGACCTCGACGCGCTACGCATCAAACGGGCCGACGAATACCCTGCGGCCACGGAAGAGCGCCACGTGGCCGCGATGATCGCGATGATCGCTACCCTCATCGCACGCGATCTCGCCTATCAGGCGGAGGACAAGTCTGTCTACTTCCGGATCAAAAACTTTCCGACGTACGGCAAGCTCGCGCATTTCAATCTCGACGAACTGCAATCGACCGGGCGAGTGAAGAATGACGAGTACGACAAGGAGCACGTTGGCGACTTCGCGCTCTGGAAGGCCTGGGATGAAGCCGATGGTGCGGTCGCGTGGGAGAGTCCGTGGGGCCGCGGGCGGCCTGGTTGGCACATCGAGTGCAGCGCAATGGCGACGCAACTGCTCGGTGAGCAGCTCGACATTCATTGCGGCGGCGTCGACAACATCTTCCCGCACCACGAAGCGGAGATCGCGCAGACCGAAGGCTGCACCGGGAAACAGTTCGTCCGCTATTGGATGCACTGCGCGCATCTGATGGTCGACGGGCAGAAGATGGCGAAGTCACTCGGCAATTTTTATACGCTGCGCGACGTGCTCGCGAAAGGCTACACCGGACGCGAGGTGCGCTATGCGTTGATGCGCGTGCATTACCGCGCGCAGCTAAATTTCACGTGGGAAGGAATGGAGGAAGCGCGGCAGGCGCTGGCGCGGATTGATGATTGGTTGGCGCGGCTGCGGACGAAAGCGGGAGAAGAAAACGTCGAACGTTTAACGTCGAACGCCGAACATCGAACGGACGCATTCGCGGACGCGCTGGACGATGATCTTAACATCTCGGCGGCGCTTGGCTTTTTGTTTGAGACGATCCGTGGTACGAATCGCGCGCTGGATGCTGGCGCGGTCGACGCGGCGGCGGCACGCGCGTGGCTCGACTGGTGGCAGCAGATAGACACTGTGCTTGCGCTCGCCGGCGAGGAGGCCAGCATTCCGCCGGAAGTCACCGCGCTCGTGGAAGCACGCACGCAGGCGAGGCTTGCAAAGGAATGGCGAAAAAGTGATGAATTGCGCGACGAGATCGCGACGCTCGGCTGGGAAGTGCGCGACACGAAAGACGGTCAGAAGATCACACGACGCGGCGCGGTTTAGCTCAACACGCAGATGTTTTCGCCGGACGAATTTCTCACTCTCGAGCACACGGCGCACGCGAAGCTGTTCGAGAGCCAGACGTATGTCTGGGACGCGCTGAAGCAAATCTCCAGCTACCTTAAATTCCGTCTCAAACCGGCCGTGCTCGGGCAGCTGGTTGGAAAGCCGTTCATTAGTAACGCGGTTTTTGTTGGCAACGGAACCGTCGTCGAGCAGGGCGCGGTCTTGAAAGGTCCGGCGTGGATCGGCGAGAACTGCCACATCCGCAGCGGCTGCTACATTCGCGAGAACGTGATCGTCGGAGATGGCGTCGTGATGGGGAACTCGTGCGAGTTCAAGAACTGCATCCTGTTCGACGAAGCGCAGGTGCCGCATTTCAACTACGTCGGCGATTCCGTTCTTGGCTATAAGGCGCATCTCGGCGCGGGTGTGATTCTTTCGAATGTGAAGCTGGATCATCGCGAGATTCACGTCTCGGCAACTGATGGCGAGATTGCGACGGGGCTGACGAAGTTTGGCGCGATCGTGGGAGATCGGACGGAGATTGGTTGTAATGCGGTGATCAATCCTGGTTCGGTTCTCGGACGCGATTCGTTGATCTACCCCGGCGCGAATTTCCGCGGCGTGCTGCCGGCTTCGAGCATCGTGAAGGTGCGGCAGAATATTCAGATCCTGACGCGCCGCGAGCCAGCTGAGGCGGAGTGAAGCGGCCGATCACGCCGATGCGATCACGGCGGCGCCTCGCTCAAACCGGAGACCGCGGATGGGCAGGGATTCGAACCCTGGTTGCCTTGCGGCAAACACGCTTTCCAGGCGTGCGCATTAGACCACTCTGCCACCCATCCTGGTGACGCGGGAAAATCAAAGTTGGAGTCGCCGGAACAACTCGTCGAGCGGCAGTTGCAGCCCGATGTAAAATTCTCCGAAATCCCCGTACTCAGCGCTCACCGGATCGAAGCGCATCTGGTAGACGATTGATTTGATCTGAAAGGTGTCGCGCGCGAAGAGCGTCACTCCCCATTCGGCATCATCGAGGCCGGTCGAGCCGGTGATGAGCTGTTTCACCTTGCCTGCGTACTGCCGGCCGACGGCGCCGTGGCCGAGCATCAGCTTGCGGCGATCTTCAAACGGGAGCGCGTACCAGTTCCGCTGCTCGCCACGACGCTTGTTCATGTAGTAAAAGCAAACGACCGGCCAGTCCGGCAGCGTGGGGGAAACGCGCTCCTGGCGGTAGTGTTTCATCCGCTCCTCGAAGGTCGCCATCGCCTCCGTGAACTCCGATGACGTCGGCTGCAGCTTCTGCTCACGCTCGAGCATCGCCGCGTAATCTTGCGCAGTGGTGCGGTATTCACTTTCCTCCGTGAGCGAGAGATAGCTGTAGACCGGTACCAGCACGTCAGGTCCGAGCGCGAGGCCGAGTTGTTTCTCGATTCGATTCGCCACGTGCAGGTCGGGCGTGACGAGCATGAAGCCGAGATCGGCTTTCGGTGTCACGACGCTCAGTGTCAGCAGCTGCGTTGAATCGATTGCGCGCACCTCCTGCACGATGGAAGAGAGTCGCGTCTTTGCCGCGCGCTGCTCTTCGTCCGTGAGCAGCTGCCACTGGCCGAACTCGATCCGGTAATACAAGTGCAGGCAATGCCAGCCTTGTTCGGGAATGAGCGGGCTTGGTGGTTCGGACATCTGGCGGCAGTGTCTGCGGCGCGGGAAAGCGGGTCAAGCGGTGAGCGGTTGCGCCGGCCGGCCTCATGTTGTTGCGGCTGCTGCGTTTCGAGATCGCGACCGGGCTGGGCGCGTTCGCCCCTTCGCTTAGAGCGTGTCATGCACATTGGCGCGGAAGGGTGCGCTCCATTCGCCCGCGCGTGCTGAGAGCGGTTGTAGCCGGGGGCGGTGACCCCGGCCGGGAAGGGGCATTCGCCGAAGTGACACGCGTGCGCCTCCGGGGTCGACGCCCCCGGCTACAACCGGCGCCGCCGGTTGCCACCGCCCGCTGAGTGCATGACACGCTCTAGTGCTGAGCCGTCGCTGGCGTCGCGGTCGGCAGATGCTCGATGCAATATTCCTCGCCGTCGCGCGAGACGCGAAACTCGCGGTTCGGATCGCTTAGCTCCGTGGCGCCGCAGGTTTTGCATTTGTGCAGCGGCTCGTTATCCGAGTGGGTCTGCACTTCAAAGCGCTTGCGCCGGCTTGAGACGTCCTGGCGGTGGCGCGCCTGCTGGAATATCTCCGGCCCGAAGAAGATGAAGTAGTTACTGAACGCCGCCAGCAACGCCATCCGGTAGCCGTTTGTCCCCACCAGGAAGCCGAAGAGCAGAAAGGCCGCGCCAATCCAGGCGAGCCATTTGATCTTCATCGGCAGGATGAAAAAGATGTAGATGATTTCGTCCGGATAGAACCAGGCGAAGGCGAAGAAGAGCGACGCGTTCAGCATCGCGTTCGAGAAATTACTGCCGAAGAAGAACGCGGCGATCGTGGTGCCGATCATGCCCACGAGATAAAACAAGGTGACGCGGAACGCTCCCCACGCACGCTCGACACCGTCGCCGATGAACCAAAGGAACCAGAGCGCGACCACAACCCAGAGGAAGTGCTGGATTCGCGGGACAAAGAGATAGGTGACCAGGCGCCAGACTTCGCCGTTCACAATCCGCGCCGGATCGAGCGAGAGATAATCTTCAAATCCCGGATTCAGCAGCACCAGGCCGAAGACGAGAGCGTTGAAGGTGACGATGATCCGGATCAGGCCGGGAATGGCAATGAAGCCGATTCGGCGTTCGAGTTTATCCAGCAGGGTCATCGGTTAGAGATCGTAACGCGGCGGCAGTGTGGCCCCACCACGCCCGCTTCATTGACGCCGCACAACGCGCCGCCTAGCTTCGGCCTCGTGACGGACGATGCTTCGAAGACCACGCCGCTCTATGAGGAACATCGACGCGCGGGCGCGAAGATCATCCCGTTCGGCGGGTGGTTGATGCCGGTGCAATATACGAGCATCAGCGACGAGCATCAGGCGGTGCGGAACAGCGTTGGCGTCTTCGACATTTCGCACATGGGCCAGCTGATCGCGACCGGCCCGCGCGCAGCCGAATGGCTCAACCGGATGCTGACGAACAACGTTGATAAGATCGAGGTGCGCGGTGGGCAATACACGTTCCTGCTCAACCAGAACGGCGGGATCATCGATGACCTGATCGCCTATCGCATCGAACCGGACAAGTTCCTGCTCGTCGTGAACGCCTCGCGGACGGATGAAGATTTCGCGTGGCTCCAGGCGCACATTTTGCCGGAAGTGGAGCTGGTCAACCGGAGCGACGATTACGCTGGCCTCGCTATCCAAGGTCCGCGCGTGGCAGAGCTGTTCCGGCTGATTCTGGGCGAGACGTTTGAGCTGCCGGCACGGAATACGATCGTCGACGTGGAGTTCAATGTGATGCAACTCGCGATCGCACGGACGGGCTACACAGGTGAAGACGGCGTCGAAGTTTTCCTGCCCGCCAAGTACGCGCCTGCCTTCTGGACGACGGTGCTCGAGAAAGGGCAGCCGCTCGGAATTCGCCCCTGTGGCCTCGGAGCGCGGGATACGCTTCGACTGGAAATGTGCTATCCGCTGAACGGCAACGATCTCACGCCGGAGCACAACCCGCTAGAAGCAGGGCTCGGGTTCTTTGTCGATCTCGCGAAGCCGAATTTCACCGGTCGCGAAGTGCTGGCGCAGGCGAAAGAACAAGGCCTCAAGCGCCGGCTGGCGCCGTTCCGGATGCAGGGCAAAGGTCCGCCGCCGCGTCCGCATTACGCGGTCTATCGAGGAGACGAACGCATTGGCGAGGTGAACAGCGGCACGTTGTCGCCCAGTCTGGGCTACGGCATTGGCATGGCGTACCTGCCGACGGAGCACGCGAAAATCGGGACGGAGCTCCAGATTGAAATCCGCGGCCAGAAGTTTCCTGCTGTCATCGAGAAGAAACCGCTCTACAAAAAGGCATGAGCAACGTTCCCGACGATCTTTTCTACACCGAGTCGCATGAGTGGGTCCGCGTGGAAGGCGAGAACGCGCGCGTCGGCATCACGGATCACGCGCAGGCGGAGCTGACCGACGTGGTCTACGTCGAGCTGCCGAAAGTCGGGACGCAGGTGGAAGCGCGCGGCGCGACGGCGGTGGTCGAGTCGGTGAAAGCAGCGAGCGATATCTACGCGCCGATCAAAGGCGAGATCGTCGAAGTCAACGAAGCGCTTTCCAGCAATCCGGCGCTGGTGAACACCGATCCGTTCGATGAAGGCTGGATCTTTGTTGTGAAGATGGCGTCGCCCGATGACGCGAAGCAGCTGAAGGACGCCGCCGCGTATCGCCAGGCGATTGGCTAGCGCGGCGCGTTGACTCGGCAGCGGGCAATGTGAGGCTGCCCGATGATGCTGCGTTCTCTTCTCAGTCTCGTTCTTTCCTTCACGCTCTGCGTCGCCGCGTCCGCGGCCGAGCAGCGCCTGCTCACTCCGCAGGATCTCTGGGCGATCAAACGCGTCGGCAGCCCGGCCGTTTCGCCGGACGGCAAGCACGTCGTGTTCACGCTGCAGGAGTGGTCGATCGACAAGAACAAAAGCACCACCAATCTCTGGACTGTTCCAGTTGCGGGAGGCGAAACGCGCCGGCTCACCACTGCGGAAACGTCGGAAGACACGCCCGTTTGGAGCCCCGACGGCACGCGCATCGCGTTTCTCTCGAAGCGCGGCGAGGATGAGAACGCCTCGCTTTACGTGATCCCATTCGGCGGCGGCGAAGCCGAGCGCATCCTCGAGCTGCCCGCCTCCGTCATCGCGCCGAAGTGGATGCCCGACGGCAAGAGCATTGTCTTTGCTACCACGGCCGTCCCCGAGCTCGCCGAGAAGTGGGAGAAGGGTGATCTCGCTGCGATGAAAAAAGAGTTCAAGCGCCGCAAAGATTCCAAGATGACCGCGAAGGTGACGGAGAACCGCCAGTACCGGCATTTCGACAAGTACCTGACCGACAATCTCGTCCACCGTCTCCTGCGCGTGGACGTCGCGACAAAGGCGCGCACCGATCTCACACCGAAGGCCGATCGCCTCTTCCTGAACAGCGGCGAAGTGCATTACGACATCTCCCCCGATGGCAAGACGATCGCGCTGGAGTTCAACAGCACGGCGCCGCCCTTCCGCGATTTCCCGAACGCCGACATCTACCTCCTCCCGACAGATGGCTCCGGGGACGCGAAAAACATCACGCCCGAAAACAAAGGCGCAGACGGTTTACCGCTTTTCGGACGGGACGGCCGATCCGTTTACTTTAAGCGCCAGGAGATTCCCTATTACTCCGGCGAATCGCAGAAGCTCTGGCGCCACGAGATCGCCAGCGGCCGCAACGTCGCGATCACTGACTCGCTCGATGTCTCGGTCGACGACTACGAGCTCGCGGCGGATGGCAAGACCATCTGGATCACGGCGGAAGACAAAGGCGTGGTGCCGGTCTTCCGCCTCAACGCTGATGGCACCGGGCTCAAGCCCGCCCACAGCGATGGCACCGCCACCGCGCTCGACGTTCGCGCCGACGCAGTCGTGTTCCTGAACGACAACACGCGCCGGCCTAATGAGTTGTTCGCGCTCGACCCGAAGACAGGCTCCGCGCGCCAGCTCACGCGGATCAACGAGCTTTTCATGGCGAACATCACGCTCGGGAAAGTGGAGCCGTATTGGTTCAAAGGCGCCAACGACGCCAACGTGCACGGCTGGGTCGTGCTGCCGCCAAACTACGATCCCGCAAAGAAATACCCGCTCGTCCAGCTCCTGCACGGCGGCCCGCACGCGATGAACCGCGACAGCTGGAGCTATCGCTGAAACACGCAGCTGTTCGCCGCCGCCGGCTGGATCGTGACGTGGGTGAACCGTCATGGTTCCACCGGTTTCGGCGGAAAGTTTGCCAGCAGCATTCTCAATGAATGGGGCGATAAGCCGTTCGCCGATGTGATGCGCTCCACTGACTTTCTCATGCAGTGATTTCCGAATATCGATGGCGACCGCCTGGCCGCTGCCGGTGCGAGCTACGGCGGGTACATGGCTTCCTGGATTCTTGGACACACCGATCGATTCAAGGCGCTGGTGAATCACGCCGGCGTGAGCAACAGCTACTCACAGTTTGCGACCGATCTTCCGCACGGCTTCGGTGAGGTAATGGGCGGCACGCCGTGGGGCGACGTCGAGGGGCTGCAGCGGAACAACCCGATGTTCTACGCGCGCAACTTCAAGACGCCGACGCTCGTCATCCACGGAGAGCTGGATTACCGCGTGCCGTACTATAACGGCCTCGAACTCTACGGCGCGCTCCAGGCGCAAAGCATTCCATCCCGGTTAGTCGTCTTCCCGGACGAGAATCATTGGGTGCTCAAACCGCAAAACGCCATCTACTGGCATTGGGAGATGCAGAGCTGGCTCGCGCGCTTCATCGACGGCACACCGACGCTCGAGAAGCCGCGTTTCGAGCAGAAGGACGAGGCGAAATCTGGCGAAGAAAAAGCCGCCGCTAAGCCGGTGGACGCGGACGCGTAAACGGGACGGTCGCTACGCCGCAGGCTTCGGAGTTGGGCTCACCAACTCACCCACACAGCGAACAAATTCTTCGATCGGCACTGGATTCGCGACAAAGCTGTAACCGCTCAGAATTCCTCCAGAGCTCACTCCGCCCTCAGCGGAACCGTTGACGCTGAGAAAAACAACCGGTGTGTCCTTGAACGAAGCATCTGCCTGTAGCTCGCGCGCGACCGCACTTGCATCCGGCTTGGTCACCTTCACGTCGAACAGCACCAAATCAGGTTGGAACCAACGCGCTGCGTTCATCGCGTGACGGCTGTCGTGCTCTTCCTTGATCACGTACTTGCCGGTCTTTTCGAGCGCCGATCGCACCATAGCGGTGACGTTCGGCTCGTAGTCGACCAATAGGATTCTCTTCAGGAAGGTCATCGCACCACGCACTTGTTCTAGTTTTTCTAAGCATCGCTTGTGCCACCGGCGGCTCTGGAGATCGCGCGAGGTGCGCTGCGCACTCACGAGCAATGAAAAGATGCGGCCACGCCTAACGAAGCACCTGGAGCAGAAGCCGCTGTAGTTGACCACGAACGGCTACGCGAAGAAGCCGAGATTCGGCTTAGCGAAACGCCCGATGTTCGGGAGCACGAGCGGCAGATCTGCGTTGCTGACGCCGAACCAGGACGCAAGCGTGGCGGAGAACTCGTCCACTGACGTGGTCGGAATCCAGCGGCCTTGTCCCGTGTCGTCCGGCCCGTTCACCGCGAGCGTTGGGAAGGTGCCGAAGAACCGCCCGCCCTGGACGGCTCCGCCCAGGACAAACTGGTGGCTCCCCCAGCCGTGATCTGATCCGGAGCCATTCGTTCGGAAGGTGCGGCCGAAGTCTGAAGCAGTAAATGTGGTCACCTGCTGCGCCACTCCCAGCTCGACCGTGGCGTTGTGAAAGGCATTCAGCCCCTGGCTCAATTCAGTCAGCAGGCCAGCCTGGCCGGCGAGCTGGTCGCCGTGGGTGTCATAACCCCCGACCGAACAGAAGAAGATCTGGCGGCGCATGCCAAGGTTGTTCCGCGTGGCAATCAGTTTAGCGATCATGCTCAACTGGTTCGCGAGCGGCGTCGCCGGGAAGACAGTTTGCAACGGCGCGACACCAGCAAGCGCGGAGGAGAGAAGTTCGTTCGCTGCGATGGACCGCGTGACAGTGTCGGAATAGGCCTGCTGGAACAAATTGTTCTGGGGCACCGCGAGCAGATCCTTGAACGCCTGCATCCGGACGTTCGCGCTGGCGCTGCCGTCGAAACCCGAGAGGCCGACACTCCCCTGCGGCGACACATTGTAAGGCAACACGAGATTGCCCACTTCGAAGGTGTTCGTGCCTGCGATTGAGATCGAGAGGGAAATCTTGGAGTCACCGTTGAGCGAGCGCAGCGCGTCCGCCATTCGTCCGCCCCATCCCGTCTTTGAAATCTGATCCGGCACCGAGGTCTGCCATTGCACCGACTGGTCGGCATGCGAGAAAAGTTGCGGCGGAACCGCCGCACCGCCGGCGAGGTATTGGGCGCGCGTGATGGGCGCCACGAGCGTCCCAACATTTGCGACAATCCCAAGATGGCCCTGATTAAACAGCCCCTGCAGCTCCGCAATGTTCGGGTGAAAGGCGAACTGGCGCCCATCGCCATTCTGCAAGGTGAGCGGAAGCAGTGAAGCTTGCGGGAGCGCGAGCACGCCGCGCGCGGAAGCGTACGAGGCGTAGCCTTCGGGATCGTTGGGGATGATGACGTTGTTGGCGTCGTTACCGCCATAAAGGAACAGGCAGATGAGCGCCTTGTAGTCGCCAGTGTCCGCAATGGTGGCGGCGCTGAGCCGACGCAGATCCAGGATCGTGCTGAGCAAACCCGACGTCCCGAGTGCGGCACAGGCGGCCTGGCGAATGAACGTGCGGCGTGTAGGGGCGTACATACTTATCTCTCGATGACGTATTCGGGCGAATTGATCACCAGATAGATGGCCGTCCGCGCACGCTCGGTCGGGCTGGTCGCTGGAATCTGGTTGATCGCGTTGATCATGATATTGCGCATCGTCGGCGACATGCTGTTAGCCAGGAAAAGTCCATTCAGATGGTCGACCAATCTGGTCGGATCGGACGCCAGCGTGATGTCGTCGGAGATGTTTAGCGTGATCCGGTCCGCATTCGGGCCGAGATACGAGTAGATTGCGTTGCGCAGAAAATTAGCGGTCGTCGCGACGGTGGTTTCGGTTGTGATCTCGAACTCCGGACTCTTCAACCCGGCCGCCGCGATCGCGCCCGGGCGCTGGTAGTCGGGGGTGAAAAAGTTGAAGACGGTCGGGGAAAACATCGCTTCTTGTGCGAGAGAAGCGTAGGCGTTCCGCACAGAGAACCTTCCGCTCGGAGAGGAAGCGTTGAACGCGCGCAAGAGATTCGTCACTCGCAAAACCGGCTCGCGCTGCTTGCCGGCGCCCTGGCTAGTCCGCGCCTCGCCGCGTGCATCGTAATCCATGAGGATGGCACGGATCACCGCCTTTAAGTCGCCACGCACTCCCTGGCCGTTGTTGTTAAAAACGGATGCGACGCGATAGACGTAGCCGGGGCTCGGATTGCTCGTGACGAGGCGCTGAATCAACTGGCGAGAGATAAAGGGGCCGACATTCGGATGAGCGAAGACCGTGTCGAGGGTTGTGCGCAAGTCCTGCTCCGCGGTCTGACCTGCGGGAAGCGCGACGCCGCTGAGGATCTGCTTGGCGTTGGTTTCATGGTAGGACGCGATGTTTACCATCGGGACGCGCCAGTCTTGTCTCGCCACGCCAGGATAAAAAACGGGCGTTCCGGTTTGGCCGTACGTCCAACCGGTAAGCGCGGCGGACATGCCGAGGATCACGTCCTGCTGATAGGTCGCGATCGGAGAACCGTCGGAGCCAAGAGTGAGGCTGCCGTCGAGATTCAGGTTATAGAGCCCAATCGAGAACAGCTGCAGAAGTTCGCGCGGATAATTCTCGTTCGGCAATCTGCCGCGCGCATCGGCCTTCTGACTCTGCAACATGTTGAGATAAGCGCCCATCGCAGGATTGAGCGTGATCTCTTCAAGCAGCTGCCGGTAATTACCGAACGCGTTCCTCACCAGCACGTCATAGTAGGTCGGGAGCGCGTACGGTCTGCCGCCGAGCCCCGCGCTGTTGATCGAGACCACGAGGATCTCGTGCAAGGCAAACGCCACTCGCTGGCGCAGTTGATCCGGACCGGCGATCGCATGCGTCCACCAGGCATCGCGCGTGTGCTGAAGTATTGGCTGGTTCGGTGTCGCGCTCGGCG
>JACDCC010000180.1 GCA_013694595.1 Chthoniobacterales bacterium
TTGAGTCATCGAATGGGTTATATAGGTAGTCGGAGATGGAAGGGCGCGACGGGTTGAGAAAGAAGTGCTAGCTCCTCGAGTCGAGTCGCGAGAGCCGCGGCGGCGTCCAACTTGCGCATGCCTGCGCGCACTCGCGCCAAAAGTTCGCCGCGATCGACGGGCTTCACCAGATAGTCATCAGCTCCGAGATCCAAGCCTTCGACCGTATCTTCTTTTCGGCCGCGCGCAGTGAGCATGATGATATGAGCCGGCTTGCCGCTCGCGCGAATCCGGCGGCAGACTTCGGCGCCGTCCATTTCGGGCATCATCCAGTCGACGATCGCCATGCACGCGCCTGGCTGCAACCGCATCGCGGTCATGGCATCGCAACCGTTCTCGGTGACGATTGGCTCGTATCCACCCGTGCGCAGCATCGCTGTTATCACGGCGCGCGAAACGATGTCATCTTCCGCCACGACGATCGGCAGGTGCGATCGCGCGGGGGGTAATTCCGGCGAGGCAGCGAGAGGTTTCTCCACGCTCCATTCGGGTTTGAACTCTATGAGATTCATGGGTGCGCTAGCCACTCCTTAGTAGCTCTGCCTATGCCGAACGGGGATCCGTCGCTACGCGGAAGGAAGCGGGATTTCTACGTAGCCCCGCGTGTGCGTGCTTCGCCATCACGCTTCGATGATCTGGTTCCGAATGGCGTAGCGCACGAGGGAGGCAATAGAATCGAGGCTCAGCTTGTGCATTAGCGCCGCGCGATGCGTCTCTGCGGTCCGGACACTGATTCCGAGGTTCGTGGCCACATCTTTGTTGCTCTGGCCTTCCGCGAGGAGACGAAGGATTTCCCTTTCGCGCGCCGTCAGGTCGTGCTTTAAACCATCCGCCTTGCCGCCATTTTTGTGCAGGAACCTTCGAAAGACGATCTCTGATATATCCGGGGTGAAGTAAGGCTTATGTTCCGCGAGGGAGCGGATGGCGCTGATCAAGTCCCGGCCTGCATCGGCCTTCTGAATGTAGCTCTTGGCACCGGCGTCGAAGACTTGCTCCACCACGTCTTCGGAACGGTGCGCGCTGAAGACGAGAATCTCGCAGGCTGGCACGGCCCGCTTGAGCTGACGCACCGCGTCGACCCCGCTGAGTTCAGGCATGTTTAGATCGAGGACGATGATATCGGGCTCGAGTTCCCGCGCGCGTTCGAGGGCCTCGCGCCCGTTCGCCGCGACGCCACAGACCTCCCAGCCGGCCTCTGCTTCGATGAGCATGCGCGCTCCTTCCCTTAAGACCTCGTGGTCATCGGCGATTAAAATCTTTAATGTTTTCATTTTGTTATTTTGCCGGGTGCAGAATCCCATCCAAGAGCTGCAGCAACATTCTTTGATTGTAAGGCTTCGGCAGCGTTGCCAGGATACCGATCCGACTTAGTTCGCCGGGAAGCTCGTCTTCCTGGCCGGTGGAGATGACGATTCGGATTTCGGAATCCATCTTGCGCAGAGTCCTCGCCAGACTGAGTCCGTCCATGATCGGCATCACCAGATCCGTCAGGACGAGAGCAATCTCGGCACCACGCGCAGCGAAAATCGAAAGTGCCGCCGGGCCGTCTTCGGCCAGGAGAACGCCGTACCCATTTTGAAGGAGGACGGTCTCTGCGATCTCGCGAACGGCAGACTCGTCGTCCACGATCAAGATCAGTTCACCACGGCCCTGCGGAAGTGAATCGCTCGCTGCTGCGGTCTGCGTCTCCGCATTTTGCGTCGAGGCGGGTAGAAAAACGCGGAAGGTCGTTCCCTGCGCCGTGCTTTGGACATTCAGGACGCCGCCATGGCTCCGCACGATTCCGAGCACGGTGGAGAGGCCCAGGCCGGTTCCCTTCCCGACACCCTTGGTGGTGAAGAATGGATCATAAATTTTTTCGATGATCTCCTGCGGGATGCCACTGCCGGTATCGGCCACTTCCAGGACCACATAAGGGCCGGCATGCAGACCCACCGTGGTCGCGGCATAGTTTTCGTCGACGTCGAAGTTGGCGGCGGAAAGTGCAAGACTCCCGCCGTCGCGCATGGCATCACGCGAGTTGACGCAGAGGTTCAGGAGCAGCTGATGCAGCTGGGTCGAATCGGCTTCGAGTAACCAGACATCTTCCGGATAACGGAGGTGCAGGGTGATCGATTTCGGGAAAGTCTCTTCGATCATCTTGCCGATATCTTTCAAAAGATGAACCGGCTGGAGCAGCATGCGTTGGCCATCGGCGTCGCGGGCGAAGGTCAGGACCTGCTTGACGATTTCAGCGCCGCGTTCAGCGCTTTGTTCGATCAACGAGACGAGCCGCTCGCGCTTTTCCGCTGACATTTCATCGCGCAACAACGGCGCCGCCATCAGCACCGGCGACAGCACGTTGTTCAGGTCATGCGCGACACCGCTGGCGAGCGTGCCGATGCTTTCCAGTCGCTGGGTGCGGAGGAACTGCTGCTCGAATCGCTTCTGCTCGGTGATGTCGGTGTTCACCACCAGGACCGAGGCGGCATGGCCATCCCGAGCAGGGACGGTCGTCCAGCGGCTGAGGACCGTTACGCTCTCGCCGTCCCGCCGCAGATGCTGCACCTCGCCGGACCATTGCCCGCGGTCCACTAGCATG
>JACDCC010000202.1 GCA_013694595.1 Chthoniobacterales bacterium
AAGCGTGACTGACTGATCCAGCGGCGCTTTTCCACGAGCTCCGTCTGCATGATCGCGATCTGCCCGGCCGGGCCACCGAACGAGATGAACCCGAGCTTCAGCCAAAACCGGAACGCCTCGCCAAACGACGGATGGCTAAGGCGAGTGGCCGCCTCGGCGCCTGCTTCGCGTGTCACTTCGGCCATGTGACATGAAACGGGCTCGCGGCGCGCTCCGGCTGCTCCTTTGATTCGCAGCTCCGCGCAAGAATGGTTAAGCTGCGCGCGGTGAAGGCGCTCTGGAAGAACATCCGATACCGGCTCGAGTGGCTGGCGCTGACCGTCGCGCTCAAGCTCGTGCCGCTTCTGTCGCGCAGGGCCTGCTATCAAATCGCAGGGTTCGCTGGCGCGGTCGCGGCGAAGTTCGACCGGCGGGGGCGGGCCGTGACGTTGAGCAATCTCGAGGCGGCCTTCGGCGACACTTTTTCACCAGCCCAGCGGGATCGAATCGCGCGCGAATCGTACCAGCATTTCGCGCGCACCATGCTGGACCTGTTCTGGAGTCCGCGTCTCACGGCGGCAAATTATTCCGATTACATCGAGGCGGAGGGAATTGAGCGGACGCGCGCGGAGATCGCACCGTCGAACAGCTGCATCGTCGGCACGTTTCATTACGGAAACTTCGAGTGGCTCGGGTTGGCCAGCGCGTGGCTCGGATTTCCGTGTGCGATCACAACCCAGGAGTTCAAGAATCCGCTGCTCGACGAGTTGTTCATGAAGCTCCGGCAGCAGTCCGGTCACACCGTGGTGGAACGCGAAGGGGCGATCATCCGGCTCTACAAGGCGCTGCGAAAAAAAGGGCGAGTGGCGTTGCTCGTCGATACGACCTTACCGCCGCGCCAGCCGACAGTGGTGATCGACTGCTTCGGATTGAAAAAGATCGTGACCGTGGCGCATGCCTGGCTGCAGGATCGGACCGGCGCGCCGATCATCCCGGTGCATTGCGAGCCGCTGGCGGATGGCCGTTATCGGATTGTCACCCACCCGAAGGTGCAGCTGCCGGCCGGCGCGACGCACCAGGAGATCGCGCAGGCGTGCTGGGATGCGTTCGAGTCGGTCGCGCGGAAAAACCCGGCGCCTTGGCTGTGGATGTACAAGCATTGGCGTTATAAACCCGCGGACGCGGCGCGGCCGTATCCGTCCTACTCACAGCCTTCATGGGCGTTCGAACAAATCGCCGCGCGGCCTAACTACTCGAAGCTCGACCGCAGACTTGCCCGGGCAAAGGCAAGTGCAGCGGCAGAAACCAGAGCGTCCGCCTCTCGATGAAGCGATGCATCGTACAGGAGGAGGGCTTCACGTTGTGAGCTTCGACTGGAAAAAACTTCGCCATCGCGCCGAGTGGCTTGGGATTCAGGCAATGGCGATATTAATCCCGTTGCTACCACGGCGTGTGAACCACGTCATCGCTGACGTATTTGGCGCGGCGGCTTCATTCATTCATCTGCCCGGCCGAGCGGTCGCAGTGGACAATCTACAAACCGCGTTCCCGGAGATCTCGCCGGCGCGGAGAAAGCAGCTCGTGCGCGAGTCATACCAGCATTTCGCGCGCGCCATGGCCGACCTCTTCTGGAGCCCTCGCCTAACGAGTGAAAATCTGCACCGCCTCGTTGATGCGACCGATCTCGAACGGCTGAAGCAGCAGAGCGGCACCGAACGCGGCGCCGTTTTCGCGTGTCTGCATTACGGCGGGTTTGAGTGGATCGCGGTGGTGCTGGGATTAACCGGCTTCCCGTGCACTGTCGTGACCCAGGCCTTCAAGAACCCGCTCCTGAACGCGACCTTCAATGGCCTCCGTGAAGTTTCGGGTCACCAGACGATTCGTCGGGAAGGTGCAATGCTCCGGCTGTACAAGGCTCTCCTCAACCAGCGCAGCGTCACCCTCGCGGTCGACCTGACCGTTTCCGCCAAGCTACCGAGCGTGCCGATTAGCTGCTTCGGCATGCAAACCTGCGTCACCTTCGCCCACGCGTGGCTGCACAAACGCACCAGCGCCCCGATTATTCCGACGCACTGCGAGCCGTTGCCGGATGGGCGCTATCGCCTCGTGCTCCACCCGGAGCTCCAGATCCCGCCCGGCGCGACGCACCAGCAGATCGCACAGGCGTGCTGGGAGCACTTCGAGCCGGTGATCCGACGGAATCCGGCGCCGTGGCTCTGGATGTACAAACACTGGCGCTACCGGCCGGCGAACGCGGCTCGTCCGTACCCGGAGTACGCGAACGAATCCCCGCACTTCCGCAAGCTGCTGGCACGCACCGAGAAGGAAAAAGCGGCGCAGGCTGCTGCCGCTGCGGAAGCTGCGTTGGTTGACAAAGCGACCTGAATACGCTCTCCAGTATGCGCAACATGCGACTTCTTTCCCGACTCCTCTTGCTACTGAGCGTGGCTTCTGCCGGATTCCTCACCAGTTGCGAAACTGCCCGCACCGCCTCCACCGGGGGACCTTACCGGGTCACCGCCAAGCGCCCGCAGAATCCCGCGAACGTGAAGGTGAAGGTCTCGCTTTCCAAACAGAACATCTACGTCATGGAAGGTGAGCGCGTGCTGATGGCCGTAGCGACCACCGTCGGCACCCGCGAAAAGCCAACGCCGAAAGGCACCTTCCGCGTTTACAAGAAGATCGAGAACAAACGCTCAAACACCTACGGCTTTCGCGTGCAGGGCGACCGGATCATCCCGGCAAAATCGAGCGCCGGCATCCCGGGGCGTTACGTGGGCTATCCGATGGGCTATTGGGTCGAGTTCAAGCCGGCCTACGGGTTTCACCAGGGATTCGTCCATACCACGCCGCGGAGCCACGGCTGCCTGCGCTTGAAAGGCGAGGCGGCGGCCAAGTTCTACGCGCTGGTTCGTTCCGGCACACCCGTTCAGATCGCCGACTCTCAGCCCGAAGATGCAACGATCGGGCCGAAGATCCAGCGCCTCGACGACTCAAAGACGCCGGATCCGCCAAACAGCGTCTCGATCACCGCCGCGGCATTCACGAAGCCGACCGGGCCGCTGCTCGAGGACTAGCAAAGCGCGGGCTTTGCCCGATAGTTCGGCGTGAGCACGAACCTGATCTCCAGCGGCACGGTCGCACGCGAGAAAGTGAACCTCCGTACGCCGGAGGTGATGAGCGCCGTTCAGGAGCAGGTCGAATCGCATTATCGCAGCGACATTGTGGACAAAATCCGTCGCAACGGCGGCATGCTCACGGTCGGGGAGGTCACCGTGCGCCTCGCGAAGCAATTCGGATTTTGCTACGGCGTCGAACGCGCCATCGATCTGGCCTACGCCGCGCGCAAGGTGTTCAAGGACCGCCGCCTGTTCATCCTCGGCGAAATCATCCACAACCCCGAAGTCAACGAGCAGATCTCCTCGTTAGGCATCAAGAACCTGATGGGGAAGAACAAGGAAGCCGAGATCGCCGAGTTGACGGCGGAAGATGTGGTCATCGTCCCCGCCTTCGGGACCGAAGTCTCCACGCTACAGCAGATCAAAGACCGCGGCTGCCAGATCGTGGACACCACCTGTGGTGACGTCATGAGCGTCTGGAAGCGCGTGCGGAAATACGCGAGCGAGTCTGCCACCTCGATCATCCACGGCAAAGCCGAGCACGAAGAGACGAAGGCGACGAGTTCCCGCGCGCTCGGCACGGGGCAGGGCCATTACCTCGTCGTCCTGACCCTCGCCGAGACGGATTACGTTTGCGATTACATCCGTCACGGTGGCAACAAACAGGAATTCCTCGAAAAGTTCCGCAACGCGCATTCGCCCGGCTTCGATCCCGACCTGCATCTCCGCAGTGTCGGCGTGGCAAATCAGACCACGATGCTGCGCGGTGAGACCGAAGAGGTTCAGCGTCGCATCCGTCAGGCGATTATCGACCGCGACGGCCCCGAGCCAGCCGCCACGAACTTTCGTTTCTTCGACACGATTTGCGGTGCGACGCAGGAGCGGCAGGATGCGCTGCGCGAGCTGCTCGATCTGAAGATGGATCTGCTCCTCGTGGTCGGCGGTTACAACAGCTCAAATACGTCGCACCTGGCAGAGATGGGCGAAGAAAAGCTGCCCACCTACTTTGTGCGGAACGCTTCCCGGCTGCTCTCGAATAGCGAAATCCTCCATTACAATCTGCACGCGCGGGAGGAAGAGGTGGCGAAGAACTGGCTGCCGGACGGTCGTCTTGTCGTCGGTATCACTGCCGGCGCATCCTGCCCGAATAATCTCATCGAAGAGACGCTTCTTCGCTTGTTCGAGCTCCGCGGTATCAAGCGCGAGCAGCTCGAAGCGGCTGCGTAGAGCGCCGTCCCTCCTTCGCAGCCGCTCTCGATTCCGGCACCGCGAACACGCGGTCTCGCAATTGCGTAAATGAGCCCCCAGCCGCGCGCAACGGCCGCATGAGAGGCGAAGTACGAGTGACATGCGCGCAATCTGGAAGGGCAGTATCAGCTTCGGCCTCGTGAACATCCCCATCGCCCTCTATCCGGCGACGCGAAAAGAGGACCTTAAGTTCAAGCTGCTCCGGTCGTCGGACCACAGTCCGGTAAACTACAAGCGAGTCGCCGCCGCCGATGGCAAAGAAGTTCCGTGGGACCAGATTGTGAAGGGTTACGAGTACGAGAAGGGAAAGTTCG
>JACDCC010000216.1 GCA_013694595.1 Chthoniobacterales bacterium
GCCGCCAGACCGGCCGAATCGATGAAAGACACAGCCCGGAGATCGAGAATAACGGCTGGGCAATGGCTCTGTGCTTTCCCCTGCAGAAGCGTGCGGAGCACCGGCGCATAATGCATATCGATCTCGCCAGCAAGGGTGAGAAGATCCACTCCCTCCTCCACTGATTCCTTCAATTGCATCCCTAGAAGATTCGCTCACGTGCCGGGTGATGGCTGCCTTGAACTCACCTGCAGTTCGCCGCGGCGCCGCTCCCGGGCTATGAAAATGCGCCGGATCCGTGCGTAGGTCTTCTCGCCGATTCGCTTCACACGCCTCAGTTCGTCAGCGGTCGCGAAGGGGCGCGCCTCGACAATCCGCTGCGCGAGCACCGGGCCGACCCCCGGGATGCTTCGCAACTCGGCCGAACTGGCGGTGTTCACGTCGAACCCGGCGCCGGCGCCCAACGGAAGCGAAGCTAGTTGCGTCCGTGGTGAGGGCGTGCCGGCTTCGCCAGCGGCGGTCGCCGCCAATTTCTCCGGATGGAAGAAGGCGGGGAAAGAATCCGGACCTGATTTCGGCTGCGCGCTCTTCGAACGGACGCGAGGCGGCCACTCGATGCGCCCCAGGCGCCAACCTTCTCCTGGCGCGCTGCACGTTCCAGACGCTGTAGTTTCTCCCACATCCGCTCCGGCGAACTCAAGCCGAGCGGTGTGGCGGTGCTGCCGTGCAGCCGCGCGAGGCCGTTCGTCACGAGCAGCTCTGCGAGATCCCCTTCCTGCGTCTCCACAAACGCGTAGTAGCGGTTCATTTTGCTCCGCCCCATCGCGTCCTGCATGCAGGTGCGGACGGTGAATGGACGGTTGAGCTTCTCGCGCGTGAAGCGCTTCGCAAAGTTGCCGAGCTGGATCGTCTGCTGCGGCGTCAGGCTGAAGTATCTCGCCTGCTCGTCGACTCGCGCCGGGAACTCAGTGTCGGTCTCGGGTGCGTCGACGAAGTAAAGCCGGAAGATGTATTCTTTGCCGTCGGCTTTGACGCGGAAGCTATCCGCGTCGGCGGACTTCTGCGAGACGAGGCGGCAGTCTTTGAACACTACCCACGGATCGCGCGCTTCGACACTCGGAGCGCAGAGTGCGAACGCCGTCGCGCAAATTGCGGCGCGAACGAAGCTGCTCGCCGGAAGCATGACGCGACGGTTCAGCCGACGACCTCGAACTGGCTCATTGAGCGGAACACTTGATACCGCTCCTCGATCTCCTGTTTCTGCAATGTCCGCAGCCGTTCAAGGCTGAACGCCTCCACATTGAAGCTGGCGAGGACGCTCCCGTAGATCATCGCGCGGCGGAAATCGGTAAACGTAGGTGCGCGACCCTGAGCGGCCAGGTAGCCCGCCATCCCGCCGGCGAAGGTATCTCCTGCTCCGGTCGGATCATGGATGTCCTCGAGTGGGTAGGCACCGCAGCTGAAGAACTCGTTCTCACTGAAGAGGAGCGCGCCGTGCTCACCCTTTTTGATTGCGACATATCGCGGTCCGGCTTCCCGAATCCGGCGGCCGGCTTTGATCAGGCTCGTCTCCTTCGTCATCTCGCGCGCTTCGCTATCGTTCAGAATCAGAAGGTCGACGCGTGGCAGCAACGCATCGAGGTCGTCGCGCGTCGTCTCAATCCAGAGATCCATCGTGTCGGCGACGACGAAGCGCGGCCGCTCCATCTGATCGAGCACGTGCGACTGCAGAGCGGGTGCGATGTTGGCCAGCAGGACGAACTCGCTCGTCTTGTATGACGCCGGCAGATCCGGCCGGAAATGTTCGAAGACATTAAGATCGACCGATCGGGTCTCGCGCGTGTTCATGTCCCACGCGTATTCACCGGACCAGCGGAACGTTTTCCCAGGCACGCGCTGCACACCTTCGGCATCGATCTCCCGCGACTTCCAGAACTCGAACTCGGACGCGGGAAAGTCATCGCCCACCACGCCGACCAGTTTCACCGGGGAGAAGAAACTCGCGCCAAGCGCCGCATACGAGGCGGAGCCGCCTAACAAGTCGGCATGCTCCTCGACTGGTGTTTTGACGGTATCGAGCGCGATGGAACCAACAATGAGCAGAGACATGAGGTGTTTGTTTAGGCTGAGAGTTTTGGACTGAGCTGCTCCCGCGCGGTGCGGGCATATTTTGCGATGTCGGGAGTTTGCAGCATTTCCGATACGATCACAATGCGTCGCGCTCCGGCGCCAATGACTTGCGGCAGATTGTGCAGTTTGATTCCGCCGATGCAGAAGATCGGGGTCGTGACGCGCTGGTGCACTTCGCGAATTTCGTCGAGGCCGATGGGGGTGTATTCCGGCTTTGTCGGCGTGGCAAAGAGCGGCCCAAAGCCGATGTAATCTGCGCCTTCGGCCGCTGCTTGTGTGGCCTGCTCGACGCTGTGCGTCGACTTTCCGACCAAGCATCCCGCACCGGCGATTTTACGTGCCTCCGTCACCGACAGATCGTCCTGTCCGACGTGGACACCTTCGGCTCTGATCTCTCGCGACACCTCGGCGTGATCATTGATCACGAGCGGCACTCCGCCGGCCCGCGTGACGGTGTGGAGCTTTGCGCCCACTGCCGTGAGCGTGGCGAGTTCCTGCCCCTTGCCGCGCAGCTGGATGATGTCCACGCCGCCGGCGATCATCTCGATGGCAACGCGTGCGACGTCCCCGGCCCGCACGTAGGCGAGGTCGATGATGCCGTAGAGCCGGCACCGCTGTAGCGCGGCGGCGTTCACGCGGGACACCCGCGCCTCACTCGTGCAAGCGGGTCGCCGCGGCCTTCAGCTCGAAGTTGTCGGAGTTCATCACGCGCTCGACGAATCCGGTGTCATAGGTGCCGTTACGGAACTCCGCGTTCCGCATGATGGCGCTGTGAAACGGCACCGTCGTCTTGATTCCGGTGATGTAGTACTCATCCAGCGCGCGGCGCATCCGGTCGATGCACGATTCGCGAGTCGCCGCGACGGTGATCAACTTCGCGATCATCGAGTCGTAATACGGCGGGACCACGTAGCCGGTGTAAGCATGGGAGTCGATGCGAACTCCTCGCCCCCCAGGCGCGTAGTAGAACGCGATCTTGCCCGGCGACGGCTGAAAATTCTTCTCCGGATCCTCCGCGTTAATGCGGCACTGGATGGCATGTGACCGCGGGACCGCATTCTCGACATGCGGCGAAAGGCGGTCGCCGGCTGCAATCTTGATCTGCTCCTTTACAAGGTCGCAGCCGTAGACCTCCTCGGTGATCGTGTGCTCCACCTGGATGCGGGTATTCATCTCGATGAAGTAGTAGTGGCCTTCGTTGTCGACCAGGAACTCCATCGTGCCTGCGTTCTCATAGCCGACTGATTCCGCCAGCTTCACCGCCGCGCGCCCCATCTTTTTACGCAGGGCGGGGCTGATCAGCGGCGACGGGCACTCTTCGATCACCTTTTGGTTTCGCCGCTGGATCGAGCAATCGCGTTCACCGAGATGCACCGTCGTGCCATGGCTGTCGGCCATGATCTGGAACTCGATGTGGTGTGGATTAACGATCAGCTTCTCGATGTAAACATCGCCATTACCGAACGCTTTCTCCGCTTCCGTCTTCGCGGCATGAAACGCGGAGGCCAGATTCGCTTCGTTATGCGAGGCCCGCATTCCGCGTCCGCCGCCACCTGCGACGGCTTTGATCATCACCGGGAATCCGATTTTCCTCGCGACCTTCAACGCCTCCTCTTCGATGTCGACCACGCCGTCGCTTCCGGGTGTGATTGACACGCCGGCCTTGCGAGCGAAGGCGCGGGCGGAATTCTTGTCGCCCATCGCGTGCATCGCACTGGCCGGTGGACCGATGAACTTGATCTTGCAGCTCTCACAGACCTCCGCGAAGTGCGCGTTTTCCGAGAGAAATCCGTAGCCGGGATGAATGGCGTCGACGTCGCCGACTTCTGCCGCACTCATGATCCTGTCGACCCTCAGATAGCTCTCTGAGCTGGGCGCCGCGCCGATGCAGATCGCCTCGTCGGCGAGTTGGACGTGAAGCGAATCGACATCCGCTTCGGAGTAAACCGCCAGCGTGCGGACTCCCAGCTCCTTGCAGGCGCGAATGACGCGAAGGGCGATCTCCCCGCGGTTGGCGATCAGGATTTTTTCAAACATCGGTAGGGAGAGAGAGAATAACGAGAACGAAGCGCTTGTCGCCTCGATCGTCCACGGAGGAAGTGCCGCGATGCGGACCGCCGCTCTGCGGGCGGCTTAACGAACGCGGAACAGAACCTGCCCGAACTGCACCGGCTTGCCATTTTCGGCCACCACTTCGGCGATGACGCCGCTGATTTCGGCCTTGATCTCGTTCATCACTTTCATGGCTTCGATGATGCAGACAACGCTCTCTTCGGTGACAGCCTTGCCGAGTTCCACGAACGACGGCGATTCAGGCGAGCCGGCGCGGTAGAACGTCCCTACCATGGGGGAAACGATGTCGCGGAGCGGCTCGGATTTTGCCGCGGATTCGGCAGCACCCCCGGCGCCGGTGCTTCCTGCTGCCGCGGCTGGTGCGGCCGGCGCTGCGCCGGGAATCGGGAGTGGCATCGGCACCACCGGAGGCAGCGTCGGTGAGAAGACGGTCTGTTCACCAGCGCCCTTCTGCAGCTTCAGCTTGAAGCCATCTTTCTCCATCTCGAAGACCGACAAGTCGTTCTTCTTCATCAGGTCGATGATGGCTTTGATGTCTTTGAGTTCCAAGGTGTCTCCGGGCTAAGGCTGCTTAGGTAAAGCGGTTTTCCGAACGAGGTCAAGCAAACGAATCACACGCGCCGCTCTCCGAAACACGCCGCAGTTGCTCCTCCCGGAAATCGAAGATCCGCGTCAATTCACGCCGGATGATGATGGCGTTGATCAAGGCGCCAAG
>JACDCC010000230.1 GCA_013694595.1 Chthoniobacterales bacterium
GTGAGCGCGACCGGAAGCTGGCGCGGTCCGGCCATGAAATCGCGCAGCGCGCGGGGAGGCTACGCTGCGCCGCCGTCAGCGCCGATCGCTTCGACGGGGCAACCTTCCATCGCCTCGCGGCAGAGCGCTTCTTCCTCCGGCGTAGTCGGCTGGTTGTAGACAAACGAGTGGCCGCCGTCGTCGTTGCGTTTGAAGTTCGCCGGTGCCGTTTCGCGACAAAGATCGCAATCGATACACTGATCATCAACGTAGAAAGTGCCCCCTACGTTCTCTTCGTATTTGTTCGCTACGTCGGCCATGGTTTTTCCCGGGAAAACTGAAATGGAAGGTTAGAAAGAAACCCGAGAGGCGCAACGGAATTCTGGCTCGCCTGGAGGCGTGCGGTAGTGTTCGCGCATTGTCACCCTGCACGGCAGATTCGCCCTCACCTCAATCCTCTCCCTCAGGGAGAGGAGGACATAGGCCGTGGGGCTCTTGGGAATCAGGGTGGGAGGCCGTCTGCGCAGCGCCAGGTGAGGGGCAACTGACAATCAACAAACACTTCCGAGCGTGCTCACCGCAGCGGAGGCGCCGTCTACGCCCCGTTCCGCGGCAGGAGCGCCCCAACCCCACCCGCCTGCGCCCGCATCAACGCCTCGCCGATCAAGACTGCGTTCACGCCGCAGGCTTTCACCCGCGCGACGTCCTCCGCGGATTTAATCCCGCTCTCGCTTACCAGCACGATACCGCTCGGCACCTGCTCGCTCAGTTCCTCGGTAACGCTTAAATCCACCTCAAACGTGCTGAGGTTCCGATTATTGATGCCAATGATGCGCGCGTCCGTTTCGAGCGCGCGATCGAGTTCCGCCAGCGTGTGCACCTCCACCAGCACGTCCATTTGGTAAGTCACCGCCGCGTCCAGCAGCCGTTGGAGTTGATCGTCCGTCAGCGCCGCCACGATCAACAGAATGGCGTCCGCTCCAGCCGCCGCCGCCTCGGCGATCTGCACCTCGTCCATGATGAAATCCTTTCGCAGAAGCGGTACGCGCACCGCGTCGCGAATCTGCTGCAGATACTCGAGCCGTCCTTGAAAAAACTGCTCGTCTGTCAGCACCGAAATCGCCTCTACGCCGGCACGCGCGTAGTTCTGTGCAATCATCACGGGGTCGAACGACTCCACGATCACACCTGCCGAAGGCGACGCCTTTTTCACCTCCGCGATCAACGCGAGATCGTCCGGCTTTTGCAGGGCCGCTTCGAAACTGCGGAAATCGGTCCGCTGCAAAGCCACTCGGCGGAGCTCTTCGCGTCGCGGGCGCAACGCCTCGATCTCCACCCGTTTTGCGGTGAGGATCTGCTCGAGCCGGTTCATGAGACAGGATTCACGTGATCGGTCCGCCGCGCCAGCGGAGACGCAGGTGTCATCCCGAGCGCAGCCGAGGGATCCCGTTGTGGAAGCGTTAAGGCACCATCGCGGGATTCCTCGACTTCGCTCGGAATGACGGGTGGAGTTTCGTGGTTTCCGCTGAGCGGACACGCTGCCGAGCCGCGTATGTTATGACGTGGCATCCGCAGACCCAGCATCGAGCGCGGCGGCGCGCAAACGAACACCGATCCGCCGCTGGTACGTGCATCTCTGGCGCGAGTGGACGATCGAGAGTCGCCGTCCCATGTTGCCGGCGTTCGCGCGACCGCATCCGAGCACGTGGAGCGACGCCACACTGACAGCGTCGTGGCTCGGCCATTCCACCGTGCTCATCAACTTCTTCGGCGTGTGGGTGCTCACCGACCCGGCGCTCTTTCCACGGATCGGCATCCGATTGCCCGGGTGGACGATCGGGCCAAAGCGGCTGACCGAGCCGGCCCTGCGCGTCCGCGATCTACCGGCGATCGACCTCGTGCTGCTGTCGCATGCGCACTTCGATCACTTCGACATGCGAACGCTGCACCGCCTGTCGCGCCGCGCGGATGTCGTCACCGCCCCGCGCACGGCCGATCTCCTCAGGTGGAAGCGGTTCCGCAGCAAAATGGAATTGCGCTGGGGCGAGACCACCGAGATCGAGCGCGCCGCTGGCACGTTGCGCGTGCGTGCCTTTCCGGTCAGACACTGGGGCGCGCGGCTGCGGCGTGATCACCACCGGGGCTACAATGGCTACGTGCTCGAACGAAATGGCCGCGCGATCATCTTCGGCGGCGACAGCGCCTATACCGGCAGCTTCGCGGAACTGCGGCAGCGCCGCGCGTACGATCTCGCGATCATGGCCATCGGCGCCTACGATCCGTGGATCGGCTCGCATGCGACGCCGGAACAAGCCGTGGAAATGGCGGATGCAGCCGGCGCGGATCACATCATGGGTGTTCATCATCAAACTTTTCGGCTGAGCGCGGAACCGTTCCGCGAACCAATCGAGCGGTTCGAAGCCGCGCTCTACCGGCAGCCGGAGCGCATTGCGTTGCGCGAGATTGGCGAGACGTTCGTGCTGCCGCAGTGACAGGATCGCGGATGCGGCGCCTAACGAGTTATTTTCTGGCCGCGGCCGCCGCGGTGTTGTTCCTGTGCTCGCTCCTGGTGCTGGTGAGCGCGCCGACAGAATGGTTGTGGATCGTCGCCATTGTCATCGGGGAGTGGGGGCACTTGGTCGCGATCGCTTGCCTGGTGCTTGCTCTCCTCAGCTTCCGACGGGGCGGGCTTGGTCGCATCACTGCACTCCTCGCACTGCTCGCGGCGGCGCTCTCTTTTCTGCCGGCCGTCCGCGCCGCGATGATCGCGCGCTCGCTGCCGCTACTTTGCACGAGCGCTTTTGGTGCCGAAGCGACGCCACGTGCGCGAGAGGCAGATCCCTTCAGCGTGGCTGGTTTGCTTCGGCGCGAGCCGGCGTCAGATGTCGACATCAGCGAGCACGTCTATGCGAACGTCGGACGCAAGCGGCTCGAGCTCGACCTCTACCGCGCGAAGAGCGCCGTTGGCTTGCAGCCACTAATCGTCGTGGTGCACGGCGGCTCATGGAACGGCGGCAGCAAGGAACAGTTGAGGGCGATGAATCGTCACCTCGCGCGGCTGCAGTACACAGTTGCCGCGATCAATTACCGTCACGCACCGAAGCAACCCTTTCCGGCGCCGGTCGACGACGTCTTCCGCGCAATCGACTTCCTGAAAGCGCACGCGGCCGAGTTTCAACTCGATCTCACACGCATCGTATTGATTGGCCGCTCCGCCGGCGGGCAGATCGCCCTCTCCGCCGCCTACGCCGGACGAGAACCGTCGATCCGTGGCGTCGTGAGCTTTTACGCGCCGACGGATCTCGTTCTCGGCTACAACAAGCCCAGCGCGGTGCTCGACTCGAACAAGGCGTTGGAAGATTATCTCGGCGGCTCGCCCGCGCAGAACCCGGAAGGCTACGCCGCTGCCTCACCGGCGAATCACGTCGGCGCATCAACGCCGCCGACGCTGCTGATCCACGGCGCGCTGGATCCGATTGTCTGGCCGCTTCACAGCCAGCTATTGACGGAGCGGCTGGAACAATCCGGCGCGAAGCACCTCTACCTGCGCCTGCCGTGGGCGACGCACGGTTGCGACGCGAATCTCAGCGGGCCGAGCGGGCAGCTCAGCATGTATGCGATCGATCGTTTTCTCGCTGCGGTGCTTTCGGCGCCTTGAGGTGTGATGCGGGCGGAGCCTTCCTGCTTGCCCGGTTTCGGTGCGGATGCCATCTTGCCGACCCGCAGTTCCGCCGACGTAGCTCAGTGGTAGAGCAGCTGATTCGTAATCAGCAGGTCACGGGTTCGACCCCCGTCGTCGGCTCGAAACTTGAGGTGATTGGCCGCTCCGACGAGCCACTCCTCAGCGGAAGATCAGGAACACCGCCATCATGATCGCGGTGGGAATCAACGCGCCGAGCGCCAGCCAAAGCGCCGACACGCCATTCGTGAAATAACTGCTGAGAATGGATTGGCCCGCCGGATTCGGCGCATTCGCGATGACGGTCAATCCACCGCCGGCGACCGCGCCCGCCACCACGGCGTACTTGAAGCTGTCGCTAAAATTCGGAACCAGCGATGCGAGGTAGGTGATCGCCGCGTTGTCGTTGAATGCTGTCAAAGTCATCGCGGCGAACATCAGCGGGACCTCCGTCATGCTCGCGAGCACGGGCGCGATCCACCAGCCTTGGAAGCCGCCGTGAATCACGAGGCCGGCGAGGAAAAATCCGACGAGTAGCGCCGGCTTCAGGCTGACGGGATTTTGGTGCGGCTCGGTCGCAGCGGTGAAGGCGAGGAAGAAAAGGAAGCCGCCGATGAAGAGCGACGGGTAATGCGCGGTGAAGACCGTCCAGCCAAGAAAGAAGAGGTGCACGACGGTGATTCCGGCAGGCACCGGGTCGGTGCGGTCGCTCCAGTTGGTCGGCTTCTCGTTCTCCGGGATGGGGATGCGCGGGGTTCGGAATTCACGGCGAAACAGAGCGAAGTAGAAGAGGTTGGCGAGCACGATCCCGATCGCCGCCTTCCAGCCGAAGTGCATAAACATGTGCGCGGTGTCCCAATTCCAGCGGGCCGCGACCATCAGCACCGGCGGAGCGGCGAAGTGTGTGAGCGTGCCGCCGACGGAGATGTTCACGAAGAGCAGGCCGAGCGTGGCGTAACGAAACTTACGGCTGGGCTCGCAATCGTAGAACTGCCGCGCCAGCAGGAGCGCGCAGATGGTCATCGCCGCAGGTTCGGTGATGAAGGAGCCGAGCAGCGGCCCGAGCGTCAGGATCGACAGCCACCACGCGGCAGGTTTACGGCCGCCGAGCGCGGCGGCGAGGCTCATGAACCACTCGGCGAAGCGCAGCACCGGGCGGGTCGAGGCGATTGTCATCACCACCACCACGAACATCGGCTCGGTGAAATTGACGCTGTGGCTGACGTAGTATTCGGCGGCGTGCCAGCCGCGCGAAAGGGCGATCGCGATCAGCAGGGGTACTACCCAGATGCCGAAGATCGCCTCGATCTCGCCAAAGAAATGCATGATCTCCGCTTTCACGCTGACGTCCTTGACTCCGGCTTTGCGCATCGCTGGCGCGGTGCCGCCATCCTCGGAGAGCTTTGCCTTGTGCTCGTCCCGCCACCGATGAGACACCTTCAGGAACTTCGGCGCCAGGAAGGTGTGGATGATGGCGAGGAAGAAGATAAGCGTCGCGATCACATTGAACGGCTCTCTCGCGGCGCGATGCCTGATGATCTCCAGCACACCGGTCATCCCGGCGTCTCCGTACTGATCCAGCGGGAGCGGGAAACCGGTGGGCGGCGCCGGTAGCGGACCGGGCGCCGCAGCCTCCGCGGATGAAAACGCGAGCAGCGTGAGGAAAAAGCAGAGCGCCACCGCAGCAGCGCCCGGAGATCGCCGTCCCCGGATTGCGCCGATTCGTTCGAAGGCTTTCAACACGCTGGAGAATTACCTGCGACAATGGAACTGGAAAGCTGTTTCGAGAGCAACAGAGCCTGGACCGGCGGCTTGCCCGCTGCCTGTTACGGACGCGGTTCCGCTCGTCGCCGACGGAGTGCCGCCGTCGCCATCCAAATCGATGTGACAAGCCCCCACGCGAGCACGCTGCAGACGGCACCCGCCGCGATGCTGCCAGCCCAGAGTGGTCGCGCGTAGCTCATGAAGCTGCGCAATGCGCCGGAGAACCCTTCCAGGTCGTGTGCGTTCGGAATACCAACCAGCCACACGCCGAGCTTGTATTCGAGCGGATACAGAATCGGTGCCGTCGCCGGATTGCTGATCAGGCTGCCGAGCAGGGCCACCGGGACATTGACCTTGAGAAAAAACGCCGCGAACCCGCAGAGAATGATCTGCACGCCCATCGTCGGCGTGCAGCCGATGAAGACACCGACAGCGAGCCCCTCCGCCACTCCGCGCCGGGTGAACACCAGAGCTCCGGATCGAAGAGCCGCTCACCTAGAAGCCGGTGGAGACGGCCTCCACGCAGATGACGCCGCCGCGGGAGCGCGCGGACGATTCTTCTTCGCCAGGGTAAAGACTTGCGCATAGGCTGCGATTCGAAGATACACCGCACCTTGCCAGAGATGGCCGCCCGCGACAGCTGTAAGCGCCGAGTGAACTCAGGTATGACAAGTAGCGCGACCGAAGGAAGGAGCGACGTTCCTGCGCAGGTGCAGACCGCGGCGAGTCCCGCCCTGCGGCGAAAATGGCGGATGCCGCGGGTCGAGTTCAGCAAAATCCAGTGGACGTTGGTGGGCGCCGCGCTCCTGCTGCTGGTGGCGTTCGCCGATTACGCCAGTCCTGCGGAGCTCCGCTTCTTCGTCTTCTATTACATACCCATCGCGCTGCTGGCGTGGAACGCGGGGCGTGACCTCGCCTTTGCGGCCGCAGTGGTGGCCGCAGTGGCCTGGTGGGTAGTCGAGGTCTCTACTGCACAATCCTATACGACGCCTCTGCTCGCCGGAGGAAATTACGCGCTCAGGCTGGTGGCATTCGTCGTCGTCGCGGTGACGATCGCGCGCCTGCGGGCGGCCCGCGATCGCGAGCAGCAGTTGAAAGGCGAGCTGCAATCGACCGTTGCGAAGCTGGAGATCTCGATGTCGGAAATGAACGAACTGCGCGACAAGATGCAGCTCGTCTGCGCCTGGACGAACCGGATCAAATCGGAAGGGCACTGGATTCCGATCGACCGTTTCCTCGCAGACAAGCTGCACTTGAAAATCAGTCATGGGATTTCGGAAGAAGCCGTGGAGCGATTCCTAGAGGCGGGAGCCGAAAATGAGGAGCGCAGCGGCAAACACGGCACCGCCGCCGCCGACGATCGCGAACCAACTCACGCCTGAGCTGACGGCGGCGGGGGGACGCTACGCTGCGGCGTCTCTGGCGACGTAACGGGACATCCGGCGGTGGTGTGGCTAATGGCTTCGTCCAGCGCAGCGCGATGTCCCCACCATCACTTGCGTTGGTAACGTTCCTGGTATTTGTCGCGCAGACGAGTTTGCCGGTTCGTAAGGTCGATTTTTCGGCCGTCGATATAGGCTGCTTCGACATTGGTCGGATAATCGAGCGGATCTCCGTTGGTGACGATCAGGGTGGCCGCTTTTCCGGGCTCCAACGATCCGAGCTGATCGTCCACGCCCAGAATTTGCGCCGGATAAAGTGTGACTGCCTTAAGCGCTTCTTCTTTCGGGAGACCGAAGGCGGCGGACATCGACGCTTCGTAGGGGAGGTTGCGTTCGTGCGGTGCTTCTGACGCGCGCGCGTTCGTCGCGATGCAAAAACGGACGCCCGCTTCGTGCAGCCGCGCAGCATTGCTGAAGCCGCTGTCGTACGGGTCGTCACGGCGCGGCGGGAGCGCGGTCGCGAGTGCGATGATCACGGGCGTGTCGGTTGCTTTTAGCTGCGGCGCGACCCGCCAGGCATCGTTGCCACCCACGACCACGATCTTCACTTGCGTTTCCTTCGCCCACGCCAGAGCCGCTTCGATCTGGGCAGCCGTCGCAGCGTGCACGAAGAGCGGCAGCTTGTCGTCGAAAATCGGCATCATTGCTTCCCAGCGCAGGTCCGACTGGAAGTCAGCGTTCGCGGTTTTCCGTGCGTGCCAATAGGAACGAGCGATCCCGAAGGCGTCACGAATCGTCTTCTGCGCTTTATCAATCTCCTTCTGCTGATCTTCAACTGACTTCAGCGCGCGCGGATCGCGGTTGATGGTGAGGTTCGGCCAGCGCAGATGCATCGCGGCGGGCGAGCGCACCGTCATCTCTTCCGGCGTCCAACCGTCCATGCGCAGCACCGCAGATTGTCCGGAAACGATGCCGCCCTCCGGAATCGCGTGCGCCGTGAGGATGCCGTTGGTGCGCGCGACCGGGATCAGCTCGCTGTCCGGATTCACGCTGCTGGCGCTTCGCACATTTGGATTGATCGCTCCGGGCTCCTCGATGTCGACCGTGGCGCGAACGGCACCGATTTCTGTCAGGCCGAGGACGGTGTTGGCGCTGATCAGGCCGGGATAAATGTGTTTGCCGGTCGCGTCGATCACCTCCGCGTCGGGTGGGGTTGCGGCATCGGCCGCCACGGCTGTGATCTTCCCTTTCTCGAAGACGATCGTGCCTGCTGGGATTTCGGGCCCGCTGACGGGATGCACGGTGGCGCCCCTCAACACGATCGGGCGAGCTTGGGGCGGCGCCGGAATCACATCGGAAGCGCGTGCGGCCGGTCCGATGCTCACGAGCATCAGCGCCAGCGTGCAGGCAGTGTGCAGGCGCGACGACGAAAGAAATCTATGGCCGTGTTTCACCGTCCGTGCTCCGTGCAGGTGTGTTGATCGCTGCCGTTGCCATACGTTGAGCCGAGCGAGCCCGCGCGGTGTCGATGATGATGGCCCGGCGGCTTGGGCGCGGCGTCCTGATCACCCTTCGCGTCTTTCTTCGAATCTTCGTCCTTCGGCTTCGCGAGATCCTTCATCCGTTCGCCAAGTGCTTTTTGCACGAGCGCTTCTCGTTGCGCCGCGAACGCTTTCCGGGTTTCGATGTCTTCGGCACGATCGAAATACTTCCGTCCGTCGATCCAGGTCTGATTCACGCGCGTGTAATTCGAGAGCGGATGGCCACTCCAGACCACGAAGTCCGCGTCCTTACCCGCTTCGAGTGACCCAACTTTCGCGTCGATCCGCAGTTGCCGCGCCGGGTAGATTGTCACCAGCTTCAACGCTTCCTCCGGCGACATCCCTGCATACTTCATCGACTTCGCGGCTTCCGTGTTCAGCCGCCGCGCGAGGTCATTCGAGTCGGAGTTGATCGAAGTTAACACTCCCTGGCCGTGCATCATCGCGGCGTTGTCCGGGATGGCGTCGAATGCCTCCATCTTATAGGCCCACCAATCGGCAAAGGAAGATGCGCCGACGCCGGCCTTTGCGATTTCATCGGCGACTTTATAGCCCTCAAGGATGTGCTGGAGCGTGGCGGCGGTGATCTTGAAATCACGTGTCACGTTCAGGAACGCGAGGATTTCATCGAGGCGATACGAATGGCAATGGATCAGCCGCTTTCCGCTCACGATCTCGGAGAGCGCTTCGAGCTGCAGATCGCGTCGCGGCGGCAGACCCTCTTTTTTCTTGAGGCCGGCATCGTATTCGACCGCGGCGCGGAATCGGTCGCGTATGATCTGTTCAACGCCCATCCGCGTCTGTGGATAACGGCTCTTGAACTTCTCTCCCCAGTTCGCCTGCTTCACGTTCTCGCCGAGGGCAAATTTCACGCCCGGCGCCGCGTCGGCGAACTTTAGTTCCTCCGGCAGACCGCCCCAGCGGTACTTGATGACCTGGTTCTGACCGCCGATCGGATTCGCGGAGCCGTGCAACAAATTCGCCGCCGTCACGCCGCCAGCCAGCTCGCGGTAAAGTGCGATATCGGTGGCATCGACCACATCCGCGACACGCACTTCGCAGGTGACCGCGTGGCTCGATTCGTTCACGCCTTTGCTGATCGCGGTGTGCGAATGGCAATCCACGATTCCGGGCGTCACGTGTAATCCGGCACCATCAATGGCCGCCGCGCCCGCCGGCGCTTTCACGCCGGGACCGACAGCGGTAATCTTGCCGCCGGTGACGAGCAGATCCGCGTTCTGCAGCGTGCCTTGCGGACCGGCAGTCCAGACGGTGGCGCCGCGGACGAGCACGGTTGCGGGTTGTTCCGGCGGCGCCGCCCGGCCGTATGCGCCGGCAGGGAACGTCTCCGGAAAATCGAGCGCAGTATCACGGGGCGACGGCTGCTCATCCGGCTTCTTCGGTGGGTGCGGTGCAGTTCGCCTCGCGCTCCAGCGCACCTCCGCACCGCCTGGTGCTTCGCCGCTTCCGGTCATGCCGTCGGTCGCGATTCGGCCGGGGAGGCGGATCACCCCATCGCCTCGCTCGAGCAGCCTCGCGGGAGCAGCCAGCAGCACGGCGTCTTCCTTCGCAGAAAACATCACCTTCTCGCCCGCGAGCTTTGCCTCCAGTTTCTCGAGTTCCCCCTCCACGATCAGCGGCAGCGTTTTTCCTTCGAACGCAACCTCCCAGGTGCCGCGCGGATCGCGCCCAGCAGCCAGCGGAGTGTCATACGGCTGACCGTCGATCCACGCCGTCAGCACACGCGCCTCACTGGTGAAGAGATCACCGGTTGCGACGACCAGGTTCGCGATCCGGCCCGGGGCGATGGTCCCTACTCGATCGGCCAGCCCGAAGATCTCCGCGGGCGTGCTCGTCAACGCCGCCAGCGCGGCCTCTTTGCTCAGGCCTCGTCGCACCGCGAGCCGCACCTGCGTCCAAAACTCCTTGTCCGGCTTCGCCAGCTTCTGGGTCGTGAACGCGATCGGAATGCCTGCTTCGACGAGACGCGCCGGATTACTGGGGGCGCGATCCCAATGCTGCAGCTCGTCGAGGTTGTACTCGAGCGCGCGCTCCGGTCGTTCGATCTCCGGCACCTCAGGGAAATCGAGGGGAATGATGATCGGCGTCTTTTTTTCCGCGAGTACTTTCCGCACCCGGTACTCATAGCCGTTGCCGAACAGCACCGGCTTGAGCTTGAACTCATCCGCAACACGCAACGCGCGGAGCAGGTCAAGCTCGTCTTCCGCTTCGAACACTGACGGCTGTTTGCGCTGCGCCTGCTCGGCGAGCGCGGCAAGGCTCGCGTTCGCCTCCGGCCGTTCGGTGGTAGCGGGATTTTTTCGATACGCGTCCTGGGCCGCTTGATACCACGAGGCGTCGAGGAAGCTCTGTCTGATGAGGGCGATGCAGCCCATGAGCGAGTTCGGATAGCCGCCGTCCTGCTCGCGGTTGAAATCGAACGCGATATGCTGCGCGACCGAAGGCGCGACGATCGTGCGATTCGGATCCGTGTCCTGCAGGTTCACGAACGCGCTCGTGCCGCGGAAGATCCCGCGCCCGGGTACCACCAGCGCGCTGGTGAAGCCGAGTTCACGCAGACCGCGGACCGCTTTTCTGTCCAGCTTCACGTAATCGGCCGCATTTCGCTCCGGCGTCACGCGCGGGTTCCAGGAGTGCGTCCCCTTGGCAGCTTCGCGTGGGACCTCCTTCGGCTTGGCGCCCGGGTCGTCGTGATCTATCTCGGGGCGCAGTGGCTCCGGCTGGAGCGTATCAGGAAGACCGACCCGGCTATAAGAGTCGATGAAACCGGGATAGACCGTCTTGCCGGAGAGATCCCAGACGCGCGCTTCTGCAGGAATCTTCACCGCCGCCCCGGCTTCAACGATCAATCCATCGCGGACGAGCACGGTGCCCTTCTCGATCTCTTTCCCGGGCGCGGTGACGATGCGCGCGTTGGTGAGCGCATGGAGGCGCGGATCATTCTCCCGGATTCCCTGTTGTGGCGCGGTCGTGACCTGCGCGTCCCCTGAGATCGAGATCAACAGGAGAGGGAGCAGGGCGAGCCAGCAGCAGCGAAGAGGACGCGACGAGACTTGCATCGATGAAGGGCGACGCTACCGGCGCTGGACGTGGAGACAAGTCCGGTTTCTGAAACTCGTCGGCACGTGCGTGGTTTCGCACGCGCTCGTGCGCACCGAGGTTCGATCCGTCGGACGTACCATGGCAGCTGCCAATCAGCTTCCTGCGAAACTGGCGGCGGCCGCGCTTTCTGCAACCGGAGAGCATCGCCAGCTCACCTACGGGCGTCTCCCTGCATGTCCGAAAAAGTGTCGTTCGTGTCCCAAAAGGTTGCCTTGACATAGAAACTCTAGGCCGACAACGATGCGGAATGGGAAGATCTAACGCCAAGCTCCTCCAAGGCACCCTAGACATGCTCATACTGAAGGCGCTGATGCATGGAAAAATGCACGGCTACGGCGTTGCGAGACGCATCCAGCAGCTGGCGCGGGAGGCGTTGACGGTGGAGGAAGGCTCTCTCTATCCGGCGCTGCAAAGACTCGCGCTGCAGGGATGGATAAAAGCAGAGTGGGGTGTTTCCGAGAACAACCAGCGGGCGCGGTATTACAACCTCACCCGAACCGGTCGCAAGCAGCTGGAGGCCGAAGAGGCAAACTGGGACCGTCTCTCGACCGCCGTCGCGCGGGTCTTGCGAAGCGCCTGAGGTGATCCACTCGCTCGCGGCAGCCGATCGTCCGCTCCGCCGTGCGCCAAGTCCGCAACGCCAGGCTTCGCCGCTGACGCCGCGGTCATCTGCCCGTCACCGCATGTCTCGCGCGCCGCAGTGTAAACCTGGTGGGTGAAGTAAGCCGCAGCTCGGGCCTAGAGCGTGTCATGCACTTTGGCGCGGAAGGGTGCGCTCCATTCGGGGCGCGTGCTGGGAGCGGTTGTAGCCGGGGGCGGTGACCCCGGCCGGGAGGGGCGTCGCCGAAGTGACACGCGTGCGCCTCCGGGCTCAGCGCCCCCGGCTACGACCGGCGCCCCCCCAGTTGCCACCGCGCGCAGAGTGCATGACACGCTTAGTCGAGGTTCGCTCACGGGCCAAGCGCCGCGCTTGCGCCATCACAGCTCCCGCTGACCAGGTGCCAGTGGGACCGACATCGGCCGCAAAACCGCCAGCGCGCATCATCCGCGCTGTCCAGTTGTTGCAGGTGTTCGCAAAATAATAGCGGCCGTGAGCCGGATAGAATCTGCTCACACGTCCGTAAAGTCCGGGCCCCAACTCCTGGATTTTGTGATGCG
>JACDCC010000110.1 GCA_013694595.1 Chthoniobacterales bacterium
ACGGACATGACCCCGCAGCAGATCCACGACAAGGGCGTGAGCGAAGTCGCGCGCATTCGCGCCGAGATGCAGAAGATCATGACGCAGGTCGGCTTCACCGGCACGCATCAGGAGTTCTTCAACAAACTGCGCACCGAGCCGCAGTTCTTCTACAAGACGCCGGAGGAATTGCTCGAAGCGTATCGGGCGATGTCGAAGCGCATCGACCCAAATCTCGTGAAGGTGATGAAGACGATGCCGCGCATGCCCTACGGCGTGACGCCCATTCCCGACAAGATCGCGCCCGACACGACGACCGCCTACTACAGCCAACCCGCCGCCGATGGTTCACGCCCAGGCCAGTACTACGTGAACCTCTACAAGCCCGAGGTGCGGCCGAAATGGGAGATGATGGCGCTCTCGTTGCACGAAGCCGTGCCGGGCCATCACTTCCAGATCTCGCTCGCAATGGAGCTCGGCGAGATTCCAAAGTTCCGGCGTTACGGCGGCTTCACCGCCTTCGTGGAAGGCTGGGGCCTCTACTCCGAGTCGTTAGGCGAAGATATGGATCTGTACGACGATCCGTATTCGAAGTTCGGGCAGCTCGTTTATGAAATGTGGCGCGCCGTCCGGCTCGTGGTCGACACCGGCATGCACCAGATGAAATGGGATCGTCAGCGCGCGATCGATTTCTTCCTCGAGAACGCCGCCAAGACCGAGCAGGACATCGTCAACGAGATCGACCGTTACCTCATCATGCCGGGCCAGGCGCTCGCCTACAAAATCGGCGAGCTAAAGATCAAAGAGCTCCGCGCCCGCGCGAAAAATGAACTCGGTGACAAGTTCAACCTCGGCGAGTTCCACGACGCCGTCCTGCTTTCAGGCGCCGTGCCGCTCGACGTCCTCGAGCGCCACGTCAACGCCTGGATCAGCACGAGCAAAGCCGCCCCCACAACGAAAACGGACGCGCCATAATCGCTCCCGAGACGCTGTTCTAGCGACGCCGCTTAGGCGCACCTGCGCGCTCGAAACGGCAACGCAGCGCGTAGACGCTCTGTCATCCCGAACCGCGCAGACGGCGAGGGACCTCACGCCCAGCGGTGCGTGACCAAACATCAAACCGATCCGCCACGAAGCGACGACCTTCCGGTAGCCCACCTCCGGTCGCAAGCTCCCTCGCCTGCGCGCCCCGGGGATGACAACGCCGAGCGGCGCACCAGCGCGTGCGACGTTTACCCCGTGCCCGAATCAGCTTTCCGTCTCCTGCCCCAGTGGCGGCCGCACGAAAAACGGTATCGACGCCTCATGGCGCCCGTCCACAGCGAGATCGATCGAATACTCCCCGTAGTTCGGCAGCTTAATCTGCTGGATCTGCAACACGAGACAGGCCGTTACGCTGTGTTCACCTGGCGGAAAACTCACCTGCGTCGCTGCCTCGAGCGTCGGCATCACGGCTGTCCCATCGGTGTCCATGAACGAAATGCGAATTCGCTTCTGCCCCTCCTCCAGGCGCTCGAAGCGCAGCTTAATCGCAAGCGCGCAAAGCGGATGCGTCACCGGAATGGCGGCGGCATTGATGCGGTCGAACGACCCCAGAATGTTCAGCTTGCCGCCGGCATCCGCGGTCGCCGCATCGCACAACGTAAAAATTTCGACTTTCATGAATCCTGCAATCGAATTTAACGCGATTCCCTGTCCATCAGGAATCGGATCCGTTCAGCTTTTCGTCCACCGTCAGGCGACTGATCATCAGGGGACGGATCTTGTCGTACTTGCCTTCGTCGTGCCATACGAAGACCCGTTCGGGCGCAGGTGTAACGTGCACATGGTCCAGAGTCGGAACCTGCAGCGCACCACCATCCACGAGGTGGATCGTGAATGGCACGAAAGGCTGCGCCGCCGTGAGATCTCGGATGTCAGCCAGCACGTTTGCAGATTAACTCGGCAACGGTCAATCGGCAACCAGCCGCGCTCAGCTACACCCCTGGCTCGTGCCACACTCCGTGCACACGCCGCACGCGCCGGCACGGATCACTTTCTCGCTGCCGCAGGACGAGCAAGTGATGTCCATGAACATGTTGCCGAGCGCTTCCTTCACACGGTCGGCGTGTGTGTGGCCGTTGCCGTTGATGTGTGGCGCGCCGTCGTTCGACACGTGATTCGTGATCACGTCGAGCACTTCCTTTTCAGCGGTGCGCGGGAGGTCTGCGACCGGGCGGTTCACCGCCTTCTTCTCCATGTCCGGGATCTCCTTCATTGGGAGCTCCGGCTGCGTCTTGTGCGGTGACGTCGCCTCTTTGTAGCCGGGAATGAATTGGCAGCCCAGCCAGCGGAACACGTAATCGGTGATGCTGGTGGCGTTGCGAATGTCCGGGTTCTTCGTGAAGCCGCTTGGCTCGAACCGCTGGTAGGCAAACTTCCGCACCATGCTGTCGAGCGGCACGCCGTATTGCAGCGAGAGCGAGGTGAGCGTCGCGACGGTGTCCATCAAGCCGCCGATCGTGCTGCCTTCCTTTGACATCTGGATGAACAGCTCGCCGGGTTGCTGGTCTTCGAAGAGGCCAACGGTGATGTAACCCTCGTGGCCCGCGATCTCGAATTTATGCGTGAGCGACATGCGCGTGTCAGGCATGCGATGGCGGGTCGGTTTGCCGCGGAGTGAATTCAGCTCTTCCTCGAGCTCAAGGATGCGCGCCTGGAGTTCTGGCCGCTCGACCATCATGTCGAGCGACTTCTCTGTGTCCACCATGCCGCCCATGTCCTTCGTCTTCTTCACGTTCAGCGGTGCCGAACGCTTTGAGCCGTCGCGATAGATCGCGATCGCCTTGAGACCCAAACGCCAGCCTTCGACGTAGGTGTTCATGATCTCATCCACCGTCGCCGTGTCCGGCATGTTGACCGTCTTCGAAATCGCGCCGCTCAGGAACGGCTGCGCGGCGGCCATCATCCGGAGATGGCCCATGTAGCCTAACGACCGTTCGCCGCGGTGCGCCTTGAACGCGCAATCGAAGATCGCGATGTGCTCCGGCTTCAGGCCGGAACGCACGACGTCCGACCGGAGCACGGCCGTCCCGGCTGTGCGGCCAGTGGGCGTCTCGCCTGCTGAATCAGAAGCGCCAGCCGAGACGGCCGTGCTCCGCTCCTCCACATCCTCGATCGTGTCGAACGCGTCGATGTGCGCGATGATGCGCTCGATCTCCTCCGAATTGTAGCCGAGCTTCTCGAGCGCCGGCTTCACCGTCTGGTTCACGATCTTGAGCATGCCGCCGCCCGCGAGCAGTTTGTATTTCACGAGCGCGATGTCGGGCTCGATGCCGGTCGTGTCGCAATCCATCAGGAAGCTGATCGTGCCGGTGGGCGCGAGCACCGTGACCTGCGCGTTGCGATAACCGTGGCGCTTGCCGAGCATTGACGCGCTCTCCCACACCTTTGCCGCTTCCTCCTTCAGGTAACCGAATTCGTCGTTCGCCTGGATCTCGCAGACCGCCTCGCGGTGTTGCTCGATCACCTCCTGCATTGACGCGACGTTGTCCTTCGCCACCGGCTTATCGGTGCCGCTGCAACGCGCATCGCGATACCCGGGGAACGGCCCCATCGCCCGCGCCATCCGCGCGCTCTGCTCATACGCCTCGCCCGTCATGATTGACGTGATCGCGCCGCACAGCGCCCGGCCTTCCGCGCTGTCGTAGCCGTAGCCGTAGCTCATGATGAGCGACCCGAGATTCGCGTAGCCGAGCCCGAGCGTGCGGAAGATGTGCGAATTCTCCGCGATCTCCTTGATCGGGTAGCTGCAGTTATCGACCAGGATTTCCTGCGCCGTGATGAACAGTCGGCACGCCGACTTGAACCGCTCCACCTCGAACACGCCCTCCGGCCCCTTGAACTTCATCAGGTTGAGCGACGCCAGATTGCACGCCGTGTTGTCGAGGAACAGGTATTCCGAGCACGGATTGGTCGAATTCTGCCGGCCCGTGCCTTTGCACGTGTGCCATTTGTGGATCGTGGAATCGAACTGCATCCCGGGATCGCCGCAGATGTGCGTCCCTTCCGCGATCTTCCGCAGCAACGAGCGCGCGTCCTTCTTCTCGCACGGCGAACCGTCACGCACCCGCTTCGTCCACCATTCGCGATCCTCCACCGCCGCGTTCATAAACTCATCGCTCACCCGCACGCTCAGGTTCTCGTTCTGATACATCACCGAGCCGTAAGCGTCGCCGTTGTAGCTGCCGTCGTAGCCCGCCTCGATCAACGCCCACGCCTTCTTCTCTTCCTTCTGCTTCGCGTCGATGAACTCCTCGATGTCCGGGTGCCAATCCTTCAGCGTGTTCATCTTGGCCGCGCGCCGCGTTTTGCCGCCGCTCTTCACCACATTCGCCACCTGGTCGTAGACCTTCAGGAACGACAGCGGCCCGCTCGGCTTCCCGCCGCCGCTCAGCTTCTCGCGCGTCGACCGTAGCGACGACAAATCGCTCCCCGTCCCGCTCCCGTACTTGAACAGCATCGCCTCGCTCATCGCCAGGCGCATGATGTCCTCCATCGTGTCCTCCACGCTCTGGATGAAGCAGGCGCTGCCCTGCGGGTATTCGTATTGGCTCGCCGCCCGCTCCGCCTGCCCGGTCTCGCGATTGTAGAAGTAATTCCCGAGCCCCGCCTCGCGCCCGGTGCCGTACTGGTGATGGAGACCCACGTTGAACCACACCGGCGAGTTGAACGCGCCGTGCTGATTCACGCAGAGCCAGGTCAGCTCGTCGTAGAACGTCTCCGCCGCGTTCGCGTCCGCGAAATAGCCGTCCGCGATGCCCCAGTCCGTGATCGTCCGCGTCACGCGATGCACCAGCTGCCGCACCGACGTCTCCCGCCCGCCTTTGTGCGGATCGGTCCCATTCGCGATATCGCCGTAGAAATACTTCGAGACCGCGATCTTCGTCGCCAGCGCGCTCCACGCCTTCGGCACCTCGATGTTCTCCTGTTTGAAGATCACCTTCCCGCTGTCGTCCGTGATCTCGGCCGTCCGCTTCTCCCACTCGATCTGATCAAACGGCGAGCATTTCGGATCGCTGAACACGCGCTCGAAGCGAAGGCCCGTGCCCTTCTTCGCGCCGCCTCCCGTAGCCGCCCCGCTGCGGGAGCACGGCCGTCCCGGCTGTGTGGCCCGCGGGCGTCTCGCCTGCGGATTCTTCGGTTTCGCCTGGGACTTGGAATTTGGGATTTGGGATTTCGGAGCGAGCGAAGCGAGCGACGTCCCGGTTTTCAGCTGGATCATGGCGAGAGAAAGGGTGGGTAGTGGTTAAAAGTTGTGAATAAGTGCACCGGCGGGGCGCGCCGACGGTGAACAGCCCTGCCAACATCCTGTGCACAGCGGGCCAAGAACCGCGAATTGCTGTGAATACAAGATGCTGGGGAGGCTGTTCGAGCGGTCTACAAGATGCGGTGCAGCCCGTCAGGACGGCAAGTCCTGAATTGTGACATTTTTCTCCCGATCAGCGCTAACCGGGGTGGGCCGAGCGAAGAAATGCGACGAAAGTGCGGGCTGCCGTCGCTCACACGAACGTTCGATTGCGTCGAACGCGCAGCCGAACCCGCGTCCGCCACGCTTTTCCTTTGTCATCGCAGGCGTATAATCCGTACCATCTCGCACGCTCGAGCACGCCGCGCCTGCACACGACCCTAATGAAAGCGCACTTCTACGATTTGACCATTCGCGTGTTGATCTACAAAGAGGGAGATCAATTCGTCGCTCATGCGCTTGAATTCGACATCATCGCGTACGGCAAAACGGAGGCGGCGGCGAAAAAGGAACTCGAGATGCTGCTCGACAATCAACTGAGTTTCGCCGCGTGTCTTGGCAAGCCGGACATCGTTCACTTCCCCGCGCCGAAAGAGTTTTTCGAACGCTGGGAGAAAGCGAATCAGGCGCGGTTGCGTGGCGAAACCGTCACGGAGTCTCTTCGGTTGCACGGCAAACCTGCTGTTTTCGTTTACTCCGAAGACGAACTGAGAAAGCTCCGCATCTCTTCGGGAAAGGCTGCCTTCGCGAAAGTTGGGGAGCTCGCGGCTGCTTAATCGAAAATATCGTTCGGCAGGTTGAAGCGACGGATGATCGCCTTCAGCATTCCTTTGCCGACGTCCTGCCCCTTGTGAAAGGTCAGCGGATAGATCGCGGACCGACCGTTCACGTCTGGATGGTGGATGATCCGCTCCGAGCCTTTGCCGCGTTTACTCCACAGTTCGAACGCCGGTCGTGTTGAACCAGGATTCTGATGACGTCCTGAGGCTTCTTCGGTCGCGGCATAATCTTTGGTCACAGCGACAATCGGCCACCGCCACCTCGCCGCCCGGTGAACAGCCCAGCCAAACACATCCTGTTCACAACCCGCCAAGGACCGCGAATTACTGTGAATACAAGATGCTGGGGGGCCGTTCAAGCGGTCCCCTCCAGCGGTTCACGAAACTAGAGCAGGAGGAGCGATGATCTCGCGGCATGGCCTGCCGCAACAAACCGTCGCACAGATCAAAGGTGTCCTGACGGAGTTTCCCGATGTCGAAAAAGCGGTGCTCTTCGGCTCCCGCCAAAGGAACGCACAAGCGCGGCTCGGATATCGATCTCGCGCTCGCCGGCACCCATCTCGACTGGCAGACGCTCGGCCGCATCCGCAGCGCTCTCGATGACCTGCCTGTCCCATACCGGTTTAGTCTGGTCATTTTAGGCAGAAAGCTGGACCGGGAAGTCGCGGCGCATATCAGCCGGGT
>JACDCC010000259.1 GCA_013694595.1 Chthoniobacterales bacterium
ATTGGCCGACCTTTACATTGAGCTCGGGAAAGCGATGCCAGTTCGCAAACAGATCAGTGGCGCCGAAGGCGGTGCGGTTGGAATTCGAACCCAGCGTTCGGCCGGACGCGTCGCGCACGGTGAAGCCGACGTCGCTTTGCATGAATTCGCCTTCGAGCTTGAAGTCAAACTCCTCCTTGTAATCGCCGCTCACGTTGATGCGCGCACGCCGAATCCGAGCTGGCTTACTTCGCGTTCCAGCTCCGCGTTGCGCTGCTGCAACATCTGCATTGCACGCTCCAGCCGTTCGAGGCCTTCGGCATCAAAAGCGCCGGTTTGCGCGCGCCCTGGCAGAGCTGTGGCCATGACCAGAATGGCCGCAGCGACGAGGCGCAATTTCCACATATGCGCGGATTGGCATACGAGACCGCGCGGGCAGTGGCAAGCAAGTTCCGGATTAATCCTGCAGGCGATCCATCTGGAACGTGCAACAGCCGAAGTCGAGCGTTTGGCTTTCCTGTTCCAGCCGCCCGCGGAGCGTTGGCGAGATGAAATACTCCCGCCGCGCGCCGGCAGCTCGCACCCCGACGATCCCTGCCGCCTTTAGCACGCTTAGATGCTTCGAGGTGTTGTATTGCGGCAACGCGAGCGTTGCCGATAACTCATTGACGCTGAGATCGCCGCTGAGCAGCGCCTTTGCGATGCGCTGTCGGGTGCCGTCAGCGAGTGCTTTGAGCACGTCCGAGCAATCGCCTGCAGCCACGCGCTGCATTCTGCCCGAGCGGCGAAGTGTGGACAAGAGAGATGCGCCGACAAGGGCAGTGCGGCTCCCGCGGCCTTTAAACTTTATGCCCGGTACGCTGCGCGGAAGAAGAGCCGATAGATCGCGCCACCGATCAGCCCGCCAGTAATCGGCGCCACAATGTAGACCGTCAGCCAGCCGAGGCCGTTGACCTGGAACGGCACGGCGCGCCATCCCGCCATAGTGGAGAACAACCGCGGCGCGAGATCGCGCGCCGGATTCAGGCCAGCCATCGTGAGCGGGCCGAGCAACGAGATCAAGATCGTGACCGTGAGACCGATGGTGGCCGCGGTGAGTAGTTGCGGGCGCGTGGCGTTCCGGTCGTCCGTGACGCAGAAGATCACCAGCACGAGAATGGCGGTGCCGATGAGCTCGGCCGTGAACGCAGCGCTGGAACTCATCGTCGCGCGTGCGGCTGCGGTGAGCGGCTTGCCGCCAGGATTCGGGTAATACTCGCCAAAAATCATCGCGCTCGCTTCGCTGCCGGGCTGCCCGCGCTCGATCGCATTCTTCTTTTCAAAGGCTGCGATCGCGCCGCTGAAGATCGGATAAAGCAGTGCGGCGGCTGCGAAGGCGCCGAGCATCTGAACTGCGATGTACGGCAACACGAGCCGAAGCGGAAAGCGTGACCAGGCGGCGGATGCAATCGTCACCGCCGGATTCAGATGCGCGCTGCTCAAAGATCCCGTCAGGTAAATCGCGGTCGCGATTCCGAGTCCCCAAACGATGGCGATTTGAAAAACGCCGACCTGCGCGCCGGTCGTGACTGCTGCGCAGACGCTGCCGCAACCAAAGAACACGAGCAGAAAGGTGCCGAAGAACTCGCCGATGGCCCACTTCGGAACCGGCGTTATCGCTACTGCGACGTCGGCGCTGACGTTAGGCGGCGGCTCCGGGCGAGTCGCGCGCATCGGCTCATCGGCAGCCGTTTCGCTCGGATCCTGCCGCGCCATCAGCAGCAACTCCCACTGTCGCAGCAGGTGCTCGCTTCAGTGGTGGCATTGTAATTTTGTCCCTTCGTTTCTTTCGGGTGGCGCTTCGCCGTGCGGGAGCAATCGAATGGCTTCGCTTCCTCGAGTGGCACCGGCGTTAGTGGCTCGATGAACTCGAAGAACTCACGATACGGCGGCTTCCGATAAAGGTTGTAGGTCTTATCGCAAACGGCGTACCGCCCGCCGCGTTCCATCCGGTGATTGTCGTCATCGAGGACTTCCTTGAACGGCCCCCGATAGATCACTGCCTGATTGCGCTCAACGCACGGCCCTTGTTTGCCTTTGAAGGCTTCGATCGTGACGGAGCGGAACTCGATGCCTTCCACGGTCTGCCACGGCTCTGCGTCGCGCTTCAAAATCTGAATCCCGTAGAATCCGGCATCGCTGA
>JACDCC010000271.1 GCA_013694595.1 Chthoniobacterales bacterium
CGGAGCAGTTCGGACTGCGGCCGGACGCTTCGCCGTACCTCAAGCATCGGCAGGTCGAAGCCGGTATTGCGCTGTTCCGAGAATACGACCGCGAACGGGAAGCGATCATTGCTAAGGCGGAAGCCGCCGCGCAAAAGGCGAGGCGCACCCGTGACATTGCCCGGCCATCAAAACGACGCCAGCGGGCGCGTAGAGCGTAGCCGGGGCCGCCCTGAAAATGGGCCGTGTCCTGCAAGCGTCCTGCATGACACTGCAGGACACTTTCCTTTCCGAAACATGCGTTTTCTTTCGTTTTCGGGCTTTTCGCCGCGCCGCTGTTTTACGAGGCAAAATCAGCCGTTTTACAGAGGGAAAGTTGGTGGTGGCTGAGGAGGGAATCGAACCCCCGACACGAGGATTTTCAGTCCTCTGCTCTACCAACTGAGCTACTCAGCCGCGTGGTTTGCTGACGTGCCAGTGCGTTGGCGCCTGTCGTCTCAAAGCCGCGTCACTATGCAAAATTCCAGCAGCGGAGCAAGAGGAGACCAACGGGAGTCCCCTGTTCGCCCGCCGCGACCGTCATTCTCCGGCGAACCGGCGGTTCAGCGCAAGCGCGCCGGCGAGACGATGCATGTACTGGCGGCGCGTCATCTCGACCGCCCCAAACCTTGCCAGATGCGGCGTGAGCCACTGCGTGTCGAGCAAGGTGAAACGCTTTGCGCGCAGGCGGTCGACCAACGCGCAGAGCGCGACCTTTGAGGCGTCGGTCACATTGTGAAACATCGATTCCCCGAAAAAGGCGCCGCCGATCGAGACGCCGTATAATCCTCCGGCCAGCTTGCCGTCCAGCCACGTCTCCACTGAGTGCGCCTGCTCCAGCTCGTGCAGACGCGTGTAGCTGCGGATGATTTCTTCGTTGATCCACGTATCGGGCCGCTCTGCGCATCGCCGCATCACTTCGGTGAACGAGGTGTCGATGCGCACTTCGAAGAGGCCTTTTCGCAGCACCCGCTCCAGCGCATGCGGAACATGAAAAGTCTCGAGTGGGATAATGCCGCGCGGGTTCGGCGAGAACCACTCGATGTCGCCATTTTCCATCGCCATCGGGAAGACGCCGAGGCGGTAACCCTGGAGCAATACTTCAGGCGCGATCACTTGCGCGATTCTTCTGTTCAACCTTCTGCGGTGCAACTGAGAGTTCCGCAAACAGGGCTGGGCACCCTCGGAAAAGGCATTTTCTTGCAATGGAGAATCGCACCTCTAACCTTGGCGAGTGATACGACTTTTCCCCGCGCTCGTCTTCGCCGGCGGACTCTGCCTCGCGAGTTGCGCGACCGAAGGTCCCACGCCGGAAGAACTGCAGGAACAGGTGCGCCGCGGGGTAAGCGGAGAAGGCCAGGTGCAGCCGGGTATCGACCGCAGCGGCGATCCTTACGTGCGGCCGCGGGGCGGACCGGCGCCACGCCGCGATCTATAGCGCGACATGTCCACTCCGTCCGCGCATTCGAAGATTCTCATCCTCGATTTCGGCTCGCAATACACCCAGGTCATTGCGCGCCGGATTCGCGAGTGCCAGGTGTACTCGGAGATCGTGCGGTTCGATATCCCGGCGGCGGAAGTGGCGGCCTCGCAGCCGAACGGCATCGTCCTCTCTGGGGGGCCGGCGAGCGTTTACGACGAAAACGCGCCGCAACTCGACCCGGAGATCTTCTCGTTAGGCGTCCCGGTGCTCGGGATCTGCTACGGGATGCAGCTGATCGCGCAGCATCTCGGCGGCCGCGTGGAGTACAGCGCGCGGCGTGAATACGGACCGAGCATGCTGCACGTCGGGAACGGCTCTCAATTATTTGAGGGAATCGGGCAGCAACTCGACATCTGGAACAGCCATGGCGACAAGGTGTCGGCTCTGCCGCCGGGCTTTAACTCCGCGGCGCATACGGAAAACTCCCCGTTCGCCGCCATCGAGCATCCAGATCGGCGGCTCTACGGCCTGCAGTTTCATCCGGAAGTCGCGCACACGCCGCGTGGCCGGGAAATCATCCAGAACTTCGTCTATCACATCTGCCACTGCAGCATGGATTGGACGATGGGCTCGTTCATCGACGACGCGTGCGAGCGGGTGCGACGTCAGGTGGGCGATGAGAAGGTCGTGCTCGGGCTCAGCGGCGGCGTCGACTCGTCGGTCGTGGCGGCGTTACTGCACAAGGCGATCGGCGATCAGCTCACCTGCATCTTCGTCAACAACGGACTGCTCCGCGAACGCGAAGAGGAGATGGTGCAGCGGGTCTTCGGCGAAAACTTTCACATCAAGCTGAAATATGTCGATGCGTCCGAACGTTTTCTCTCAAAGCTGAAGGGCGTCACTGATCCAGAACAGAAGCGCAAGATCATCGGGAACGAGTTCATCGACGTCTTCCAGCACGCGACGGAGGAGCTGCTCGCCGAGGACCAGGCGAATGGCACGAGCGGCCACAGTTACCGCTTCCTGGCGCAGGGGACGTTGTATCCGGATGTGATCGAGAGCGTCGCCATCGGCGGCAATCCGGCGCACGTGATCAAGAGCCACCACAATGTCGGTGGCTTGCCGGAGAAGATGCACTTCGAGCTCGTGGAACCGGTGCGTCAGTTGTTTAAGGACGAAGTCCGGCAGGCGGGTCTGCAGCTCGGATTGCCGAAAGAGGTGGTGCACCGGCAGCCCTTCCCCGGTCCCGGGCTGGCGGTCCGGATCCTCGGCGAAGTCACGCCCGAATACCTGCGGATCGTGCGCGAGGCGGACACGATCGTCACCAGCGAGATGGAAGCCTCGGATTGGTACTACCGCGTCTGGCAGTCGTTCGCAGTCTTGCTGCCGATCCGCTCCGTCGGTGTAATGGGCGATCAGCGCACCTACGAGAACACCATCGCGATCCGCATGGTGGAAAGTCAGGATGGAATGACAGCGGATTGGGTGCGCTTGCCGTACGAGCTGCTCGCGCGCATTTCGACCCGTATCATCAACGAAGTCAAAGGCGTGAATCGCGTCTGCTACGACATCTCGAGCAAACCGCCGAGCACGATCGAGTGGGAGTAGCGGCTTCGCTGGGCGGCTAGCGCAATAGCTTTACGGAGGCAGCGGCGGCCGTTCATCATGGGCGCGCCCGAATGAATGCCGAGCAGACCCGCGTGGAGCGCAACAGTCGCGGCGAAGAACGCTGGGATCTTTGGGGCCCGTATTTAAGCGAGCGCGCCTGGGGCACAGTGCGCGAGGATTACAGCGCGGACAGCGATGCCTGGAACTACTTCCCGCACGATCACGCCCGCTCTCGCGCCTATCGTTGGAATGAAGATGGTATTGCGGGGATCTCCGACTTCAAGCAACGGCTTTGCTTCGCCTTCGCCTTCTGGAACGAGCGCGATCCGTTTCTGAAAGAGCGCCTCTTCGGAGTGGGCGGGCCCGAAGGCAATCACGGCGAAGACGTAAAGGAGGTTTACTTCTACGACGACAACACTCCGTCGCACAGCTACATGCGGATGACATACCGCTATCCGTGCGCCGCATTTCCTTACGACGAGCTCCTGAAGAGAAACGCGAGCCGCACCCGGGCCGACCCTGAGTTCGAGCTAACGGAGACAGCCGCATTCAAAGGCGGCTGCTTCGAGATCGAAGTGGAATACGCCAAGGAATCGCGCGCCGATCTTCTCGTTCGTGCGACGGTGACAAACAGGAGCGGTCTGGCCGGTGTTTTACATCTCCTGCCGACACTCTGGTTTCGAAACACCTGGAGCTGGGGTCGTGATGATCGGAAGCCGCGCCTGCGTGCAGCGAAGGAGGCGGATGGATCGGCCTGCATCGCGGCTTCGCACCATTCGTTAGGCGATTACCGCCTCAACGCCGATGGCGCAGAGGCGCTCCTTTTCACTGAAAACGAGAGCAACCTCCAGCGTCTCTGGAGCATGCCAAACCCGCAGCCATTCGTGAAGGATGGCATCCATCGCGCCGTCGTGAACGGCGACACTTCCGCGACCAACCCCGACCTCATCGGCACGAAAGCGGCCGCGCATTATCGCCTGCTGCTCGACCCGGGTGAGTCGCGGACGGTTCGTTTGCGGCTCGCGCGCCAGACGAGCGGCACGGACGAACTGACAGAACCCCCGCGGCTCCGCCCGCGCATCAACGAGCAGAGCAGTCAAGCCAGCGCGCAACCCGCAGCAGAGCACGCCGGCGCGTTTGCAGATTTCGATCAGATCTTCCTCGCGCGCATCTCGGAGGCCGATGAATTCTACTCCGGCCTCGTGCCGGAATGCGCCAGCCCGGAGCATTGCGCAATCCAACGGCAGGCGCTCGCCGGGATGTTGTGGAACAAGCAGTTTTATCACTACGTCGTCGAGCAGTGGCTCGATGGAGATCCGGGGCAGCCGATGCCTCCGGCTGAACGAAAGCGCGGTCGCAACGCTGAGTGGCGTCACCTCTACAACGAGCGGGTGATGTCGATGCCGGACAAGTGGGAATACCCGTGGTACGCATCATGGGACCTCGCCTTCCACTGCATTCCGCTCGCGTTGGTCGACCCGCATTTCGCGAAGCAGCAGCTCGATCTGATTGCCCGCGAGTGGTACCAGCATCCGAACGGACAGGTGCCCGCGTACGAGTGGAACTTCAGCGATGTCAATCCGCCGGTGCTCGCCTGGGCCACATGGCGCGTCTACAAGATGGAACAGCGTCAGACCGGCCAAGGCGATCGCGAGTTCCTCGAGACGATCTTCCACAAAATGCTGATCGCGTTCACCTGGTGGGTGAATCGAAAAGACTCAACCGGCCGCAACATCTTCCAGGGCGGTTTTCTAAGGCTCGATAACATCGGCGTTTTCGACCGCAGCGCCGCTCTCCCCGGCGGCGGCTACCTGGAACAGAGCGACGGCACCAGCTGGATGGGGATGTTTTCACTTAATCTCCTGCGCATGGCGCTCGAGCTGGCGCGCGAGAATCCTGCCTACGAAAACATCGCCACGAAGTTCTTCGAGCACTTCTTGGAATCGCCGGGGCGATGAACAATGCAGCGGGGGAAGGCATCGGCCTCTGGGACGAGCAGGACAGCTTCTTTTACGACGTGCTGCACCTGCCTGACGGGCACTACCAGCGGATGCGCGGGCGTTCGCTCGTCGGCTTGATGCCGCTGCTGGCGGTCGAAACGATCGAGCCGGCGCTGCTTGAAGCCGTTCCAGGATTCAAGGCGCGGCTCGAGTGGTACATCTCAAACCGGCCCGAGGTGGCGGCGTTGATCTCGCGGTGGCGCGAGCCCGGCATCGGCGATCGGCGTTTGATTGCCCTCACGCGTGGCCATCGCATGAAATGCCTGCTTCGGCGGATGCTTGATCCGAATGAATTCCTGAGCCCGTTTGGCGTTCGCTCCCTCAGCAAAGCGCATCAAGAGACGCCATCTGTTCTGAACGTCGGAGGTGAGCGGAAGGTCGTGAACTACGAACCGGCCGAGTCGCAGACCGGGATGTTCGGCGGGAACTCGAATTGGCGCGGGCCAGTCTGGCTGCCGATCAATTACCTGCTCATCGAGTCGCTCCAGAAGTTTCATCACTACTATGGCGACGACTTCAAGGTGGGATGCCCCACCGGCTCAGGCCAGTTCCTAACGCTCGATGCCGTCGCGAACGAAATCGAACCGGCTGATTTCAATTTGGCTGCGGGGCGAAACCGGCGTGCGGCCGTTCACAAAAGCAGCCGGAAGCGGCGTCGACAGCGAGAGTGACCGGGATCGTTATCTGTTCCACGAATACTTCCACGGTGACACCGGCGCAGGGCTTGGCGCCGACCATCAAACCGGCTGGACGGGTTTGGTGGCGAAGCTGATTCAGCAGCAGGCCAGCCACGGCACGATCGCCACCCGCGATTCGTTTACCGACCTATAGCGCGGCTAGAGCTAGAGGTCCTTGCGCCGCGGCTGTTGCCGGAACCAGACGATGAGCAGCCCCGCGAGGATCGCAAAGTCGATCAACAGATGGGACGTGAAGCTCAGGTTTTTCGTCGCGCTGCCGAAGCAGCCACAATCGAGATCAATCCCGCGTACCTGCGCCGCGATCGTCGCGCTGATGAAGACGAGCATCAGCGACGTAAGAATCGCGAGCGCGCCGCGGCGCCACCACCCGAAGACCAGCGCCACGCCG
>JACDCC010000279.1 GCA_013694595.1 Chthoniobacterales bacterium
CCGATCGCGCGTAAGATTACCTTGCGCGCGTCCGTGCCGCTGACGATCAGCCCGCCGATGATGACGCCGTCGTCTGCCTGCGCAAACCCGCGGGTGGAGATGTTCGCGAGTTGAGAATCGGAGTCGCGGTCGAGATCGTAGACTTCCACCAGGCCGACGCCGGTGCTGCCGGCGCGTCCGCGCAAAACGACCGTGTAGGCGACGCCAGTCTCGTTCGAGGGGAGCGTCGTCAGGATGGCTGATTCGTTAGGCGAAACGGGAGCGAGCCCGCTGTCGATCATTTCCTGCTGGTTCGCGTTCTCTTCCCAGTCGTCATTGGTTGCGATTAAGGCACCGCTGCGGTCGAACAGCTCCAGGGTCGGATTAACGAGGACGCCGCTGATGCCGGCAGAGGTCAGTGAAGGTCCGATCCCGCGGAGCATGACCCGCTTCGGCATGCTGCCGCGCGCGATGAATCCGCCGATCATGGCGCGGTCGTCGCGATCGACCTGCACGCGGGTCGAGATGTTCGCGAGGCGTGGAGATGTCGAGACTTCGGCAAACTTCGCGGCGAACGACTTCAGGCTGCGCGGCCAGATGGTGTTCGCGGAGGGCGCGGTATCCTGCACGTTGCTGACCGTCAGCACATACGACTGGCCGATCTCGAGCGGCGAGACGGTGAGGATTACGACGTCAGATTCAGAACCCGGCGCCGCACCGGTGACGGTCGCGCCGCGATCGAGCGCGAAGTAATCGGCTGCAATCGTCTGCGGATCGATCCGGCTGTTGAAGCGAACGGCAAGACGCTGGGCGTCGCCGGACAATGAAACGGCCAATACCTTGAGGGGGCTCGCGATCCATTGCCGCAGTGTCCCCATCGCCTCCTCGTGGATCACGTTCTTCGCCAGTGGCGGCATCTTGAAATCGTCGAGAGAGTTGTCGCGCTGATAAAGCTGCGAGCGCGCGAGATCGCGGAATCGGACGTAGGTGTTGATGAGGTTTTGCTGCTCGAGCGGCGTGTAGAAGCGGCCGTCATAGCCGGGACCAAATCCGCCCGGCCGATGGCAGTGCGAGCAATTCGCGTCGATCCAGGAGCGCATTCGATGTTGCACGGTGGCGGTCGGGTTGGTCACCGCCACTGATCTGAGATAGGTGGCAAAGCTCGCTTCGCTCGGCGCCGGATTGAGCATCCCAAGATGATTCAACGTCCGCAGCTGGTTGTCTGTGCGGCCGGTCTCCGGATACATCATCTCGCCGTTCAGCTGATGCGTCTTTGCTCCGAGGATGTAATTCGCTTGCTGGTTGTGACAGAAGAGGCAATCGGCCCGGCTTGGATAGCTGTAGCGCTGGACACGCGTCGCGCCCGTCGCGTTGGTGATGGCGATGTCCTCCTCCAGGCCGTCTGGAAGCAGATCCGCGTCGCTGTTATCGGGCCGCCACTTGTAGGTGACGCCGTAAACGGCACCTTCAGAGTTGCGCACGATCAGCCTCGTTTCGAGACGTCGCCGTTCGCCGGTGCGCTCGTCCACCGTGAGGTCGAACTGTTTCACAAACACCGTCCCGTTCGGGAATGTCCATTCGCCGATCGGGGCGAAGCCGATCTGTTCGTCCCGAGTGTAGGGAGCGCCGTCGTTCGGCACCGCCATCCAGCGGGCCTTAATGGCACCGTCAGTCCAGAGCGGCGAGTTCACCGCGAAGGGCACTAGCCCCGCCGCGGGCTCGAGCGTTCGCAGGTCCCGGAAAGCGCCTGTCGCAGAAAGCACCGGAGGGAATGGGAACGCCCCCGCCGTTGGCGGCATGAGATTGTTCAAGTACGGGCCGATCGGCGCCCGAGAATCGAGTCCGTACGACGCTTGTGAAAGAGCCGTCGAATCGAATGCGATGAGCGTGAGCGCGCATAGGACTCCTGTAGCGGCGGTCTGTGACCGCCGCCGTCGTCGCCGGGTTTGCGCTCCTCGGCCGCCGCGGATGGCATCTGCGGCTACAGGTTCGACGCTCATAGAGCGCCGCTACACATTCGCTGTCATTGATTGAGCCGCCGGCGGCAGCTACTGCAGCTGATAGACCTCGACTAAGCCAACGCCGACCCCGCCGTTTTTGCCGGAAAGGATCGCAGTATAAGGCGCGGGCGTGAGAGTCGCCACGATGGCCGACTCGCGATCGTTGCGCGGAGGGATCCCCGTGGCTTCGATTTCGGTCTGCTGAGTCTGCTTCCAGTCGTCGTTCTCCCGCACGGTAACCCCGTTCGCATCACGCAGCTGCAGCGTCGGGTCCGCCAGGACAGCAGAGATTCCGGCGTCGGTAAGCGTCGGCCCGATTGCCCGGACGAGGATGCGCGCGGGATCGGTCCCCTTCCCCAGGATGAA
>JACDCC010000296.1 GCA_013694595.1 Chthoniobacterales bacterium
GGGTGTGGTTGTCCCCTTTCCAATCGAGTCGCCGGCGCGCGATCTCGACTCCGCAGATCATCCCCGAGACGAGGCAACGGAAGAAAACGATTTCCATCGCCGGGATGCGATCGAGTTGCTTCACGAAGACGTTCATGGTCGCGAAGGCGAGTGTGGCGAGGAGCATGTTGCCGACGGCGCCGCGCGGCCAGAACGAGCGGGCGCGGGCAGCGGGCTGGGGCATCGGAGCAACGTGGGGGAAAAGCAGGAATTGAGAAGGAAGAATTAGGAGGAAGCGAGGCGGCTCCAGGTTTCCCCGGGCCGAGGCGGTCCGAGACCCGCGATTACTTCGTCTCCTTCGGGGCGAGATCGGCGAGGATCTTTTCGAAGCGCGGATTGCCCCGCAGCGGATCCCAGAACGGGTGCAACTTCAGTTGGCCGTAGCTCAATCTCCCCGGAAGCTGGACCACGACTGCGAGGTGCTCGACGGCCTCCGGGCTGTTGCGGAAAACCAGCGCCATCCCATCGCCGGTCGCGAGCGGAATCAGGTTTCCGGCGGCGTCAGCGGTGCGGACCTGTTCCGAGCCGCGCACCATCCCTTTCAAGTGCTGCAGCAGCTCGCTCTGCTCGTTAATAAGCAGCTTGGAGTAACCGACGATGTCGACGAAGAGCACGTGCCCGATTTCCAGTGGCAGGTCGCTTGCTTCTTCAGCGGGCATATTCTCTTAGCTCTTCGTCTCCTTCGGCGCGAGATCGGCAAGGATCTTTTTAAAGCGCGGGTCGCTGCGCAGCGGATCCCAGAAGGGCAGCAACTTGAGGGCACCGTAACTGGTCCAGCCCCCGCCGGGCAATTCAATCGCGCGCGTCAGTTGTTCGATGGCGAGGTCGTTCTCGCCCACCCACGCCGCGATGATGGCGAGATACTCGATCATGTGCCAGCCATTGATCGAATCTTTCTCGAACGGCAGCAACTCCACCGCCCGGCGCCCTTCGCTCAATGCCTCTTCCTTTCGGCCCAGCCCCGCGTCAATCAAGCCAAGGACGGAAAGAGCCGGACCATAGTCAGGCTGAGCTTGCACGACCTTCTCCTGCTGCAGGCGCGCAGCGGTGAACGCGGCGTGCGCCTTCGCTTCGTCCCCCGTCATACGCGCGACGAGGCCCTCACCAAAGCTGCGACTCAGCCCCACCGCATCGCCGCCGAAGGTGTTTTCTCCCAGCGCAGCGAGGGCGCGCTGGGCCGTGGCGGCGTCACGCTCGGCGAGGGCGCAGCCAAGGACAAGGTCGGCGATTGTCGTGATCGCACCCGGGTTTGCGGCCAGGATCGATTGGGTCACTTGGTGTAACGGCTCGGTGTCAGCTTTCCAATCAAGGTCGACGAAAGCCCGAAAACTCCTTGCTGCGGTGTTGTCGGGCGCGATCTCGAGGACGCGATCCAGCGCGGCCGCGGTCTCGGGGTAACGACGGAGATTGAGATAACTGCCGGCCATCTGCTGAAGCAGGAGGATATTGCGCGGATCGAGGTCGAGGGCGCCCTCCAGTTTGCGCAGGCCCTCCTCGTTCTTCCCTCGCCGGCGGTTGATGTAACCGGCTAACTCGAGAACCCGGGAGTTATTGGGCAACTTCCGGCGAGCGATCTCCAGCTCGGCCAGGGCGGCGTCATAATCGAGATATCCACGATAAAGGTTCTCCGCTCGCGCCAGGTGCGCTTCGCCCGCATCCGGACGCAAGCGAAAGGCAGCTTGAATGGCTTCCTCGGCCGCGGTGAGACGTCTGGCGGTGTGATCGGCGCCGCTCAGGTAGAGCCAGTCGTGCGCGTAGGCGAGCTGGCAATAGGCAGCGAAGAAATTTGGATCGCGCGTGACCGCCTGCTGCAGGAGCTCGATCGCTTCCCGCACGTTAGGCACCCTCGCGCTGCCGAACGTGGTATTGAGCAGAAGATTCCTGGCCCGCGCATAATAATCGAAGGCGGCCACATCGCTGGTGGGCGGCCGTGCGATCGCCGTCTTTTCACTCGGCGAAAGTTTGGCCTGCAACTGGACGGCGATGGCGGTGGCGATTTCACTTTGAATGGCGAAGACGTCGGCCAGGTTGCGATCGTAGGTCTGGCCCCAGAGATGCGCATCGGTTCGGGCATCGATGAGTTGCGCGTTGACGCGCACTTTCCCGCCGGCTCGCTGCACGCTGCCCTCGACAAGGTGGGCCACACCGAGCTGGTGGCCAATCTCGCGCAGGTTGCGCCGCGCTCCGCTCTTGTACTGCATCACAGAGGTGCGACTGATCACTTTCAGATCTGCAATCCGGGCCAGGTTCGTTAAGATCTCGTCCTGCACGCCATCGGCGAAAAACTCGTTGGCTTTTTGTTCGCTTCGGTTTTCGAAGGGTAAGACGGCGATGCTTTTTTCTGGGACGGCCGGCGCACTCTGCGTCGTCGCCGTGGGCTTGGCAGCGGATCTCCCGGGCCGGGTCGCGAACCACCAGAGCCCTCCGCCTAACGAGAGCAGGACCAGGCCCGCGAGGGCAAGCGCGAGCCAGCGCGAGCCGGAGCGATCGCCGGATAAGGCCGGCGCAGTTTGCTTCTGCAACTTCGAGGGCGTCGCCGGATTGCCGGCCTCTTTCGAGTAAAGGTTAAAGAGATGGACGCGGGCCCCGTGCTTCACAACCGCTTCACCGAGGTCATGAAGCTGGGCATTCCAGCGCGGGTACGGCGCCAGATCATCCGCCACCCGCTTGGAGACAAGGATGTGGCCGGCATCGCCGCAATCCATCACTCGCTGCGCCACGTCGATGCCCGCACCAGCCAGATTGATGCGCTCGTTTACATCCCGCACTTCCCGGATCGGTCCGCTGTGAATGCCCATCCGCAGCTGCAGCACCGGATGTTGCCTGACCCCGGCACCGAGCTGGAGCGCGCACTCCAGAGGTGCCTCGGAATTGTTGCGAAAAACCAGCGCCATCCCGTCTCCAGTCGGGAGCCGGATCAGATCACGTTCGCTCCTCGCCAATCGCACCGGCTCGGTCTCGTGCACGAGCTGCTTGAGCGTTTCCAGTAATTCGCCCTGCTCGGTAATGAGCAATTTGGAATAACCGACGATGTCGATCAGAAGGACGTGACCGATTTCGGCCTTTAGCTCAGGAGAGGATTCACCGGACATGGCGAATAGAGAATACTGCAAATCCAGCCCTGCAGCCCTGTCAATTTTGCTTTCTGATTCTCCGCATCGTTAGGCTGGAGGTGCGGATGCAGCGACTACCTGTAAATCGTGGCGGGTTCCGGCCCCTTGACGAGAGCTTGGAAGCGCGGATCGCCCCGGAGCGGATCCCATTCCCAGCTCAGGCGCAGATGAGCGAGCGTAATACGCTCCGCGGCCGGCGTGGTGAGGAGACGCGAAAGCAGGTTGACCGCCTGCTCCACTTCACCGGTTTGCCCAAAGACAAAGGCCAAATTTGCCTCGTAGATCGGGCCGCCGACCGCATCCTCCTCTTCCGGGCAAAGTTCAACCGCTCGCTTAGCTTCGCGAATCGCTTCCTCCTTCCGCCCGAACATTGCGAAAACCTTGCCCAACGCCGCGTGAAAGGTCGGATCGTCCGGATGGTCGCGCACGCCCTTTTGGTGCAACGGTGTGATTTCCTGGAGAAGCGCCCGTGCTTGTTCACGATCACCTCGCGCGATCGCAATGGAAGCTTCATAAAACGATTTTGGTTCCGAAGCGGGGAACTCGTCGAGCGGGCGATTCGGGACCGCTCTTTCCGCGGCCGCAAAATCGCGCGCCAGCATCCGATAATCCCATATTGCTACGGGCGCGTTTCCTTTGCTCTTCCTCGCCTCTGGCAAACGTTCCAACATCGTGCGCGCGACAGAAGGATCGCCGCTCTGGGCAAACTGCACGTAGGCAAGACCGACCCAGCCATTGAACAGCTGGGGCTCGATTTGCGTGGCTTCTCTGTAAGCATCGCTCGCAGCCGTCCACTGTCGCAAGAGCCGCAGAGTCTCTGGCTGGCCGTCGATGTGCGCTTGCCGGGGATCAAGCTCCCTGGCGCGCGCGAACGCGGCCAGCGCTTGCCGCCAGTGACCTTGCCTTCGATAGGATGTAGCCGGAAAAATCGAGAACTTCAGAATTGTTAGGCAAGGTGGTGCCTGCGAGCGCCAGCTCCTTGAGCGCCGCCTCGTAGTGGCGGTCGATCCGATAATAGCAGAGGGCCAAGGCGAGGTGCGTGTCTCCAAGCTCCGGCGCCTGACGCAGGGCGTCATCGGCCAGGGCGCGCGCTCTGGCCGCGCGTTCAGGAAGGCGCACGATGTGATACATCGCGCTGTTCAGCATAGATGCCCGGGCCAGGGCCAGGGCGAAGGTGGGATCGAGCGCGATGGCTTGCGCATAGAGCTTGTCGGCGTTGACCCCGTCCTCCTTCGAGGCGGCGACATGAACGAGCTCGTTCGCCTGCAGGTAGAGGAGGTAGGCCTCCGTAATTTCGGTTGGTTTGGTCGCGAGACGGGTTTTTTCTTCAGGCGCAAGTTCGCGCGGAGCTGTTCGGCAATGGAACGCGCGATGTCGCTTTGGATTGCGAAGAGGTCGGCCAGATCCCGGTCGTAAGTCTGCGCCCAGAGATGAGCGTCAGTGCGCGCGTCGATGAGTTGCGCGTTCACTCGCACCTTGCCTTCGGCGCGCTGCACACTTTTCTCCAGCAGGTGGGCGACCCCGAGTTGTTGGCCGATCTCGCGCAGGTTGCGCCGGGCGCCGGTGCGGTATTGCATCACGCTGGTGCGGCTGATCACTTTCAAGTCCGCGATCCCGGCCAGGTTGGTCAGAATTTCGTCCTGCACACCGTCGGCGAAAAAGGCGTTTGCTTTTTCTTCGCTTCGGTTTTCGAAGGGTAAGACCGCAATACTCTTTTCGGGTATCCCAGGTTGGCCGGCACGGGGATGGAGGGCGCGGGCGACGCGGCTGGGAGGGGCCGCGGCGGCGGGGAATTCTGGTAGAAGAGCACGATCCCGAAGATCGTCGCGCCTAACGACACCAGCAGAATGAAAAGGGCCGGCCAGGGAATTTGCCGCTTTGCCGCGGGGGCCTTGCGAAGCTTCTCCGGCAACGCTGGGTTGCCGAAGCCGTCGCCGTGCAGGCTAACGATCCCGAGGCGGATCCCGTGTTTCACCTCCACTTCGCCCAGGTCATGCAGACGCGGCTGCCAATGCCGGTATTGCGCGAGATCGTCCGCGGCGCGTTTCGAGAGCAGGATGTGGCCGGCGTCGCCGCAATCCATCACCCGTTGCGCCAGGTTGATCCCGGCGCCGGTGACATTGGCGCGATCGTTGACGTCGGTCACTTCGTTGATCGGCCCGCTGT
>JACDCC010000299.1 GCA_013694595.1 Chthoniobacterales bacterium
GATGCCGGTGATCGTGCTTCAGGAGCAATCCTTTCGGACTCAACGTCAGGATCCACGTCCGCGACTTGTCTTCACCCGCCTGTAGCGGAATCCGAATCTCTTGCTCGCCGCATTGCTCGACGGAGATGATGAGCTTCCTGCCGGCGAGCGGGTGCTCGGTATCGGGCGGAAACTCCGTTGCACCCTCGAATTTTTTGCCGCAGAGAGCCTTGACATTCTCGAAGAACGCCTTGCGGCTCTCGTTCTGAGCGGACGCGTCGGCACCATCCTCCGCACGCGCAGAAACGAGAACTCCTACCAACAATATCGAGAACCAGCGAGCTGCTCGTTTTTGCATGCTCCTTTTACCCAGCTCAAGCCGGACGTGAAGTCTAGCCTCCAGGCACGGAGCCTTGGCCGGATATATCCTGCATGCGCCGCATCGAATCCTGGTTGCCGCGCGAGGTATTCGCTCGTGGCGCACCAGGAGTGTTCTCCGGCACCCATTTGCCACCCATGTTGCTCCCCATTTCTGGCGGCATCCACACGTATCGTTCGCCTTTGATGATGCGGAGTGCACCGGGCACGAGCGGATCGCCCTGCTTCCACTCAGTTCCAGCGGAAGCCGCAGCCGATCCAGCCGCAGCGGCCGTTACCCGGCCGCTCAACGGCGCCGGCTTCTTGACGTCAAGGTTCACGGCGACGCCGCCGCTAAGTCTCTCCGCTGGCGCGGCTGACTGCGTCGCTGCGCCTTTACCGGCAGAGATGACGAACATGAGACTTCCAGCAGCTGGCTTCGACTTACCGGAGCGAAACTCGACGGTGTACTTGCCGGGAGGCATTTCAGGTGTTGCGAAGCTGCCGCCGGCGTCGGTTTTGCCTTGGTGAACAACTTTGCCAGCCGACTTCACCGTGACGTCAAGTGGAGGCACAGGCGCAGCAAACGCCGACGCGGCAGCGCATGCTGCAACGAGGAGCAGAAGATTACGGGGGATGCGTGTCATAAGGTCATAGATTATCGGAGCCCTGCGCGGACTACCAGAGAAAAAGTTCTGCCGGCGCCACGCCTTGATAGACCACTTTCCCGCCGGATTTCACCGACACGAGCCTGTGTCGTTGCGAGCAACGAACGGCAAAACGCGTCGCCAACGCGCCCGCGCTACCGGTCGCGACCGGTCTGATCGTTAAACTCAAAGTCGCCGCGGTGTTTGAGCGTTGCCGGGCCGCCGTCGTGAGTTCCGAGAAATTTTCGGAGCGCCTCGGTGTCTTCACCTTTTTTGTTCGAGGTGACTAGCGCTGCCGCTTCCGACCCTTCCTCAACCCAGCGACCACGAATGTTGCTGCCGATCGGACCCGGGACCCAAACGTATCGTTTTCCGTTGATGATCTTTACATTGGCTTTGACCTTCTCGGTTCCAGCGGGCGCCGCGGCCGCCGCCGCCCCTTGCGCCGCTGCGAGTGAACCAGCGATCACCTGGCCGGTGATCCTGGCAGAGGGCGCAACGTCAACTTTCATCGCCACGCCGCCACCGCCGAACCTCTCACCGGCAACGGAATCGGCGATGACGTTCTTTTTACCACCGGCTGCCGTTAGCGAGACTTTACTCCCGGCGAGTCTACTCGATCGGAACTCAACGACGTAGGAGCCGGGATCCAATGGCCCTGTGCCGAACTTTCCGGTGCCGCTCGGTTTTGCCTTGATAGACAATTTTTCCGCTTTTGGATATCACGACGTCGAGGCCACTCAGCGATGGAGCACCGTACGTCGCGGACGCCCATAGAGCAGTATGGCGGATGCCAGTATGTAGAGGGGGGTCTTCATAGACCCATGCTATCGGGAGCTACGGAAGCGGCCAAGTACAAACTCCAGTTTTGCAACGCGCGACGGTGAGAGAGAGAGAGAGAGAGAGAGAGGAGAGGAGAGGAGAGGAGACGCGCAAGCTACGATACTGTAGTTCCCCTTAGGAGACGGAGCTTCGGTTTGTTCTAACCAGCCGCCCGCGTTTTGACCCAGTGGTCGACGAGTTCTTCCAGCACGTCGAGCGGGACCGGACCACTCGTCAGCACCACATCGTGGAACTGGCGAATGTCGAACTTCGCGCCGAGCTGCTTCTTCGCCTTCTCGCGCAGCTCGACGATTTTCAGCA
>JACDCC010000306.1 GCA_013694595.1 Chthoniobacterales bacterium
CACATCGCTCGGATAATCGGTCCGGGTCCCTCGGGTCTTGAATCTTTTCTGTGCCATCCCAAGCGTGATGCTTGGTTGTAAGCAAAAAGTACAGTTTATCTGCACCAAAGTTCATGACACGCTCTAGATCTTGAAAGCTACTCGGGTCGTCGATTTCGGTCACGCCTTCTGAAAGTAACCCGTGTTTCAAGGCGTTGTAGCGCGTGAGCGCGCTGTGGTGAGGACCTGCAGATTTCGCGGCGTTTTCCTTGTTTGCAGCGACTCTTCTTGAGCTGATTCGTTTTGAGTGTTTATCGGACCGATCCATTTCTACTCCTTTGTTGCACTTCAGTTTCAGTAAAATTCCTCGCTCTTTTGGCGCTGTCTTCGCCTGGTGGGTGTGCCTGCCCTTGGCGTAGCCTCGTCCTCGGAGACTTCGGTAATCCCCCGCCGTCGGTGTCGGCGCCGGAGAGACAGACACACGCGCACTCCCTTAAAGGGAGGTGCGCGCCTGTGTCTCTCCCAAGTCTCCCGCCAAGACTCTGGCAATCGTTTTGCCGAAATGCCGAAGTCTCTGCCGAAGTGTCAGAGAAGGCTCTGCTCATGACGTGAAATCCTTATTTCAGGGTTGGTCTTGGGCCTTGGAATCCGCCACTCGAAGAGTCGCCGGTTGCGATGAGTTCGGCCAGGAATCCGCGCAATCGTTTCTCGCCACCGACGCCGTTCGTCTGCGCCAAAGAGAAGAGGGCGGCCTTTGGAATCGCACCCTGGATCGGAACGAGCGCCCTGAGGTCTTCTTTCGTTTTCGATGAGCTCCTGCGCCTGGGCTTGCTGGTCTCGACGGCAAGCAGATCGTCGTCCGATGCCTCGCGCCAGTAGAGCCCTCCGTCGGTATCGTGACAAAACAAGCGTTCGTATACCCGCTGGTCGTCGTCACCGCGCCAGCCGATACGTCCCCCACGTTTGGCCGCGTGGAACCTAAAGACGTGCCCCGCGTGCGTTGGATCAATCACAAGCGCAGCGCGACACCAGTTTGTCAGATCGGCGCTCCCAGCGCCGGCATACATCCAATCGCTCCCACGCCACCCAGAAGTGTCCCGGTTGATAACTTTTGGCGTGTGATGATTGATGATGACCGCACATCCGTATTCTTCCAGAAGCGGGTTCAAACCAGTGCGGAGAAAGCCCGCGGTTGTCTCGGCATCATTCACATCCCCACCCAGGTATGCGAGCAACGGATCAATTCGCAGAATGTCCGGCCGATGCTTAGCGAGTAACGGCGCGACTACTAACGAGAGGAACAAGGGGCCAGTACGTGCCCGCTCGCTGACGTAAAGCACTCTGTCGCCAACCGCTGCTCGCTCTTCGGCGCTTAGATGTAGCCCGTCGCACACTCCTCGCGCCATCTCGCCCAAATCGCCTGCATCGTTTTCGGCCTGTATGGTGAGAATACGCAGTGGTCGCGCCGGCTGTATCCCGAAGGTCGGGCGACCAAGACCAACATATGTCTTGTTGTGCGCTTGCGCTCGATTTGCCGATTCCAGATGGCCCGACGAAAAGCAATCCGCAGCTAACGCAGAGATATCGATTGCCGAGCAAAGTCTTCCGTTCGTCGGGCAGGACATCGGCGAAATCCATCAGCGGCACCGCTGCGATCTCTGTGGCGTCCAGCGTTGCGGGCTCGCCGGTTGACACGGTTTTTACGTCATCGATCCACTTGTCCGCTAGTTGAGTCGCGCTCATCGGCAGACACCCGGGTTGAAAAAGTAGACCACCTGCGGGTTGCCATTGTCGCGCGTGCCGCCCGGCATTCTTACGAACTGTGAGCGCGGCCACGTCGCCCGATCCACTCCGAGACTTACCGCGTAGCGCATAAACCGTCGGAGGCGATCCTCCGGCTGCCCCGCTGTCGTAAACCAACCATGAATCGACTTGCTCCCGCTATGGACAGCCAGAGCCAGCGGCGCCCTCTCCGCCAGGTGAAGCAATACTGCCGACTGCTCGTCGACGTTGCCGCAATCTTGCTCGATCACAAGGAAGCGGCGTGGTCCGGTGTTCTCTAAACAATGCTCCGACTCCTTACCGTCCTGCGTGTAACCGGTGCGACTGGACATCGGCGACGGCACAATAAACTGCATTTTGGCCAAGCATCCCCGCAGTTCGACACGTGACCTGGTAAGGAACTGATGATTGCTGACTCCGACGCATAGGAGTGATTCGTTAGGGAACAGCCCGTCAATGACTTCCTCCACATGCGATGCGCTGTCATTCCAAATAACCGATTTGGCGGCCAGGCCGATCGTCCCGCGGTGAGGCTTCCCACAGATCCACGAGGCCAAGCCTCCCTGCTACGATTGCTTCGCGCTGCTCCGCATTTACCAGCGGCCCGGTCGGGGGGGGGAGGCTGATTCGGTGCGCCGGCCCGGCTGCCATGCCGTGGCGGCGCTGTTTGCAACGGCGCGTTCAATCTCGCCAGGCCTCATCGGTTGGCCTAGCGTGGCCGCTGCGAGTAACTGCACGATGTCTGACGCCGAGCGATAGGGGATGCAGAACGCGCGCGACGCGGTAGAGCCAGAGATTCAGGCCTCCGCCGCGCCGCGGCGGGGATGAAAGCAAATCGCAGACGAATCGCGGAAGTGCTCGGTTGCGAAGCGCTTTCATTCCAGATTCGCCTCCACCAGTTGTCGCACGCTTTGCCATATTAGCGCGCCTTGATCGTGCGCTTTTCAAGCGCCGCGAGCACATCGGCTAACTTGAAGCGCACAGTTCGATGGCCTAACGACAAATACGGAATCGCGCCTTTCCTTCGAAGCGTTGCGACCGTGCGCCGAGACTCACCGAGGGCCCCGGCTATCTCTTCCTCAGTCGAGAGCACACCCTTTCCGGGCCGGTGGTATTGACTGCGCTTGGGGGTCCGCGATCTCTTTTTTTCTTTTCATTACCGGCAGCTTCCGACCGATATCGCGAAAACAGAAGAAGTTTGTGTATCTTTATTGTGTATCTGCTACCTTTTTCACATGAGGCATTCACCGATGCGGCACAATCTCGCGCGGCTGCGTCTTTTCTTGGGGATCGGTCAAAAGGAATTGGCGGACGTGGCCGGATGTTCACACGACACGATTCGGTCAGTTGAACTCGACCGGCTTAAACTCAGCGAGGGGCTGGCCCGCAAAATCTCAGCAGCTACCGGCGCTCACTTCCGGTGGCTGATTCAGAACGATCTCAATACGCCTATCATCGAAACGCGCGGATACAGGTACACAAAATCGACTTACGAGGCTACGCAGGCAGCGAAGCAAATGGGCGACGCGTGGATGGAGATCCTCGGCCCCGATTACGCAGCGAGTTTTTACGGACAGATTCGAGCGATTATTTCGAGCGCAGCGAAACCGAAACGCGACGTTGCAGAAGTCGCGGTCTGGAAGATCGCAAAGTTCCTTGAGCATTGCCGACGAGAGTTCGGCCACGACAATAGACTGATCGCCGAGACCGAACAATTCGGGTTGAGAGCTGACGACTCACCATATCTCAAGCATCGCCAAGTCGAAGCGGGCGTTGCGCTGTTTCGCGCATACGATCGAAAACGGCGGCACGAAATTCGTAAACAACTCGCCGCGTTGAAAGGGGCCAAAGGAAGCAAGCAAGCACCGACGCGTTCCAAACGCTCACGCTAAACGGCAACTAAACGGCAACGCGCTTTTATCACCCTATAGTGCATCCGATTTCTAATCCGACGGTCGGAGGTTCGAGTCCTCCTGGGCCCGGACAAATTTTCGCTCGTGCTCGAGAAGCCACTTCTTCCGCCAGAGCCCGCCGCCATAGCCGCAGAGCGTGCCATCAGCGCGGATCACGCGATGACACGGAATGATGATCGACATCATGTTCATGCCGTTGGCGCGACCGACCGCGCGGCGCGCGCC
>JACDCC010000340.1 GCA_013694595.1 Chthoniobacterales bacterium
CGATAACGATCAGCCCGACCCAGAAAAGGAAACTGGAGCCCCACACACCGACGCGCCGCAGGACAAATCCGACGCGGACGTGGAACAGGAAAAGAAGGCGCAGGAGAACGCGCCCCCGCCTCCCTTAGACAAGATTATGCGGGAGGCGCCGCCGCCTCGCTCAACCGACGAGTAGAACTCGATGGTGTCGTTACGCCGAAGCGAAGGATTCTCGCGAATCTAGAGGAGGACCGCCGTTGCTAAGTGATGGCCAGATCGGTTTTAGAAAATGCGGCCGCCATGGCCCGCCCTTGCAGCGCATTCATCCGAGAGGATAGACCTGAAGGCACGCACATAAAAAAGAGTTTTGTCATCGTCATCTCGCTCTTCGTTGTTGGGCTAATTCTGGGTGGCATCGCGTTTGACCGGCAGCGTGCGAAGGAGCGGCAACGAATTGCCGCCCAGAAGACGGCTGCGGAGCAAGCCAAGAACAAGGTGCCGCCGCTGCCTCAATGGGGCGCGCTCCCTGCCCGGGGCGGACGAAGTGGAAGTCAGCGGCAGCGCGATGTGCATCAAAGTTTACCGACCGATGTGGCTCAGCCGAATTCGGACAAGCTAACGGCATAGCCCCAATAATCCCGAAATCGCTTTCGGATGCGGCGCATGGTGCACCAGGCCGCCACGAGCAAAATCGGTGCGGCCACGCCAAGCGTGAGGTCCACTTTGACCTTCATCCCCAGATTGTTCGCCGCCTTCAAGACGAGACCGGTCAGACCGAGGAAGTAGTAGGTGATGACGACCACCGACAAACCCTCGACCGCGTGCTGGAGTTGAAGCTGCAGCCGAGCCCTCCGGTTTGAGTCTTCGAGGAGCCGCTGGTTCTGCTCTTCGACATGGAGGTCGATACTTGTCCGAAGCAGCTCGGCGGCCCGGTCGATTCGTTCGGACAAACTGGTCAAACGTTCGAGAACGCTGCGGCAGGTTTGCGCCGCCGGCGCCACCCGCCGCATCACGAAGCGGCTCAGCCGCAGCACGTGCTCGATCTTCTCCTCGCGCAACTCCGCGAACCGGCTTTCGAGAAGAGTGAAGTAGGCAGCCGAGCCGGTAAAGCGATTGGAGACCCGCGCGCGGAGATTCTCGATCTCAGCCGCGAGCGCGAGAAAGGAGTCGAGCACCGACCGTTTCTCTCCGACCGAATCGGCCACGCGCAACGCTTCCATGTGGAGAACCACCCCGGCTCTCCCAGGAAGCGAAATCCGCTCTCACGTCCCGGGCCAGAGGGACGGAGAGAAGAGCGAGATGATAGAGGTCCTCGATCGCGACCAACCTTTGCACAGTGCGCCCGAGAGCGTGCTGGCTCATCGAATGCACATCGAGCGCGATACGATTGAAGCCATCCGTGTGACAAACTCGCTATGCTGTTCCCAGGCGACTACCAGCCGGCCCAGTCCGGCGATCGAGGCAGCATGGATGGCGTGTCGCTCGGTTTCGTAAGCCGTCGCGAGTCCCCAGCCTTTCTCTTAATCGCGCGCGCTGGGCGACGCTCGCGGGACCAGTCTCCTCGCCGGTCAGAAACGCGAAATGAAAGACGTGAGCCGGGGCGGAGAAGCGGACATACGGGCGGGCATGAAGCTCTTGCCAGATCAAATCGCGCTGCGGGTGGTTCTCCATCTTCAAGCGCCGCGACCTTCTTCGTCGGTTGGTTGTCTCACTGGGGTCCGCTCGCCTGCCGACAGTGCGGCCAATACGGTCGAAGGTCACGAGCATTGTAAGTGCGATCTCTCGACCGGACGGAGGTGTCTTTCTCGCGACGGCCCACGCGGATCGCGCTGCGGGCGCGATTCTTCTAGCGTTGCCCAGTCGGATCAATCGCCGGAACTCCGCCGAAGCTTCATCCTGCCATGAGCCAATCCGCCCCTTCCAAATTGCCCGCCGGCTTCGAAGTCCTTGGTCAAATCACGCCGGAGTTTGGCGCAATCCTGACGCCCGACGCGCTGGCATTCGTAGCGAAACTCCAGCGTGCCTTTGGTGGTCGTCGCGCGGAATGTTTGCAGCGCCGGCAGGAACGGCAAACCGCGCTCGATCGCGGCGAGGCGCTCGATTTTCTCCCCGAAACAAAGCAAATTCGCGAAGGCGAGTGGAGCTGCGCGCCGATCCCGGCGGACATCAAGGACCGGCGGGTTGAGATCACCGGGCCGACGGATCGCAAAATGGTGATCAACGCCCTCAACTCCGGCGCGAAGATTTTCATGGCTGACTTCGAGGACGCGAACGCGCCGAAGTGGAACAACATGATCGAAGGCCAGATCAATCTGCGCGACGCGATCCGGCGCTCGATCGGTTTCACGAGTCCCGAGGGGAAGGAATACAAACTCAAAGACCAGGTCGCGGTCATCATGCCCCGGCCGCGCGGCTGGCACCTGCTCGAGAAGCACGTGCTCGTCGATGGCGCGCCGATTTCCGGCGGGCTTTTTGACTTCGGCCTCTACTTTTTCCACAACGCCCAAGAGCTGCTCGCGCGCGGCAGCGGCCCGTATTTTTATTTGCCGAAGCTGGAGAGCCATCTCGAAGCACGCATCTGGAACGACGCGTTCAAGCTCGCGCAGGATGAGCTCGGCCTTCCACAGGGGACGATCCGCGCGACCGTTCTCATCGAAACGATCCCCGCGGCGTTCGAGATGGATGAGATTCTCTACGAGTTGCGCGATCATTCCGCCGGCCTGAACTGCGGTCGCTGGGATTACATTTTTTCGTGCATCAAAAGGTTCCGTAACAAATCGGACTTCCTCCTCGCGGACCGCGCCCACATCACGATGACGACGCATTTCATGCGTTCGTATTCGCTCCTCTGCATCCAGACCTGTCACCGGCGAAACATTTTCGCGATGGGCGGAATGGCGGCGCAGATTCCGATCAAGAACGATCCGCAGGCGAACGAGGAAGCGTTCGCAAAAGTGCGCGCGGACAAGGAGCGCGAAGCGGCGGACGGGCACGACGGCACCTGGGTCGCGCACCCCGGAATGGTGCAGCTCGCGCTCGACGCGTTTGACCGGCTCATGCCGGCGCCAAACCAGATCGACAAAAGGCGCGACGACGTGAATGTCACCGCGAAAGACCTGCTCGATTTCGGTCCGAGCGAGCCGATCACCGAGCAGGGATTGCGCACGAACGTCAGCGTCGGCGCGCAATACCTCGAGGCCTGGCTCCGCGGGAGCGGCGCGGTGCCGATCTTCAATCTCATGGAAGACGCCGCCACCGCGGAGATTTCCCGCGCGCAGGTCTGGCAATGGATTCGCCACCCGCGCGGTGTGCTCACGGACGGTCGTAAAGTGACCAGCGAACTTTTCCGCAGCGTGCTCGATGAAGAACTGGAGAAGATCAAAGGCAGCCTCGGCGCGGAGCGTTACGGCAAAGGCAAATTCGACGTCGCGCGCTCCCTCTTTGACCAAATCACGACAAACGACGAGTTCGTCGAATTCCTTACGCTTCCCGGATACGAGAAGCTCGAATAGTAGCCAAGCGTTCAAGGAAACGCGATTTGCCATCGGCCTTTGGGGGTTGCAAACCGCCGCTCCTCGGAGCACCGCAAAGAGACTGCCATGAAGAAACGATTCGAGACAAACGGAGCTGATCACGACTGGGCCGAAAATCCGCGCTGGAGCGGCGTCGAACGCCCCTACTCGCGAGCCGACGTCCAGCGCCTGCAAGGCAGCGTTCTCATCGAACACACGCTCGCGCGGCGCGGCGCGGAGAAGCTCTGGAAGCTATTGCACACGGAAGACTTCGTCCCGACGCTCGGCGCACTCACCGGCAATCAGGCGGTGCAACAAGTGAAGGCGGGATTGAAAGCGATCTACCTGAGCGGCTGGCAGGTCGCGGCCGATGCAAATCTCGCGGGACAAATGTATCCCGATCAAAGCCTCTATCCGGCGAACAGCGTCCCCGCCGTTGTGAAGCGGATCAACCAGGCGTTGCAGCGCGCGGATCAGATTGACCATGCGGAAGGCAAGAGCGACATTGATTGGTTCGCGCCCATCATCGCGGATGCGGAGGCTGGCTTCGGCGGCCCGCTCAATGTCTTCGAGCTCACGAAGGCGATGATCGAAGCCGGCGCGGCCGGCGTTCATTTCGAGGACCAGCTCGCGAGCGAGAAGAAGTGCGGTCATATGGGCGGCAAGGTTCTTGTGCCGACGCGGACGGCTGTCGCGCATTTGGTTGCGGCGCGTCTGGCCGCCGATGTTTCGAATGTGCCGACGCTGATCGTCGCGCGCACCGATGCGAACGCGGCCGCGCTGCTCACTAACGACGTGGACGAACGCGACCACGCCTTTCTCACTGGTGAGCGCACGGCCGAAGGTTTTTACCACGTCCGCGCGGGGCTCGACCAGGCGATCGCGCGCGGGCTTAGCTACGCCGCCTATGCCGACATGGTCTGGTGCGAAACGAGCGAGCCAAATCTGGACGAAGCCCGGCGCTTCGCGGAGAGCCTGCACGAGAAATTTCCCGGCAAGCTGCTGGCCTACAATTGCTCCCCCTCCTTCAACTGGAAGAAGAAGCTCGACCGTGCGACGATCGGAAAATTTCAGCGCGAGCTTGGCGCGATGGGTTACAAATTTCAGTTCGTCACCCTGGCCGGTTTCCACGCGCTGAACTACAGCATGTTCACTCTCGCACACGGCTACAAAGATCGCGGCATGGCCGCTTATTCGGAATTGCAGGAAGCCGAATTCGCGGCGGAGGCCGATGGCTATTCTGCGACGAAGCACCAGCGCGAAGTCGGCACCGGCTACTTCGATGAGGTCGCGCAGGTGATCGCCTCCGGCGAAAGTTCGACCACCGCGCTGAGCGGCTCGACCGAACAAGAGCAGTTCCATTGAGACGCGATGCGATCGTCGTCCCATGAGCGATCAGAAGATCGTCTCCGCGCCCGCGGCACTGACCGATAGCCGGCTGGCGTCGCATTGCGCGCAGACGGCGCAGAGCGCGTTCCTCGATTATCAGGATCGGTTCGCCGCCATCACGCGCCGCGCGCGGGAGCGGTTTCTCGCGCGCGATCTCGCCGGCACTTACGCCGACGCGGCCGAGCGGCTGCACCTTTACACCAGCGTGGTGGACGGCCTCACGAGCGAGGTCGAACATCTCATGGGACCCCGTCTCAGCGAACGCAGCATCTGGGCTGCGGTGAAAGCCGTCTATTCGTCGCTCATCGCACAAGGCCCGGCCTGGGAAATCGCCGAGACGTTTTTTAATTCGCTCACGCGGCGCGTTTTCGCGACAGCGGGTGTCGATCAGTCGATCGAGTTTGTCGATACGGACTTCGACGCCCCGCCCACCGCGGCGCCCGCGCAGGTCTGCCGCACGCACGCGGACGCTCCGCTGCGCGAACTGCTGATCGCCGCGCTGACAGATGAGAAGGGCGGCGGCTTCATCGAGGAATGTTTTGCCGATCTGCCCGGAGACGCCGCGCTCGCGGTGGAACGAATCGAAGCCGCTTTCCCGAGCGGCGCGGACGCGCTGGAAATGATCGCGACCGTGTTCTATCGCGGCCGCGGCGCCTATTTCGTGGGGCGCGCGATCGGCCGGGAGGCGGCACTCCCGTTCGCGATTTCGTTGCGGCATCAAGGGGAGCAAGGGATCGCGATCGACGCGGTGCTGCTGGGAGAAGTGGACCTGGCGATTTTGTTTTCCTACACGCGGGCTTATTTTCGCGTCGAGGTCGATCGCCCGTATGAGCTGGTGCGCGCGCTCGGTGAATTAATGCCGCGCAAACGCCTCGTCGATCTCTACAACGCGATCGGCTTTCATCGGCATGGCAAGACGGAATTGTATCGCGATTTCGTCGCCCATCTGCGCACGACCCGCGACCAGTTCACCGTCGCGGAAGGGGCGCGCGGGATGGTCATGCTCGTCTTCACCCTTCCGAGCTACGACGTCGTCTTCAAGCTCATCAAAGATCGCTTCGATTATCCGAAGGAAAGCACCCGCGCCGAAGTCATGCGCCGTTACCGCCTGGTCTTCGAGCACGACCGCGCCGGCCGGCTGGTCGAGGCGCACGAGTTCGAGCATCTGCGCATCGCGCGGGCGCGCTTCGAGCCGGCGCTCCTGGAGGATCTCCGCCGCGATGCCGGCCACACCGTGGAGATCGAGGGGGACGATGTCGTGATCGGGCACGCTTACGTCGAACGCCGGATTCGGCCGCTCAATCTTTTCTTCGCGGAAGCGGAGAGCGCGCCTGCCACCGCCGCGGCGCTCGACTACGGGCAGGCGATGAAAGACCTCGCCGCGTCGAATATCTTTCCGGGCGATCTGCTGACCAAAAACTTCGGCGTCACCCGTCACGGACGCGTGGTTTTTTATGATTACGACGAGCTCTGTTTCGTGACTGATTGCAATTTCCGCGATCTGCCACAGCCGACCACGCCCGAACAGGAGATGGCGGCCGAACCGTGGTTTTCGGTGAGCGAGAATGACATCTTCCCCGAGGAGTTTCCCAGTTTCCTCCGCCTGCCCGAGACTGCTCAGGCGGTGTTCTTCCAGCAGCACGCCGATCTGTTTCGAGCCGATTTCTGGCGCGTGATCCAGCAGAGAATCAAACGCGGCGAAATTCCGGAGGTATTCTCTTACCGGCCGGAGCGGCGGCTGGTCCGCTCAAGCTGCGCGCGGGCCGAGACCATGGTGGAGCGCGATGCTCCGTCACCGCGTCGTTGAACCTCGCGACGAACGAGCGTCGCGCTCCAGCCGAGACATTGCGCGACTCAGCAAATTCTCGGCAACTGCTCGCCGCTGAGCATCGTCACCACACGCTCGCCGCCGACGAGACTTTTCATCACTACCATGTGCGATTTATCGGCCACCACCTCGCCGATGATGGCTGCGTTCGTGCCGAGCGGATGCTGACGCATCGCGGCGAGCAAGCGATCGGCTGAATCAGGTGGAACCACGGCGATCAGCTTACCTTCATTCGCCACATACAACGCATCAAGTCCCAACATCTCACACGCCGCATGCACTTCGCGGCGAATCGGCATTGCCGCTTCATCCAGGCGAACGCCAACGCCGGAAGCTTTCGCGAGCTCATTCAACGCGCTCGACACGCCGCCGCGCGTAGGATCACGCATGCATCGAATCGTAGGGCAGGCTTCCAGCATTGCATTCGTTAGGCCAGCGAGCGGAGCAGTATCGCTCTCCAAAACCGTCTCGAATTCGATCCCTTCGCGCACCGACATGATCGCGATACC
>JACDCC010000356.1 GCA_013694595.1 Chthoniobacterales bacterium
AACGCCCGCTGGAAAGCAGCTGGATTCGCGAAACCAACTGACGCCGCGACACTTTGCACAGTCTTTTGCCGCTTTGTGAGTCGGCGCTGCGCTTCATTCAAGCGCAGGTTTTCGACGAACGTGGACGGCGGTTCCCCCAGCACGCTTTTGAAGGCTTTGCTGAAATGGTCCTGACACATGCACGCTCTGCGTGCGAGCACCTCGACTGAGAGATCGGCGTGCAAGTTCCGCATGATGTAGGCGACCAACTCAGCGAAACGATCCATCGGCTGAGTCTCGAACGGGGTCATCCGGAGCGGAAGATCTTCGAGTTCCATCTTCGTCTCGTGGAGATGCATTTCGCGCGCGACGACTTGCGCCACGTGCGGGCCGTAATCATCTCGGATGAGCGCCAGTGATAGATTCACCCCGGCGCTCAAACCGGTGGATGTGTAGCAGGGGCCGTCCTGCACCAGCGCTCGCTTGTGGCCCACTTTGAGCCGCGGGAAGCGTCGTGCGACGTCTCCTGCCAGGCGCCAATGCGTCGTGACTTCACGACCATCCAACAGCCCGGTCGGCGCGACGCCGTAAATTCCACCGCACACTGCGCCGATGCGGCGAGTCTCGCGGCTGCGCACCAGCAGCCATTCGGCGATTCGGTCGGCGATGCCGGAACGCTGAATTCCACTTCCGCCTGCCACAATAATCGTGTCGAAATCAGGAGCCGTTTGCAGAGTCGCCTGCGCAGTAAACGACAGTCCGGATTCGGCTTCGAACAATTCGCGCTCGACGGCGATCGTCCAGACCTCATAACACGGGATGCGTCCTCCGTAGCCATCGTCGAGCGCGGCTGCAGAAAAGGCGTCCGCCGGACCGACGAGGTGCAGCGCGGTGACACCGTCGAAGCCGACGAGGGCGATGCGTTTGGCTCTCATTTGCCCTTAGCTCCCTCTCGGGTGCGTTTGCTCGCGCGCGCCGCGCAGCACGGCCCGCGGTGACACGCCGCGATGGCGGCCAAAAGCACGCCGGAACACGGAGGAGCTCTTAAATCCGACAGCAGTCGCAACGCTTTCCACATTTTCGCGTCGAGCGGCTAACCGGCGCTGCGCTTCGTTGATGCGCAACTGTTCGACGAACGCCGCGGGTGTGCTTTTGAATGTCTCTTTGAATAGCCTGTAGAAGTGTCGCGGCGACAGGCAGGCTCGCTGCGCGAGCACGTCCACGGTCAGGTCGCGGTGTAGCCGGCTCGTGATCCACGTCGGCAATTCCGCCAGCCGTTCAGCAGGTCCGGGTTGATGTTCAGGAAGCGCGATTTCGTGCGCCGCCCCTGCCGCACGCAGGTCGACACTTAGCTCACGCGCCACAGCCAGGGCGGTGGCTGCGCCGTAGTCCTCTTCAATGAGCGCGAGGCTCATCTCGACGCCACCGATTCCGCCACCGCAGGTGAAAAACGCCCCAGCCTTGGTAAAGGAGACGCCGTTCGTTACCGAGAGTGCGGGAAACGAACGCGCCAGTTCGTGCGCGAATCGCCAGTGGGTAGTGACCGCGCGCCCATCTAGCAGGCCGGTGCTCGCGAGCGGATAAATGCCGGCGGAAATAGCAGCGATCCGTCGCGTGGTCGGCGCTCGCTCGCTGACCCACTCCGCGATCTTGCAGCTTGCTTCTGGGTTCCGCACGCCGATCCCGCCCGGGATGACGATGGTATCAAGAGGCGGCGCGGTCCGCATCGTGTGGCGGACCTTGAGCACTGCACCCGAGCTGCAGACAACCGGCTTGGCATCCGTGCCAATGATCACTGCCTCGTAGCAGGGCAGGCTCTCCTCGCCGGAGCCTTTCCTCGCCCCGGTAAAAGCTTCGAGCGAACCAAGCAGGTCGAAGCTGCTCGTCCCGTTGACTGCGATGAAGCCCACGAGCTTCGGCGGAGTTTGATCGGCCGTTTGTTGCGAGAAGTACGTCATCGCAGCGCAGTCCGGGATGTGGTGTTGCCTGCGCTGCCGTTTTTCGACGGCCGGTCCGGGACGCGTTCGAAAGTGAAGGTGGTCTGCATGCCCGTAATGCAAAAACGGCGAACAAAACGGCTCACGGTCGTCGGACTTTTTTCACACACATCCTGCCAGAAACCGCCTGACCGCTAGCGGTGAGGGGTCCGATGAACTACATTGATTGGCGATGGCGACCACCCAGCTTCGGATTGCGAGTCCGTCGCCGTTGCTCGGGGAGCCGCGGTC
>JACDCC010000133.1 GCA_013694595.1 Chthoniobacterales bacterium
ATCCGGAGACGAAACGCAAAGCGGTTTTGATTCAAAGCGAGATGGACGTCGACGCGGATGGATCTGACTCCGACCGGTTACCGGCGGGCAGCGGTGTCTCGCCACATTTCCAGCCTTACACGAGCTACCGTTGGGCAAAGAAAACCAGCAATCCGAGCGCGTATCTGCCGTTCCTCGAGGAGCGGATCAAGACCTACGAAACGGAAGCCGCTGCGAAAACGACGAGCGCCGCGCGCAAGAGCGAGCTGAAAGGCGCGATCGCCAGCGCGCGCGACGGGATCGATCAACTGAAGAAGTTCAGCTTTTTGATCGGCGCGACCGACCCCTTCATCGTGATCCCGGGCGGCTTCACAAAGGTGGAAGGCGCGAAGGTCGGAGACTACGCGCTGGTCGTGGCTGACGACCGGGTTTATCCAGCGTTGGTCGGGGACGTGGGCCCCGCGGACAAGGCCGGTGAGGCATCGCTCCGGATCGCAAAGGAAATCAACGAGACGGCTACGCCTTACAACCGGCCGGTCAGCGATCTCAAGGTCACCTACCTGATTTTCCCGGGCACGGCGGATGCCCCGTGGGGACCGCCCGACCTCGACAAGATTCATGCCCGTTGCGAAGAGCTGGTGAAGGAAATCGGCGGCACCGGCGCGCCGTTGCACCGGTGGGTCGACATTATTCCAACGCCGACTCCGACTCCGACGCCTACGCCGACGCCTACGCCGACGCCTACGCCGACGCCTACGCCTACGCCTACGCCGACCGCCACAGCGACACCGACGGCGAGCCCAACAGCGAGCCCGGATGCTTCAGCTTCGCCAGCACCGACCTTTGCCTTCCCGCTGCCGTCGCCCAGCGCCAGTGGCTCGCCGACAGCCACAGCCACCGCCGCGCCTAAGGCAACGGCAACTCCTTCGCCGACGCCCAAAGCCTCGCCGACTCCTTCACCCACTCCGAAAACCTCGCCAACCTCCTCGCCGAAGAAGCCGGGGTAGGGCCGCGCGTTGCCTCGTGGCGAGGGAACCCTCGACCGCCGGCGTGCTCAGGGCCGCTGCCGGAGGATGAAAGACATCCATTCTGCCTGAACGGCACGTTCCAAAGGGATGAACGCGTGGCCCTCTTGCCACGCCGTTTTGGTCTTACATGAAAACGCTCTTACGCAGCAAATTGCTCTGGATTGTCGTGGTGCTCGCAGTCGCGCTGATTGTGGTGCGTGCGATGCTACCGATCTGGGCGCGCGATTACGTCAATCGCAAATTGAGCGAGATCGAAGGTTACACCGGGCATGTCGCCGACGTGGATATTCATCTTTGGCGCGGCGCATACAGTGTGAACGGCGTCGAGATCAAGAAGACGGGCGGCCGCGTCCCGGTGCCTTTTTTCTCCGCGCCGACGATCGATATGTCGGTTGAATGGAAAGCGCTCTTCTACGGCGCGCTCGTGGGCGAGATCCACTTCCAGCGGCCGAAAGTGAACTTTGTCAACGCCGCCAGCAAAGCCAACAGCCAGGCGCCACTCGACGAGCCTTGGGCGGAGAAAGTGCAGGATTTATTTCCCCTGAAAATCAACCGCCTGACGGTCAATGAAGGCGAGGTCCACTACCGCGACTACAGCAAGACACCGGATGTCGATGTGGTGATGGACCGCCTCGATACGTGGGGACGAATCTAACCAACAGCACCAAGCTCTCCGAGACGCTGAACGCGAACATTGAGATCAAGGGACGGCCGCTACGGCAGGGAACCTTTAAGTCGGAGATCAATCTCGATCCGTATTCATCGAAGCCGACGTTCACGCTGAAAAGCGAGCTCGACGGCCTGCCGCTCGTCGCCTTGAACGACTTTGCGAAAGCCTACGGCCGCATCACCTTTGAGAAGGGCACGCTCCGGGTCGCGATTGAGATGAATTCAAAGCAAGGGAACTTCCGCGGCTATATCGAGCCCGTGTTCGATAACATGGCGATCTTCGATCCAACCGAGGACACCGAAAGCCCGATCGATTTTATCTGGCAGGGGATCGTCGGCGGCCTCACGCGCATCATCCGGAATCATCCCAAAGATCGTTTCGGCACGAAGGTGCCCGTGTCCGGCAGCTTCGATGATCCGGCGCCTGCCGTGATGGATACTGTTTTCAACGTCTTCAAAAACGCCTTCGTGAAGGCGTTCGGAGGCACACTGAAGAACGACGACATCGACCTCCAGGAAATCCAGGAGTCGAGCGAAACGAAACCGAAAGACGGCGACACGAAGTAACTGCGTGTTACGTCGTGAGTGACGCGACGCCACCGCAAGCCGTCATCCCGAGCCGCGCAGACGGCGAGGGATCTCACGTCGACGCGCAACCCTTTCGGTCCGCGACGTGCGCTGCTACCACGCTGGCGCTGCGGGGTCACTCGGCGATCGACACGCAACGTATCGTGCCGTGGTTACTCCGGGCGAGAGATCCTTCGCCGTCTGGGCGGCTCAGGATGACGGGCACACCACTGCTCGGCGCGATTAGACTGCGCTTTTCGCAGGCTCCTCCGCCGCAGGTGTGAGATCGTCTGGCGTGCGCTCGGCATCAGCATACGCACCCGGCCGTGTCGAGCTGTTGGGGAATCACACCGATTACAATCACGGCGTCGTCCTGGCCGCGGCGATCGACCGCGGGCTCACCGTCACGGGCACGTCTCGCGGTGACCGATCGATAAAATTCACCGCGTCGTCCCCGCCGGCGCAGGTCGAAATCTCCCTCGATGAGCTCACGCCGCAGACGGCGCAGCGCTGGGCGAATTATCCCTTCGGTGTAGTGCAACAATTCCTGCGCGCCGGCTACGAACTTCGGGGCTTCGAAGCGGAGGTGACCGGTGATGTTCCAGCCGGTGCAGGTCTCTCGAGCTCGGCTGCGTTTGAAGTCGCGACGGCCGGCTTCCTGATGAAGCTGCACGACTTGTGGATCGATCCGCTGGCGGTGGCGAAGCTGTGCCGGCGCGCGGAGAATGAGTTCGTCGGCGTGCAGTCAGGTTTGCTCGACCAGGCGACATCGGTTTTCGGGCGCGCCGATTATTTGGTGCACCTGGACTTCCAAACCGACACGATCGAGACGGTGGCGTTCCCGGCGAACTTCGCGCTCGTGATCGCCGATTCCGGGAAGAAGCACAACCTGCTACAGAGCCAGTACAACACGCGGCGCGAAGAATGCGCCGCGGCGGTGAAAGCGCTCGGCGCTGCGAGCCTGCGCGAAATTTCACCAGAACAGCTGGACCGCTCGCGCGCGACGCTCGATCCCGTTCTCTTCCGGCGAGCCGCGCACATTGTCGGCGAAAACTCGCGCGTCTGGCAGGCGGTCGAAGCTCTTCGCACAAGCGACGCGGAGGCGATCGGCGCGTTGATGAATGCGTCGCACGAAAGCTCGCGCACGAACTTCGAGAACAGCACACCGGAGCTCGACCACCTGGTGGAAGCGGCGCGAACGCTTCCGGGCGTGCTCGGCTCGCGCCTCACGGGCGGCGGCTTTGGGGGCGGCACCGTGACACTCGTGCACGCCGGGCAGGCGGACGCCGTCGCACAACAGCTCCGCGTCAGCCATTCGCCTGCGGCGTTCGTGTGTCGGATAGCAGATGGCGCGGCGGTCGGTTGGTGACCGGCCGGCGTCCGCCTTCCGCTTCCACCAATTCCGCGAAACTCCTTGCGCCACGCAGCGCAAATCGCCCACCGTAACCGCAGATGCCGATCGGCACTTACCTCCCGCGCGCCGAATACCCGCGGCCGGACCGGCAACGCGGGTTCGTCCACGGAATCGACTGGCTGAACCTGAACGGGGCCTGGGAGTTCCGTTTCGATCCGGAGCGCGTTGGGACGGAGCAGCAGTGGTTCGCGTCGGGTGGGCCGCGATGGGGCGAGCAGATCACGGTGCCTTTCTGTTGGGAATCGCTTGCCGCCTGGGGCGAGGCCGATGCGGCGGGGAACGATAACTACTTTTCGCATCGTGTTTACCGTCACCCGCTAGAGGTCGATCGCTTTAATTACCGCGACGCCGAGCGCTACGAAGTCGGCTGGTATCGGCGCACGTTTACCGTGCCGAAAACGGAGGCGTGGCAAAACAGACGCACCATCCTGATTGTCGGCGCCGCTGATTTCTTCACCGACTGCTGGTGCAACGGTCAGCACGTCGGGCGTAATGAAGTTGGTTACATTCCGTTCGAGTTCGACCTCACGGATGCCCTCGAGCTGACGCCCGACGGTGAACTCATCGCCACGATCGTCTTTCGCGTCGAGGATCCGCAGGACAATCGCGAGCAGCCCGTCGGCAAGCAGTGGGGCTGGTACTCGAGCGTCAGCGGCATTTGGCAGACGGTGTTCCTGGAGCCGCGCGCGGCGACGTTCGTCGAACGCTTCGAGATCACCACCGACGTGGAGGAGGGAGAGGCCGCGTTCACCATTTGCACGAACGGCGGCCGCACCTGCCACGTGGAGTTAACTGCGCCGGACGGGCGTAAGTTTTCCGATACGTTCGCTGTCGAGGATGGCCAGGCGAGCGGGACGCTGTCGTTGCAGGAGCCGATGCTGTGGGATCCAATCCGACCGCATCTTTATCACGTGCAATTCACCCTCGGCACGGGACCGCAGGCGGATGTCGTGCATGGCTATTTCGGGGTGCGCAGCATCTCTACGCAACCGTCCGATGATGTCGCGTCGCCCGCGGCGCTCTCGCTCAACGGCGAAGCGATCTACATCCGTGGCGCGCTCTATCAATCATACTACGCGGATGGCATTTACACCGCTGGCGATGTGCAGGTCTTAAAGGACGATATCGCCTACGCGAAACGCAGCGGGTTCGATCTCCTGCGCGTCCACATCAAGGTCGACGACCCGCTGCTGCTCTATTGGGCTGACACCCTCGGGATTCTGTTACTCGCGGATTTTCCGAATTTCGGCGAAGGCGGAGATACCTCGCGAGGCCGCCGCCGCTACGAAGAGACGATGCGCGCAGCGATCGTCCGGGATTTCAACCACCCATCGATCATCGGCTGGTGTCTCTTCAACGAAACGTGGGGCTTCGGCGGCCAGGACGAAATCGTAAAGCTGATAAACCCGAAGCCGCCGCTCGCGGTGACGAACGAGGTGCGCGCTCCCGGCTCGAAGTTCAACAACGAGCCGTCATTCACCTGGGTGGACGAGATGTGGAAACTCGCGAAGTCACTCGATCCCACGCGACTGGTCGAGGACATGAGCGTGGTCGCGTGGGATCACCTCGAGCACTACGGCCACGGTGCCACTGATGTGAACTCGTGGCACTTCTATTCGCGGAATTACGCGCAGGCGAAGGCGCACATTGAGGAGGTGGTGCAGGAGACGTATGCGGGTTCACGCTTCAATTACACGCGCGGCTTCGAGCAGGGATCGCAGCGGCTGATCAACAGCGAATACGGCGGCGTCGGCGCGCTCGACGGCGACATCGACATCAGCTGGAGTTTTAAATTCCTGACGAACGAGCTGCGACGGCATGGAAAGCTCTCCGCCTACATTTTCACCGAGCTGCACGACGTGGAGTGGGAGCGGAACGGCTTCCTGAATTACGACCGCACGCCGAAGCAATTCGGCTACGACCCGACGATCGTGAACCAGGGCGACGTGCTGCCGATCGATGCGCCTCCGATCGCAGCTTATGCGCCGGGCGCGGAGGTCGAGATCGATGTTTTCTCGTCGCATTTCGCGCGCCGGACACGCGAAGAGGTGACGCTCTATTGGAGCCTGAGCGGAATCGATTCGTTAGGCTGGGCGCACGATCGGCTCGCGCACGGCAGCAAATCAATCAGCTTTCCTCATTACCGGGTGGAGCTCGCGCAGCGGATCCGATTTCAACTGCCGACGGAGACGATGCTCTGCGCGTTGTGGGTGCGGGCGGTCACACCGGATGGATCCCTCGTGGCGCGGAACTATGTGCAATTTTTCGTCGAGGGTGGTTACGCGCCGCGCGAAGAGACGGATCGCGGGCTGGTCCTCCGCGCAGCGGCGCACACCTGGACGGCCGCCGAATGGAGCGCAGGACACAGCGACATGCGCGAAGCGGAAATCAATCGCTCCTGCTACGGCAACGGCCACGGTTTCTTCGAGTGGCAATTCCATGTCACCGCGGAAGAGCTGGCGAACGTCTCGAAGATCCACGTTCTCTGCGAAGCCTCGGCGCGGCGCGACGAAACTCCCCAGACCGACTCCTTCGCGATTCCTACTTCCTTCCGCATGCTGCTGAACGGTATGCGCATCTACAGCAGCATTCTTCCTAATCACCCGCACGATTCGGCCGGGGCTCTGAGTTACATCGGCGATGGACGCGGTGCGTACGGTTATCTCGCGCACGCGACCATCGAAGGCGATCTTCTCCGCCAGGTGGTCGCAAATTCGGGCGAGAACCTGTTCTATCTGCATTGTGTCGTGCCGGCGGATAAGCCGCCGATCGGCGGCCTCACGATTTATGGCGGCGAATCAGGCCGCTCTCCGTTGCCGATCACGTTAATCATCGAGCGCGGGTAGGCACGACGTCCACGGGACTGGACGACGGCAGCACCCTGGCGATGGTAGCCGACACTGTTTCATGAATCCCGAAAGCAAAACGTTCCTCCAACAACTCGTCGAAACTCCCAGCCCGTCCGGCTACGAGCACCATGTCCAGAAGCTCGTGCGCGCCCGGATTCAGCCGTGGTGCGAGAGCGTTCGCACCGACGTGATGGGCAACGTCTTCGGCGTGCGCAATCCCGATGGCAGACCGCGCATCATGCTCGCCGGGCACTGCGACCAAATCGGGTTCATCGTCAATTACATCACAGACGAGGGCTTCCTCCACATCGACCCAATTGGCGGCGTTGACCCTGTCGTCGCGACGTCACAACGCGTCTCCATCATGACCCGCCACGGGTTGGTGCCGGGCGTGATCGGGCGGAAGGCAATCCACCTGATGGATGAGGACGATCGCAAGAAGGTGCCGAAGATGCACGATCTCTATGTCGACATCGGCGTGTCGAAGAAAGAGGAAGCACTCGAGCTGGTCGCGTTCGGGGATGCCGGCGTTTTCCTGCAGCCGTACATCGAGCTCGCAAATGAGCGCGCTGTCTCGATGGCTTTCGACAACAAGATGGGGACGTGGATTGTGACCGAAGTTCTGCGTTTGCTGCACGGGAAACAGTGCGATGCTTGCGTCGTCGGCGTCTCAACTGTGCAGGAGGAGATCGGACTGCGCGGTGCCACGACCAGCGCATTCTCGATTGAAGCAGACGTCGGCATCGCGCTCGATGTGGCGCATGGCACCGACACGCCGGGAATCGAGAAGAAGAAGGCCGGCGACTTTCGCGTCGGCGGCGGGCCGATTGTCGCGCGCGGCGCGAATATCAATCCCCGCGTCTTTGAATTGATGGTGGCAACGGCGGAAGCGGAAGGCATTCCGGTCCAGATTTCCTCCGCGGCACGCGGCACGGGAACTGACGCGAACGTGATGCAGCTCTCCCGCGGCGGCATGGCGACGGGACTGCTGTCGGTGCCGCTGCGCTACATGCACACACCGAACGAGCTGCTGGCGCTGGAGGATCTGGAGAACACGGCGCGGTTGCTGGCGGCGTTTTGCGCGGCGGTGAAGAAGGATCACGATTTCACGCCGTAAAAGCGGGTCATGCAGTTGCGCTGCGGGCTCGCCCAGGCGCGCGGTTGTAGGCCGCGGTCTCCGACCCGGCGGGTGTGAACGTGGCGATGTGCTGTGGTTGCTGGCGAGAAGGTTGCACTCCGCCGCGTGAGGACACGACGGCCTACAGATGGGAACTGCCTCTCAGACAACGTGCGTGACATGCTGCGCCACGCGACGCGGGCCGTCATCGTGGGCAGCTCAGGCCCGCTACGTGCATTTGTCACGAATCTAATGCGCCTCAATATGATCTGTGCCGATGCTCCAACAATGAACACGACTCGACGCAGATTCATGCAGCTGGCAGCAATGACTGGCGGAGCGATGAGCTTCCGACTGCCGATACTCCGCGCCGCCGACGAAGCTGTGAAGCCATTGCGTATTTTGATCCTCGGTGGGACCGGGTTCACCGGCCCAAATCAGGTGCAATACGCCGTCGCGCGCGGACACAAGGTGACGGTGTTCAATCGCGGCAAGACCAGGCGCGGCGAAATACCGGAAGGCGTTGAGCAGCTAGTGGGCGATCGCAACGGCCAGCTCGACGCGCTCCAGGGCAGGAAGTGGGACGTCGTGATCGACAACCCGACCATGCTGCCGGTCTGGGTGCGGGACGCCGCGGAGATCTTGAAGGGGAATGTCGACCGTTACGTGTTCATCTCGACAATCTCCGTCTATGCGGAGCACAGCGCGCCGGACAAGCAGGAATCAGCCGCGTTGGCGAAGTACGAAGGCGCCGATCCGATGAAGGAAACGCTGGATACCGTGAAGGGGTCCGAGTTCAAACTCTACGGACCGCTCAAAGCGCTCTCCGAGCAGGAAGCGGAGAAGTGGTTCCCCGGGAAGACGCTGGTCATCCGGCCGGGTTTAATCGTCGGGCCTAACGACCAGACGGACCGCTTCACCTACTGGCCGGTGCGGGTCGAGCGCGGCGGTGAAGTGCTCGCGCCGGGAGAGCCGAGCGATCCCGTGCAGATCATCGACGCGCGTGACATTGCGGAGTGGACCATCCGGATGGTCGAGAACGGCGAGACCGGCATCTACAACGCGACGGGTCCCGCGAAACCGCTCGGCATGGGCGAGATGCTCGACCAAATCAAGACGGCGCTGAAGAGCGACGCGCAGTTTACCTGGACGAACGCGGAGTTTCTCGAACAGCAGAAGGTTGCGCCCTGGTCGGACATGCCCGTCTGGATTCCGCCGCAAGGCAAGATGGGTGGAATGGGACGGACGAGCATCAGGAAGGCGCTCGACAAAGACCTCACCTTCCGGCCGCTGGGCGAGACGGCGCGGGATACTTTGGCCTGGTTCAAAACATTGCCGGCGGAGCGGCAGACAAAGCTCAAAGCTGGTTTGTCGCCCGAGCGAGAGAAGCAAGTGCTCGAGGTGTGGCACAAACGCGAGAAGCCGGCGTAGGAGTTCTGCGTGATTCCTGCCGCTCTGTCATTCCGACCGAAGTGGAGGAATCCCGCGGCGTGGCCTGAATGGCAGCGCAACGGGATGTCTCGGCTTCGCTCGACATGACGGGAGAGAGTGACCGACGCACGGCGGCCGCGGCCGGCCTTTGGCCTTCACTGCGCAACCGCGTAGTCGACGCGCGGCCGGACGAAGTGCGCGCGACGCTGCTCGGGTTCGCCTACTTCTTCCTCGTTCTCACCAGCTACTCGATCCTCCGGCCGATCCGCGATGAAATGGGCGTCGCCGGCGGCGTAGAAAATCTGCCGTGGCTCTTCACGCTGACGCTGGTCACGATGATGGTCGCGAACGCGCTCTTCGCCGCGCTCGTGACGCGCTACTCGCGCCGGCGCTTCATTCCGATCGCGTATCGATTTTTCATCGCGAACCTCATCATCTACTTCCTTCTGCTCCGCAGCCTTCCCGCGGAACAGCAGATCTGGGTCGGCCGCACGTTCTTCAGCTGGGTCAGCGTTTTCAACCTCTTCGTGCTCTCGGTGTTCTGGGCTTTCATGGCCGACATCTTCAGCACCGAGCAAGGCAAACGGCTCTTCGGGTTCATCAGCGTCGGCGGCACGCTGGGCGCGATCGTGGGCGCTTCGATGACTGCATTGCTCGCGCGTGCGCTGGGTCCCGTGAATCTATTGCTGGTCTCGGCGGGGTTGCTCGAGGTGGCGGCGCAGCTTGTCCGATTCTTTCCGACGACCTTCAGGAACGAGCCGGAATCCGAGGGTGAACAGAAACGCGCTGAGTCGCCGATCGGCGGCTCGGTGTGGAGCGGCCTCACGCATTCGCTGCGGTCGCCGTACCTCCTCGGCATCTGCGCTTACATGCTGCTGCAGACGGTGACCGCCACCTTCCTCTACTTCCAGCAGGCGGAAGTCGCATCGCGCCACTTCACTGATCGCGCGAGTCGCACGGCTTTTTTCGCGCAGATCGATGTGTGGGTAAACGTTCTGACCGTGCTGGTGCAAATCTTCCTCACCAGCCGGTTGCTGAAATGGCTCGGCGTGGGCGTGACGCTGGCAGCGTTGCCGGTGATCAGCATCGTCGGATTTGCCACGCTCGGACTGGTGCCGACGATCGCAGTCCTCGTGGTTTACCAGGTCTTGCGGCGCGCGGGGAACTTCGCGCTCTCACGGCCTGCCCGCGAAGTGCTCTTCACCTCCATCTCGCGTGAGGACAAATACAAGGCGAAGAACTTCATCGACACGTTTGTCTATCGCGCTGGGGACCAAGTCGGGGCGTGGTCGTACGCGGCACTCGGTTGGTTCGGCTTGACGATGACCGGCATCTCGTTTGTCGCCGTGCCGCTGGCGGTGATCTGGTCGTGCCTGAGCCTCTGGTTGGGGAGGAAGCAGGTGGCGCTCCTCGCAGCGCAGGAACGTCAGTCCGCTTCCTGATCGCGCAACTTCAGCAGCACCTGACAAAGCGCGTCGACCGCTTCCTGCGCATCGGGGCCGAACGCCTCGAGCGTGGCCGTGGCGCCGCATTCGAACTGGCCGCGGAGGATGTCCATCAGGCTAACGGCAGAAAACCGCTCGCCGTTTCGCGTGAGCCAGATCTCGGAGCGGAAACTATTGGCACGGCGCACGAACTCGGCGGCGGGTCGGGCGTGGAAGCCGTGTTTGTTTGAGATCGTGATCTCTCGCGTCACCCGCCCGGGTTCGCGTTTGCCCCGCCACAGCATCATCCCGGGATGTTCGCCGCTGACTGCACGAGTTGGTCGAGATTGGTTTCCATGACGGGAGATTCATCCTACGTGCTCGGCCAGTCATGGCAACGGCAGCTGCCGCCACCGGCTGAATTTTCCTCGTTCGCCGCCGCGTTTTCGGCATCCTCCGATCAGCGCGCTGTTCAGCTGCGAATACCTCCCGATGACGCTCTCCATTGCCTTCGTCCTGGCGCTGCTTGTCATCGCGATCGCGCTCTTCGCGACGGAGCGGATCTCCGTCGACATCATCACCTTTCTTTTGTTGATCGCGCTGGTGGTCACGGGCGTGCTGGTGCCGCAGGAAGCGTTCGCCGGCTTCAGTAACGACATCATCATTATCCTCGGCGCCATTTTCGTGATCAGTGGCGCTTTGCAGGAAACGGGGGTGCTCGATCTGCTCGGGGCGCGCATTCTCAAACTCGCGGGCACAAACCCGAACCGCCTCCTTCTGCTCCTGACCTCGAGCACGGCGGGCGTCTCGGCGTTCATGAACAACACCACCGTCACGGCGATGTTTCTGCCGCCGACGATCGGCGTCGCGCGCCGCGCGAATCTGAGCCCTTCGCGCCTGCTCATGCCGCTGGCGTTCGCCTCGATCCTGGGGGGCACTTGCACCTTGATCGGCACCTCTACGAACGTCGCGGTCAGCGGTTACATCAAAAAGGCGGGCATGGCGGAGCTGGGGATGTTCGAGATCACTCCGCTCGGGCTCATCATCGTCGTCATCGGCATCGCCTACCTCATGCTCATCGGCCGACATCTGCTGCCGGAGCACAAGGAGGCGAGCCTCACCGCGAACTACGCGATGCGCGAATACGTGAGCGAGATCATCGTGCTGCCGGAGTCGCCGTTGATCGGACAGAAGAGCTACGAGTCGGACCTGAACGTCCTTGAGTTTCAAATTCTCAAGATCATCCGCGGCGAGACAGAGTTCGCGCCCGGCCGCGGTGTCCGACTCGCAGAGGGAGACATTCTGCTGGTGGAAGGCAAGGCCGACACCTTGATGAAGGTGAAGAAGATCGAGGGGATCGAGATTAAACCGGAGTTCACGCTCGGTGATCTCGACCTGCAGACGGCGCAAATGCGGATCGCCGAAGTGCTGCTGACGCCGCAGAGCGAGCTACATGGGCGCTCGCTGAAGGACGCGAACTTCCGACAGCACTACGGCCTCACAGTGCTCGCGATTTATCGCCACGGACAGTCGCTGCGCGAGCAGGTCAGTGACACCGTTTTGCGCGTCGGCGACCTCCTGCTGGTGCAAGGAGAAGAGGCGCGGATCCAGGCGTTGCGCGCTCAGCCGGGTCTCTCGTTGCTGGGGGAAGTGAGCGAGCCGCTCTATCACCCGCGGAAAGGCTTGCTCACGATCGCGCTCTTCGGCGCGGCGGTCATCATCGGCGCCGTCGGTTTGGTGCCGCTGTCGATTGCGTTCCTTTCGGCCGCCGTGCTCACGATCCTGATGCGGTGCATCAGCGTGGAACGCGCGTACGAGTTTGTGGACTGGCGCCTCCTGGTGTTGATCGGCGGCATGACGGCGTTTGGCACTGCCATGGAAAAGACAGGAGCCGCCGCTTACCTCGCGGGGCTGATCGTGCAGTGGTTCGCGCCCTTCGGCATTCTCGCGATCCTCGGCGGCTTTTTCGTGCTCACGATTGTGCTGACACAGCCGATGTCCAACGCAGCCGCGGCGCTCGTCGTTCTGCCGGTGGCGATCAGCGCGGCGCAACAACTGGGCGCGAACGAACGCACATTTGCGATCGGCATCATGCTGGCCGCGTCGGTCTCGTTCATTACGCCATTCGAGCCGTCGTGCATTCTCGTCTACGGGCCGGGCAAGTATCGATTTGGCGATTTCGTGAAAGTTGGCCTTGGGCTGACGGCCGTTCTGACGGTGACCGTTCTGCTGCTGATCCAGTTCTTCTGGCCGCTCTACGCGGTTCCTCGTTAGAGCATGTCATGCACTTTGAGGGACAGGTCGACGTTTGGTAGGGCGAGGCTCCGTCGAGCCTGGCTGGAGACATCGCAACTCTCAGGCTCGACGGGAGTCTCGCCCTACCAGGCTTACCGCCGCCCACTTCACTCCGCACGCGACGACGTCAGCCGAAAAAAGTGCATGACACGCTCTAGTCAGACTCGGCAGCGTCGCGGCCGCGGCCACGCCGCCAACTGGAGACGACTCCCACCGGCTCCACTACCGATGAGCTTACGTGACGTACGAAATCGCGGTGCTGTTTGCGTTTGTGTTGATCGCGCTGGTGCTGTTCGCGACCGAATGGCTGGAGTCCGACGTGACGGCGCTCGGGTTGGTCATCGGGATGGTGCTCACCGGCATTCTTCCGGCGGAGAAGGCGTTCGCCGGCTTCGGGAGCGACACCGTGATCATGATCCTGGGGTTGCTCATCATGACGGCGGCGCTGATGCGCACCGGCGTGATGGACCTGGTCGGCCGGTGGATCGTGCCGCACGCGGGCGACAGTGCACGGCGATTGCAGACTGTGGTGATGACAGGCGCGGCAGGACTGAGCGCATTCATGAGCAACACCGCGGCCACCGCGTTCTTCGTGCCGATCACGTTCGGCATCGCCAGGCGCGCGAAGATCAGTCCTGCGAAGCTGTTGATGCCGCTCGCGTTTGCCACCATCCTCGCCGGAACCATCACGCTGATCGGCACCTCGACGAATCTCGTCGTGAGCGGTCTGCTCACGCAATACAAGCTCGCGCCGATGGGCATGTTCGAGCTCGCGCCCGTCGGCATTCCGATCACGCTCGCCGGATTGGTCTACATGATGACGTATGGAAATGATCATCCTGCCGGGCTCGCCGTTGATCGCGAGTTGCTCGTTCATCACTCCGCTCGAGCCATCCTGCATCATGGTCTACGGAGCGGGTCGGTACCGCTTCGCTGACTTTCTGAAAGTTCGGCACGGTTTTGACCCTGATCATTTTCGTGATCGTGATCCTGCTGGTGCCGATCGTCTGGCCCCTGAACGCGGCACCACGATAGCTGTAGGCCGCCGCTCTCACTGGATCAGCCGCGAAGCTGTTCGCTACTCTTCGTCCTCGAACTCTTCTTCCTCATCGGGCGGCAGTGGGTCGGGATCGAGAAGCTGCCGCAGGCGCCGGCGCGGTGATCTCTCGAACCGGTCTGTCGGTGGCGCGGCATAGACGCGCTCTGAGGATGGAAGAGCAAAGATCATGGAACCGTCCGGACGGGTGCCGATGTATCTCGCCCGCCGCGAGCCCCTCGGCACCGGCGGCAAGGAGGACTCGTCGAGCTCGGACTCTTTCACTCGTTGCGCGACTCGCGGCGGTCCCTCTTCGCGCTTCGGTTTGGTCTTCGCTGGTTTTGCAGCGGTCGTGGTTGTCTTGCCTGGCGATGCAGTGGGCGCCGCCGCGGAAGCTGTTGCTTTGCGCTGCGCCGTGGTCGCAGCCGTTGACCTCGCGGGCGAAGCCTCGGCTGTTCGCGCAGCCGGTGCTTCAGATCTCGTGCTGGCCGCGTCGGCGACAGTGGCAGGCTTCGCTGCTGGAGCGGGCGCTTGCGGCGCGACCTCCGCGGGCCCTTCGGCTGGAGAGGCCGCCTCCGACTCACCGCCAGCCGTCGGAGCTGTATTCGACGCCACAACGGTGGGCGGCGGGATCTGCGATGGCACGGAAGCTTGCGTCGTTGATTCGGCCACCGGCGGAGGGGCCTGATCTGCCGAAACGATGGCGGACGACCAGCCGGTGTTCGGGCTTTCCGCCGGGGCTGCATTCGCGCCGCTCGCCGCAACGCTGTTCGCAGCAGGCCCCGTGGCCGGAGCGGCTGAGGTGGCAGGCGCGCTGGCAGGTGCACTGCCGGTGCTCGCCACCTGCGGAGCGTTTGCGGGCGCTGGCGGTGGAACCGGCACACTGCTGGTGTTCGCTACTGTTGTGGTAGTGGAAGCTTCCGGGACACCGATCGGCACGCCAATGGCGTCGGAAGAATCTGAGGCGCCAGCCACTTTCCCGCGGCCGACGCTGTTGGTCACAACCAGCGCGCCGATGGCACCGATCGCGATCAGCGTCGCGGCGAGCGCCAGTGGCTTCCACGAAACGGGACGCCGCGGCATGTGCGTGACGCTGGCCGGTGTTGCAGTCGCCGCCTCCGCTGCCGGCTGCAAAGCGGGCGCTGGTGCCACGGGAATGGGAGTTGGCGCAGGCGCGATCGGAGCTGCTCCTGTTGCGGCCACGGCTGCTGCCGGCCTCGCCGCTCCGCCGAGGAGAGGAACTCCGAAGCGCCGTCCGATCGATTCCCGTCGATCGATCCGCGCGAGCGCATCGCGGAATTGTTCCTGCAGAACGACGGGATCCTTCGGCCGTTCATCCGCGTCGACGGCGATCATCGGCGCGATGAGGCGACGGACCGCCTTCGGCACGCCACTGAAGCGCGCGACCGAAATGTCAGTGGCGGGTGGCGCGCCGGTGAGAAGGAACCAAAGTGTGCAGCCGAGTGAGTAAATTTCGGAGCGGAAGTCGACCGTCCCGCCGACGAGCTGCTCGGGACTCGCAAATTGCGCTGAATTCCCGACGCCGACGGTGGTAAAGCCAGACCGTGGAAACGTTGGCGGTGGCGCGCCGAAGTTCAGCACGACGGTGGTAAAGCCAGACCGTGGAAACGTTGGCGGAGGCGCGCCGAAGTTGAGCACCTTGACCAGCGGCCATTCGCCCTCGGGCGTTTGGCCGGGAACAATCATGAGGTTCGCCGGCTGCAGCGAGCAGTGCCTGATGGAATGAAACGCTGCCGCCGCGAGCGCGGAGATCACTTGCGAACCGATCCGCAAGACCGCGCCGGCTGGCAGCGGCCCATGGCTGGCGACCCACTCCTGCAACGTGTGGCCGTCGACGAACTCGCGGACGTAGACGACATGTTCGCCGTCCAGCCCCACATCGCGCACGCGCGCAATGTTCGGATGATTGAGCTCGTGCGCTTTCGGCGCGTCCGCTTCGAGTTGTTCCAGCGCGGCTGGCCCGAGCATCTCAGAACGCACCAGCTCGACTGCGACCAATTCGCCGGACTCGATATCTTCCGCCTTGTAAGTGACGCCAGCTACGTTGGTGCCGAGCTCGATCGGAAGGCCGTGCGGGTCGAGAATGACGCGATAACGCTCCAGGTAAGTCTTGCGTTCCATAATTAAGAAATAAAACCCGCCACCTCTATGATCGTTGCGGCGTGGTGCCGCGGATGGCGAACGGGTGCTTACCATTGGACTATTCGCGGCCGGGAAAATTCACTCCCGCGGAAGAAGCGGCATCCGAAAAGGATTTCTGACCGAACGTTTTTGACACGGCTGTGTCGAACGTATGTTGCTCGGCCTGACCTGCTTCAATCAAATCCCAACTCAACGACCAAATCCCGACCCCATGATGCTAAACACCCTCTCCCGCACGTCAGTTACTTTTGCTGCCATCTGCTTCCTCGGCAGCAGCCTCTTCGCCCAGGAGAAAATGCAGTTCCCCGACGCCAGCCAGCGCGGGTTTGTGAAGCAACGCGTGGGCCTGACGGATGTGGAGATCGATTACGCGCGGCCGAACAAAAACGATCGCGAGATCTTCGGTGGGCTGGTGCCGAACGGGAAGGTCTGGCGGACTGGCGCGAACGCGGCCACGCGCATCAAGTTCAGCGACACAGTGAAGCTCGGCGACCAGGAGATCCCGGCGGGCGAGTATGCGCTCTTCACCATTCCGAACGCGAACGAATGGACGGTGATCGTTTACAAAGACCCGAAGATCCAAAGCGCGGGAGATTACAAGCAGGAGAACGATGTCGCGCGCGTGACCGTGAAGCCGACGACACTGCCGATGGCGGTCGAGACATTTACGATCGGCCTCGCCGATGTGAAAGGCGCCTCCGCCACTCTCCACCTCGATTGGGATAAGACCCGCGTGCCGGTGAAACTCGCGACCGACGACATCGAGCAGGTCAGCAAACAACTTGAAACGGCTGCAAGTGGCACGACGCCGCTCGACCCGCGCACCGCGTTCCAGGCCGCGAGCTTCTACTACGATAACAACAAAGACATGACGCAAGCCGCGAAGTGGATGGACCAGGCGCTGGAGAAGAATCCGAACGCCTACTTCATGCACATGCGGCGCGCGCAGATTCAGGCCAAGCTCGGCAACAAAAAAGAAGCCGCCGCTTCCGCTCAGAAGACCATCGATATCCTGAAGGCAGACACCGATCCTGACGAAGCGACGATCAAGAGCGCGCAAGAGATCATCGATAGCTCGAAGTGATGCCACGCACCACGCGTGGCATCCGCCAGCTGTCATCCCGAGTTGCGAAGACGGCGAGGGACCTCACGCCAGCCTGCTGATCTCCGAATTAGTTTAATTGCGTGGGCTTCGAATCGGCGCTTCGTCTGTGCAGAGCGCGACTGTCGAGGACGAGAGATCCCTCGCCGTCTGCGCGGCTCGGGATGACTGTCCTGGCTGTCGTGTTATCCGCCGCAGCTTTCACTTCCGTAGCCGAGACTCACGCGGCTGAAGCGCCGCGCGCGATGCATCCGGGTGAGATCCGGCTCGCACTCGAAAAGCTGAACGTCCTCGGCCGCGTCCTCTACGTCGCGGCGCATCCGGACGACGAGAATACAGGTCTCATCTCGTTCTTCGCCAACGGTGCGCGCTATGACACCGCTTACCTCTCCCTGACCCGAGGTGACGGCGGGCAGAACCTGATCGGGCCCGAACTCGGCGAGCAACTCGGCGTGATTCGCACGCAGGAGCTGCTCGAAGCGCGGAAGATCGATCGCGGCACGCAATTCTTCACCCGCGCGAACGATTTCGGTTACTCAAAATCGGTCCCTGAAACGCTGCGCATCTGGGATCGGGAGAAGATTCTCGCCGATGTCGTCTGGACGATTCGCAAGTTCCGTCCGGATGTGATCGTGACGCGTTTCCCGGCCGACGACGACAAAACGCACGGGCACCACACCGCTTCTGCGCAGCTGGCGCAGGAGGCGTTCAAAGCCGCGGCCGATCCGACGCGGTTCCCGGAGCAGCTCGCCTTCGTGCAGCCCTGGCAGGCGACGCGGCTGGTTTGGAATGCCTCGTCGTTCTTCTTCCGCGCGCGCAATCTTCCGTTCGATCCGACCGGCTTGATCCCGCTCGAAGCCGGCGGCTATCAGCCGCTGCTCGGCAAATCGTTCCCCGAAATCTCCGCCGCCAGCCGGAC